>CAZFZB010000125.1:4982-7837 GCA_964523415.1 uncultured Chromatiaceae bacterium | reverse complement strand
ACCAAGGCGGGGACCGAGGGGCCAGGCGGTTACCACCTCTACCTCTTTGATAGGGCAAGTGGTGAATTGCGGAAATTCCTGTTTGGTTTACCCGATGTCATCAACCACCTCTGCTTTTCCAGGGATGGCCGCTTCCTGGCGGCCAGTCTGGGTAGCGAGGGCATCCGCGTCTGGTCCACGGATGGCTGGGTACAGGTGGCCAGCGATAGTGACTATGGCGACGCCAGTCACTGGTGCGACTTCGACGCCAGGGGGCAGTTGGTGACCAGTTCCCTGGATGGCCAGATACGCCTTTATGACAGTCATTTTCACCTCCTTGCAAAGCGCCCGGCGCCGGGAGGCAAGGAGCCCTTCGCCGTCGCCTTCTCCCCCGACGGCACCCGGATCGCCATCGGCTTCGCGGACGCCCCGGTGGTGAACCTGCTTTCCGGCAAGGATTTGCAACCCCTGGACCATCCCAATACCAAAGGCATCGACAACGGCGACCTGAGTAAGGTGTCCTGGTCCAGCGATGGTCAACACCTGTTCGCGGGTGGCCGATTCCAGCTCGATGGGAAATTTCCGGTTGTGGCCTGGGATAAGGCGGGCAGGGGCGAGCGCCACTATTGGAAGGGCACGGGTAACAGCCTGGCCGACCTGGAGCCTCTGGCCAATGGTGAACTCCTGGTAGCCACCAATGACCCCGCCTGGCTCAGGTTCAGTCATGATGGCGACTTGCTCCAGGAAAGGCGCGCCGTGATTCCCGATTTACGCAATAAACTCGGCGAGAATTTCCGGGTCTCCGCCGACGGGAGAAGGGTGGCGGTGGGTCTCGGCTATGGCGGCAATCAGTCGGTCATGTTCGATATCAACGCCAAGCGGCTTTTCGAAGGCCAGATCAACGAGACCTGGCTGCTCCAGCAACGCCTGGTTGAAGCAGGTTTCGACCCCGGCGGCATCGACGGCCAGGCGGGGCCCCAATTAAGGGTGGCCCTCAATCAATGGCGACTGGCTCAAGGCCTGGGTCCCGGCGGCTTGGACGATGCGGCACGCCACGGCCTGGGTATCAGCCCCCTGGCCCCTCCCCGCATCAAGGCTTCTGGACTCAAGGTCAGCGACTGGGAGAACAAACCGGGGCCCAAGCTCAACGGCAAGGGCCTGCCCCTCAAACCTCACGAGACCTCCCGCGCCCTGGCCATCGCCCCCGATGGCCAAAGCCTCCTCTTGGGCACGGCCTGGTATCTGCGCCGTTTCGACCGCCTGGGCCAGTCTGTGTGGCAAACCCAGGTTCCCGATACCGTCTGGGGCGTAAACATCAGCGCCGACGGCCGCTTGGCGATAGCCGCCCTCGGAGATGGCACGGTGCGCTGGTATCGCTATGCGGATGGCCAGGAACTCCTGGCGCTGTTCGTACAAAAGGAGACCCGGGAATGGGTGCTCTGGAGCCCGGATGGCTATTATGACGCCAGCCCCGGCGGTGACCGGTTGATTGGATGGCACCTGAATCGGGTTGAGATGGGCGAGGGTCTGTCGGTGCTGAGCCTGGTCCCCGGCTCCGCCGCCGCAAGCGCCGGCATCCTGGCTGGTGACCAGATTGAATCGGTCAATGGGGTCCGGGTCAAATCACGGGACGAGTTGATCGAGGTCATCAACTCGTCCCGAGCCGGCGAACCCCTCCATGTCAACATCATCCGGGGTCTGGATTATCTCGCCTTCGATGTCTGGCCTCAGCGCCAGGACCCCAAATCCCCCCCCAAGGTCGGTACCCTGGTCGGCAAGACCATGACCAAGGCCAATGCCTCCGACTTCTATCCCGTCAGTAGCTTCCGTGAGCGTTTCTACCGTCCCGAGGTGGTGGCAAACATTCTTGAGACCCTGGATGAGGGCCAGGCCATTGCCAGGGCGAATACCCAGGGTAAAAGAACCCTCCCCGACCAAAGCGTGGCGACCTCCCTGCCCCCTCTTGTCCAGATCATCAGCCCCAAGGATGGAGACAGCTTCGCTCAAAGCCAGACCACCCTGCGCTATCGCATCAAAAACCCCAGTGGTGAGCCGATCAGCCAGTTTCAGGTGCTGGTGGATGGGCGGCCCCTGGATACCCAACGGGGACTCCAACGCATCACCAAGCGCGAAGAGGTCAAACCCGCCGCAGATGGGGAGGAGATGGTTGAGTTAAGTCTCCCCCCCCGGGACCTGACGCTCAGCCTGGTGGCCGAGAACCGCTACGGCGCCTCACCACCCGAGACCATCAAGCTGCGCTGGGAGGGCGGGGGCCAGTCAGAGGAATTTATTGCCCAGCCCAAACTCTATGCCTTGACATCCGGAGTTTCGGACTATGCCGACGACAGCCTAGACCTCAAATATGCCGCCAAGGACGCGAAGGATTTCGGTGCCGCCTTGGAACGCCAGTCTGGCGGTATCTACCGGGATGTGGTCGTCCGGATGCTCGAGAATCCTACCAGCGATGAATTTCTCGATGGCCTCGACTGGTTGCGCCACGAGGTCACCAGTCGTGATATCGCCGTCCTCTTCATCTCCGGCCACGGCGTGAATGATCCCGATGGCGACTACTATTACCTGACCCGGGACGCCGATCCCGAACGCCTACGCCGCACCGCCGTCCCCTATTATGACGTCAAGAAGACCCTCTCAGCCCTCCCCAGCAAGGTGCTGGCCTTCGTGGATACCTGCCACTCCGGCAACATCATGGGCGCGCGTCGGGACGTCGCCAACATTACTGGCGTAATCAATGACCTGACCTCCGCCGAGAACGGGGTGGTGGTCTTTGCCAGTTCCACCGGCAAGCAATATTCACTGGAAAACCCCGAATGGGGCAACGGTGCCTTCACCAAGGCCCTCGTGGAAGGACTCGATGG
>CAZFZB010000125.1:3376-4882 GCA_964523415.1 uncultured Chromatiaceae bacterium | reverse complement strand
CCACCGGAAACCTATAGTTATGCTGAAAGTCGCGAGACCCCAGTTTCCATCCACACGAGGTCGAACAGAGGAGAGAATAAGATGCGTCGTCTCTTTGTGACGTTATTGATGAGCCTGCTCCTGGTGGGCTGCCAAACAGTGCCTACCGGTGGCGGGACGGCAACGGACTATTACAACCAGGGAAGAACCGCCTACGATGTCGGCGACTACAATGGCGCCCTCATGAATTTTCAGGAGGCGGTGCGCCTGGATCCCCGCTATGGCGAGGCCTACTATGGGCTGGGGAAGGCCTACGAGGCCCTTAACATGCAAAACCAGGCACTGGATGCCTATCTGAGCGCCATCCGCGTCCAACCCAGCCATGGCGGGGCTCAGGCCGGGGCGGGCATCATCTACTTTAAAATGCACCAATACGGCCCGGCGGAATCCCACCTGAAGCAAGCCACCCAATACTCTCCTGCCCAACCCATGCCCTTCTACTACCTGGGCGAGATTTATCGGATGAAGGGGCAATGCAAGGCCAGCGTAGACATGTATAAAAAGGCACTGGCCCTCAACCCTGGGTTGTTGGACGCCCAGGAAGGTCTGCGCCGCGCCCAACGCGAAATCTGTGGCGGGGGTGGCGGAGGTGGTCCCCGTCCTCCCAAGGAGGAAAGGGCAACGGAATTCACGGGTGGCGGCCGCGCGCTGAAGCCGGGCGAATGGTAACCTGATGAACGCCATCACGTACGGCCTGTTCTTGGTGGCGATAGTCGCTGTACCGGCCCAGGTTTGGGCCGGCAACAGCGCCATGATGGATCGGAATGCCGAGGAACTCATCGATATCAACCGGGAGGTTCTGGAGGGTCTCAAGGCGGGCAACAAGGATGGCGAGTACCGGCTTCGGGCTCGCATCCTCGAGCAGAATGGCGAGCGCGTCATCAAGGTGGATCGCTTTGAACGCCTGGGACCTCCTGATACCGGGGGCGAGACCAGCCGCCCCTTTGAGGTAAGAAAGACCGGCGACAAGGAAGGCGGCAAGGAGGTACTGGCACCCTTTGGGGACAATTCCTCCAGTATCCGATTCGGGCCTCTGCCGCCGTCTTACAATACCGACGTCCAAGGGGCGCCCCTAACCCCTGGCCTCGCCACGGCGCCACTACCGATACCCGTGACGGCAGGACGGCAGGAACTGGAGGTCTTGTTTAACAGCCACCCCAACATCAAGATGATCAATCTATCCCCGGAGGACATAAAGCAACTAGCACCCCTGAAATCCATCAACATCGGAGGCGGCGCCGCTCTGCTCTATTGGTGAGGAGCATCATGCTCATCCCTGGCAGGGACAGCCGATCCTAAGAGAATGAACTTTTCCGAGAATACCGAGGAGTAATCTATGACTCGCCTTTATTTTCGTTTCGCCCTGGTGGCGCTAGCCTTGATGCTAGGCACCCAACTCGCTGTTGCGGGGAACAAAAAACTCATGACCGTGAATGCCGCCAAGGTCGCGGCTGAACGGGCCATCGT
>CAZFZB010000125.1:0-3276 GCA_964523415.1 uncultured Chromatiaceae bacterium | reverse complement strand
TTAGGGGTAAGGGAGGAAATGGAATGCGACACATCAGCCTCAGACCTCAGCGACTATTCGCTATCATCCTGTTGGGATTGTTGAGCCTCCCTGCCATTGCGGCGGACACCATTACCGTCACCGCCGAGGGCTTGGCGGATCCCAATGCGGACACCTATCAACGCGACAAGGGGCTCATGATCGATGATCTGCGCCAGGATGCCCGGCGACAGGTCATTGAGAAGGCGGTGGGTGCCTTCATCGACAGTTCGACCCTGGTGGAAAACTATGTACTGCTGGAGGACCGGGTCTTCAGCCAATCCACGGGCCTGATCAAGCGCGTAATCAAGGAGAGCAATCCCTGGCTTGGGGAAGATGGCTTCATGCACTTGCTCATCCAGGCCGAGGTCTATGTCACCGGGGTCCAGGACGCCCTCCAGGAAATGTCGCGCTCCTCCCGGGTCGGTTATATCCGGCAATATGGCGATCCCAAGATCTCCGTGGCCGTATTTGCCCAGGATGCGGCACGGGGCAGTTGGACGAGTCGCTCGGACATTGCCGAAAACATCCTCAAGGAACATATCTCCGGTTTTGGCTATCGGGTCTGGTCGGAGGAAATGACCAAGAAACTCAAAACGGAGATGACCGAGACCTCTGCCCTCGAAAATCAGGTCGACACCACGGTTTCCATCTCCCACCTCAAGGAATCCGATTTTTCCATTTATGGGAAGGTCAAATTCGATGTCCGCAACATCACCCTGCAGGCCTCCGGAATAAACGTCAAGAAGACCCTGATCACCTCCTGGACCGTGAAGTGTGTCGACAACCATACCGGTGAAGAAATCTACTTCAACAACAAGGTGCCAAAACGTCAGGGCTGGGCGAGCGAGGACGAGGCGATTCAGGATGTCGGCAAAATGATCGGCTCCGAATTCTCCCGGGACTTCTTCGAACAGCGGCTCATGAGCCCCAGCAAGGTATACGAACTGCGGGTAATGGGCCTGCCCAATTACGACGTCGCGGTTCTGTTCAAAAAGGAGCTGATTGGCCTGAGGCCGGTACTGCGGGTGGACTTCCGGAATTTCACCTCTAATGGCATATCCTTTTATGAGGTGGAGTTTGCTGGCAACAACAGCAACTTTGCCGAGTTGGTAAACAATGTGTTAGTCAAACCCCTGAATGCCAAGTTTGGCGAGAAGGCCTTCCAACTCGATTCCGTGGAACAAGGCGTCGTCAAGGTCAGCTTCCATGGCAACAAGGATCTGGACCGCATACTTGCAGATTTCAATAGCAAGCCTCCAGCCGCCTTGGCGGATGCCACGCCCGGGCGTTTACGCCATATCGCCAAGGATGAGAACAGCCTGAAAAAGCTGGAGGAGATCAATCCGGAGGCGGTCGCAAAACTACGGGGGGGCGAGGGCCAGGCCGGGTCCCAGGTTTTCCAACAGGTCAAGGATTTCTAGCCAGGCCTGTCACTGGCCCTTCGTTTGACTCAGAAAACGCTGGAGCGGGCTTACCGAGCCCGCCCCGCCGGCGATTCAAACCATTAGACCGCCGACGCCTCCCAACCCTTTTTGGTCTTACAGGTCGTCGTACTGCCCTTAATGGTCTGTCCATCCTTGTCGGCAACCTGCTCGAGGTTGCGGCACTGCTGACCCGAATTATTGGTATAGATTTCTCCGGGGATGATATAGCCAGTGGTCTTTTTACCGGATTTCTTGGATGGGGTCGGGGATGTCCAGGCTATCTTTTGGTTTGGTTTTGCTAGGGCAGCCTTATGCATGGCCGCCTCCATGGCCAGACGCTCCTGCTCATCCAATTGGGCGCCAATAGCGGCGCCGATCACACCGCCGGCAATACCACCAATCAGAGCCCCAATCAGGGGGTTACCTCCAGTATTGTTAGCGATGATGGCCCCCGCCAAGGCCCCCCCGGTTGCCCCAACCGCCGTCCCCGTCGCCTGGTTTGACCCCGTGGACGCGCAACTACTCAGTCCAATGGCGATGAAACAGGCGACAATCGGCGTTCTTATATGATTCATTGATTCGTCCTCAAGGCTACCCAAGTTACCCCTACCGGTGGCGACCACCGCCGCCAGCGTGAAAATGTTAGCCCATCTGCTAACTGCTTGCCAGAATAACCCTTTCTCACCAGGAAGCGGCACCCTCGGCAACACCCTTCAGCATCTCGGCCACCTCGCGCATGACGGGGCTCGCCGCGGTCTCTTCCTCGGGGATATTGCGATGAACGATGAAGGTCTTGCCCTGTTGCCCCGGCAAGTTATAGATGGAAAGAATGAAGGGGCAATTGACAAGCCGATGAGGATCCTCCTCGGTCATCTTCCGGGACAAGGTGGCGCTGCAGAACTCAATGGACTCGGCGCGGGCGTAGATGGGTCCACCAATTCCCAGGTCCTTGCCAGTACGTTCCAACATCTCGCCCAGGTGCATGATGTTATTGATATAGAGACCCCGCTCCTGAATGGCGTTCTTAGCGCCATCGAGAACGGTGTCGAAGTCACTCTCGCTCTCGTACACGGAATAGGGCGCAGCCAGGGCGAAAGCGGGGAGAGCACAGAGGATGAAGGTGAATAGCTTTTTCATCATTTTGATTCCGTTTGGGTTAGGGCTATAAGGGCAAGGCGCTCTAAAAGCAGGTTACCGGCGCTCTTGGGTGGGTTGAATGTGACCTACTGGCAGCCAGAGGCCAGGTGCGACCACCGGCAAACTAGGCCGGATCCCGATTGTCCTGGGCCAGGTGGCAGAGCACCCTTTGTTCCAGGGAACTAGCCCAGATGGTCAAAACGCCCTGCTGGCTTGCAGGATCTATGACCCGAACGGCCTGCTCCCACTTCGCCGCCTCGGGCACCAGGTCCGCCAACCGGTTCGGGGACTGCTCGAAGAATTCCAGGTCCCACAGGTTGCCCTCCCGGCCCGGGAAAATCGCCAGGTAGAGCATATTCCACTCCACCAGGTCATTGAAAAAGTGGGTGCCGAGGGAGACATCGGGCACCAGATTCTCCCGCATCGCCACGATCTCACAGAGCACCGCCACCTTGTCGATTTCCGCGAAGGAGACCGGCACGCCCAGCAGCGGCATGGTGGTGCCCCAGCGCCCCGGCCCCAGCAGCATAACCTTGCGCCCCTGGTCATCGACGCGCAGGAGACGCCCGATCAGCCGCGCCACCGCATAGCGATCCTGGATGGGCAGATGCCCGTAAACGCTGGGCATGACATAGATGATGCGATCGATCTCGTGCTGGCGACTCTTGCCGATCACGGCGCCCGCGGCCTCCAG
>CAZFZB010000124.1:0-7990 GCA_964523415.1 uncultured Chromatiaceae bacterium | reverse complement strand
CGCAGCCCAGGCAAAAAAGTCCCTAGCCTAAAAAAAAGCAGGGCGGGGAAGGCGCTTCTCCTCGTTCAGTCAGACCAATTGGCCGAGCGTTCTTGGGAGCAGGTAAGAACCATCTCTACGCAGTATATAATTCTCAAACTTTCTCAACCCGCACTCATGGAACAACCTAACTTTTTTTCGGCAGGGTCCAAGGCGGTTGTTACGGATACCCGCACGAACCGCCGCTTACCAACTTGAAAGACATGAGTGGAACCTGCCCGGAAGCTCAGCCCCCGGTCACCTACCCGCTCACCATCGATGCGCACCCCACCCTGGTCAATCAGACGCAAGGCATCCGAGGTACTCTTGACCAGGCAAGCATCCTTGAGGAGGTTCGCGATCGGCACCGCCTCTCCCCTCGCCATTACCGTGACCTCAGGTATCGTTTCGGGCATGGCACCTTGCTGGAACCTGGCAATAAAGTCCTTCAAGGCCAGGGCTGCCGCCTGCTTACCATGGAATCGACTGACCATCTCCTCGCCTAGACGAAACTTGATGTCACGAGGATTGACCCCCTCGGAGACGGACCGTCGCCACCCGGCAATCTCCTCCTGGGAGACATCACTCAAGAGTTCAAAATAGCGCCACATCAAATCGTCAGAAATCGACATCAGCTTGCCGAACATCTGATCTGGTGGCTCAGCGATCCCTATATAGTTACCAAGGGACTTGGACATCTTCTGAACTCCATCCAGCCCTTCCAAGATCGGCATAGTGATGACGACCTGGGGCTCCTGGCCATAGGATTCCTGAAGTTGCCGCCCCACCAACAGATTGAATCTCTGATCAGTGCCACCGAGTTCCACGTCCGCCCTAAGTGCCACCGAGTCATAGCCCTGGACGATTGGGTAAAGAAACTCATGAATGGCAATCGGCTGACCGGACTTGAAACGCTTGGAGAAATCATCGCGCTCCAGCATGCGGGCTACCGTATGACGGGCCGCCAACTGGATCAAATCGGCCGCCCGCATCTCCCCCATCCAGCTGGAGTTGAACACCACCCGCGTGCGGTCCGGACTCAACATAGAGAAGATTTGTTCCTCATAGCTCCTGGCGTTTTCCAGTACCTCCTCACGGCTCAAGGGCTTGCGGGTGACGTTCTTGCCCGTGGGATCGCCGATCATGCCAGTGAAGTCCCCAATCAGGAATAGCACCTCATGCCCAAGCTGTTGAAAATGACGCAACTTATTGATGAGGACCGTATGACCCAAGTGCAGATCAGGCGCCGTAGGATCGAAACCCGCCTTGATCCGCAAGGGACGGCCGCTCGTCAACTTCTTGCGCAAGGCATCTTCCACCAGGATTTCCTCTGTTCCTCGTGCCAGGATGCTCATGGCCTCGTCAACAGCAGTCATGGACATGCCCTCCGGAAAAGAATTTGGGGGATAAAATTGGGACGGGACATGATAGTCGAAACCGGGATCATCATCCCGGTCTCAAAAATCGGTGGAACCCAAATCAGGAGGCGGGGTTTCAGAGTCAAGGCTAAGGGGTTAAACTAGAGCCTCTGAATTTTCTTTAAATTCGAAATTGGTGTCGGTATTGTCCATGCGCGACTACAAATTTCGACAGGTCGAACCGAGCTACCGGAAACGCAAACGCAGCTTGGTCAAGCCAGTTCTGCTCGTCTTTTTCTTGGCCCTGGCCCTTGGCCTTGCCATTGCCTTCGCGACTTCATGGCTGGGATGGCCATCATTCAGGGGTGATCAGGAAACGAATCCAAACGTCATCCAACTCACCCTCCCCCCTCAGCCAAACGCCGTTACCGGACCCAAATAGGGAGAGGAGCAAACCCGCTGGTAGAGTTAATTTCCAACCAAGGGGGCTTGGGGTTGGAAGAAGGGAGGCAAACCTTGGTTCGGAACGGATCAAGCCGAAAATGAGGATCCGCAGCCACAGGTAGTTGTGGCATTGGGGTTCCGGATGACGAACTGAGCACCCTGCAACCCCTCGGTGTAATCGATCTCCGCACCCGTAAGGTACTGCAAACTCATGGGATCCACGACCAACTTGACGCCATCGGTCACGACCTCAGTATCCCCTTCCTGCAGGCTTTCTTCAAAGGTGAAACCATACTGAAATCCAGAACAGCCACCGCCCTGAATATACACACGTAGCACAAGGTCAGGATTACCCTCCTCCTGAATAAGATCCGCCACCTTGGCAGCAGCGGCGGAGGTAAAAATTAGTGGAGTATCCAGTACAACATCAGCCGTCATAGCTTGGGACCTCGCTGTAGGGAGAGTTGGAATCTAGCAGGATAGGAAATGCGCTTCCCTTAACCAATATTCAAGCCTAAAGGGCCGTATCAACCAAAATCTTGGTGTCGGCGATCTGCTGAGCAGGACTGCCATCCTCCTGCAGAGGCACCAGACCGCCACGGATTTCCGCCCCATCATCCATCGTGAGAGCCCCATAATAAAGGGAACCCTCAATTCGAGCCCCAGCGGCCAAGAGGGCACGCTCGTAGGCGCGAACGTCACCTCTTACCTTCCCATCAAGCACTACATAGGGCGACTCGAGATTGCCATCGATAATCCCTGTCGCGGACAGGCTGACCGCTGCATCACCCGTAGGGGCTATCTCAGCGATGACATCACCACGAATCGTGCCGTCTATATGCAAGCCACCAATAAACCTCAAGTTGCCTTGCACCTCGGCACCCTTACCAATCAGGGTATCATAGGGAGGGAACTTGAATTTCTTCTTCTTGCCCAGATTCAGCTTGTTAGCCAAGTTCAGTCTCCGGACTCAGGTGCTTTTGGCCAGGGAAAGGACTCAGTAACGGGTATAAGCCCCTTACTGGTCGGTTGGATCTCTACGGTCAAGGCCTCGGGTTCCAGATTGGAGGGAACCTTAATGAATCCTTTTACGGTCTGGAAATGCTTAAAGTTAAGTGCAAAGGACGCGGGTTCCGAACCCTGAAGCTTGTCGAGGCTCAACTCAACCTTCTTCCCCCCTCGCTTAGCCACTAGTCTGATTGAGGCCTTGGCAAGGGATTCGGGATAGTCCGGCATCAATTGACTGGTCGTAAAACTAAATTCATAAAGACCCTCCCTGTCAACTGGGATCAGATCAAAGTCCTGAACCTTGAGAATGCCGTCACCGCCCTCTCGAATCAATCGCTTAAGGGCAGAAAGATCCTTTTCCAGGGTTTGCCGGACCTCTTGTTCCGCCTTGAGGCCCTTCCGCGCGGCAAGCAGCGTATCCTGATCAACCCGCTGGCTCATCTCGATCGCAGCCTTTTCGCCGCGTAAAAGGGCCATATCCTCGATCAATGACTGATTTTCTTGCCTTAGGGTAGAGATGAGAGCAGTTTGGGGTTTGACCTCCTCACGAGCCAGGAAGACACCCAAAAAAAAGGCCCCAGTAATCGCCACGAAGATCAGGAGGATTAGGAATAGCTTACGCCCCCAGCCACCACCCTGGTGTAGAACAATGCGAGGCGATGGCACCCGCCAGGGCTTAGCCATGACGAGAGACCTCAGGGCAGTAGGGCCAGAGCCCCCAACGCCTCGGTCTCGTCTAACCCAAACATGAGATTCATATTATGTACGGCCTGGCCTGCCGCACCCTTGACCAGGTTATCGATGACTGACTGAACGACGACCACACCCTCGTCATGGGGTTCCGCCACTGCGATCCGGCAGATATTAGATCCACGTACCGATCGGGTATCTGGATGGGAACCCATAGGCAGAACGTCAATAAAGGGTTCCTCGCGATACCGAACCTCGTAAGCGGACTGGAGATCCTGGCCAGGTTCAAGCAAGCGGGCATATAGGGTTGCCTCGATGCCGCGAATCATGGGCAAGAGATGAGGCACGAAGGTCAGACGTAAGCCCCTACCAACTACGGAGGATAGGTTCTGAATAATTTCCGGCTGGTGGCGATGTCCCATCACGGCGTAGGCCTTGAAACTCTCGCCAACCTCTGCCATCAGCATACCCACGCTAGCCTTACGCCCGGCTCCGCTAACCCCTGATTTGACGTCTGCCACCAACCAACTGGGATCTACCCAGCCCCGCTCCAGCAAGGGGAGAAAGCCCAGGGTCACGGCAGTAGGATAGCAACCAGGATTAGCCACCAATCGCGCCTCGCGAATGGCGGTGCGATTGACCTCGGGCAGTCCGTAGACCGCCTCCCCCAGTAATTCGGGACAGGCATGCGGCATCTGATACCAGGATTCCCAGATCGCCGGGTCCTTTAAACGAAAATCGGCGGCCAGATCGATAACCTTGGCGCCACGCCTCAGAAGATCGGGGGCCATCCTCATAGCCGTACCGTTGGGGGTCGCGAAAAATACCAAATCACACTCACCCAGACGACCCACATCGGGCTCGCTGAAGGTGAGATCGACCCACCCACGCAGGTGTGGAAACAGGTCCGCTACAGCCTGACCCGCCTCGCCGCGCGAGGTGATGGTGGTCAAGGAAACCTGCCGGTGGCTCGCTAATAGCCTCAGGAGTTCGGAACCTGTGTAGCCGGTTCCGCCGACGATACCGACGCTGATCATGGAATAACAGGCTCCACTACCGACCAATCCCTTTCGATGCCCACAAAATAACCACCTCGGAAGGGTAGATCGGGGTCATACCGACTCCCGAGGTGAATTCTGGCGACCCCGATCAGATGCAGGGTATTGATTACCAAGAACTTAAGAGCAGCCACCTCCGCCCGAGCCACAACTTCCACAGCCACCCCCCATGGACGGTAAGTTGTTGAATACGAAAGTAGCGGCCCCATCGCCGCGATCTACGAAGTCGATCTCGACGCCACGGAGATAGGGCAAGGTACCGTCATCGACAACCACCTTAAAACCCTCACAATCCAGGACGCCGTCGTTGTCATTGATGCTATCGGTGAACGTCATGCCAAAACTAATGCCGCTGCAACCCCCAGGGGTAGCAAATACGCGAACCCCTTGGATACTCTCTTCAACTTGGTTGAAAAGCTCGCCCATCTTATTTTGGGCTGTGCCAGTCAGAGAAAGGTCTTGTTTGGATAGGGCCGCCAACATGGAATTGTCTCCGTAACATGGTAGGGAATTAGCCTAAGATACCAAAGAAGCATCTCTACTTGCCACTCACAAGACTAAACGACCCTGAGCCGACAGGTTGAAGAGGTGGCGTTCGGCGTCGACAAGATGACGCCCCCAATGTGCCTCAAAGCCGGCGAGCCAACCCTCCCTGGCAGCCACCGGAAAGGATTCTATAAGAGTAAGCCCCTGACGCAGTTCGAAATAAATGTCGGTGAGATCATCCGCCAGACTCCCGGTCAGAGCCGCGCCCTCCCCGATGGGATCAAGTTCCAGCCAATAACTATCCCGTTCGCCAAGCAGATCGCGCAGGCAGCCGAAAAGCTCGAAGCGTTCATCCAGGTCTGGCATCGGATAGAGGGACATGTCAGGATCAGCACTACCTAGGGCAGTCAGGGCGAGGTGTAGATGCGGTAAGAGGTCGGCCACTTGGGCCAACCAAGAGGGTTCGTTCTGGCAGGCGGCCTCGATTAGCCGGCAATAACTCCGAGCGAGACCCGTCATTTCCGCAAATGGCTGGATCATCCTGAAACACATCCCTGAAACGCTGTACTACGAAAGAAGCATAGCCGAGATTCCCGCCTCTGCTTTATCTCTACCTTGTCTAGCCTTGGTTCTGGTTAACGATAACTCTCTTATGAAAGAACCCGATCAAGCCCCCACTATCCTCTGCCTCGGCGGGCATGACCCGAGCGGTGGTGCCGGTATCCAGGCGGATGCCGAGGCCGCTCGAGCCAACGGCATCCACGCTGTAACCGTAGTTTCCTGCCTCACCCTTCAGGATACCCAGGGCCTGCGTGGACTCTGGCCTCAGCCAGTGGCGGAGGTAGAGGCCCAATGCCGTCTGATCCTGGCGGACAGCCAAGTCAAGGCCATCAAAATCGGCCTGCTGGGCAACGCGCACCTGGCACGCTGGGTGTGCCAATTGGCGGAGGAATATCCTGAAATTCCCATGGTTCTTGACCCCGTTCTCGCCTCCGGCGCCGGACAGAAGGTTACTGGGCCTGACTCGTTTGAACTGATGCGCTCGCAATTGCTCGGCCATTGTCTCCTGGCCACCCCAAACCTTCCGGAGGCCCAAGCCCTGAGCAACGCTGGAGCACCGGACCAATGTGCTACTCGCTTACTTGCCAGCGGCTGTAAATGGGTGCTCATCACCGGCACCCACGACGAGAGTACCCAGGTCATCAACCGGCTCTACGGCCAGGATGGTACCCAGCGCCAATGGAGTTGGCCACGCCTGCCACAGGTCTATCATGGCTCGGGCTGCACCCTGGCCAGCGCCATAGCCGCCCGCCTCGCCTTGGGTCAGACGATGGTATCCGCGGTGGCGGCAGCACAAGATTACACTTGGCGCAGCCTTAGGAACGCGACCCATACAGGCCGGGGCCAATGGACGCCTGATCGCCTTTACGCCCTGAATGATCCTGCCGTTCGGCAATGAGGACACCCACCGGGTCTCCCGTCCTGGTTGCCATCGGCCGCCTTAGCCATGAAAATGGCGGAAGGTGGTTCTAGGACTACCCGCGAGCGTTTATGCTAAGGGATGGTTTCGGCTCCGAGCGACCACCCATCCCTAGTCCCCACCCTAATTCCCAGCCCGCCCCTGACCAGAAGGTCCACTGCCATGTCCCGATCTCATGACCTCTTCACCGCGGCCCAGCGCCACATCCCCGGCGGGGTCAACTCCCCTGTCCGCGCCTTTCGTGGCGTCGGGGGCGAACCGGTCTTTTTCGAGCGCGCCAGCGGGGCCTACCTCTTCGATGCCGATGGCCAACGCTACACCGATTACGTGGGCTCTTGGGGTCCCATGATTCTCGGCCACGCCCACCCAGAGGTCATTGCCGCCGTCAGCGAGCGCATAAGATCCGGCCTTTCCTTCGGCGCACCCACCGAGCTTGAAACCCTCATGGCCGCCAAGGTGTGCGAACTGGTGCCCTCCATGGACCTGGTGCGCATGGTCAGTTCCGGAACCGAGGCCACAATGAGCGCCATCCGCCTGGCGCGCGGCTTCACCGGCCGCGATCGGCTGGTCAAGTTTGAGGGGTGCTACCATGGCCACTCTGACTCCCTCTTGGTCAAGGCCGGCTCCGGTGCGCTCACCTTGGGCGAACCCAGCTCCCCCGGCGTCCCCGCCGCTCTGGCGGAGCTCACCCTGACCCTGGCCTATAATGACCTCGACCAGGTACGCACCCTTTTCGATCGTATGGGGGACAAGATCGCCTGCGTCATCGTCGAACCCGTGGCGGGCAATATGAACTGCATTCCCCCGGTCCCCGGCTTCCTGTCAGGCCTGCGGGAAATCTGCGATACCCATGGTGCCTTACTCATCTTCGACGAAGTCATGACCGGCTTCCGCGTCGCCCTTGGTGGCGCTCAGGCCCTCTATGGGGTAACGCCAGACCTGACGACCCTCGGCAAAATCATCGGCGGTGGCATGCCGGTAGGCGCCTTCGGCGGCCGGCGGGAGGTAATGGAGCATATCTCGCCCTTGGGGCCCGTGTATCAAGCCGGTACCCTTTCGGGTAACCCGGTGGCTATGAGCGCCGGCCTCAAGACACTGGAACTTATCTCCGCCCCTGGCTTTTACCAGAACCTGGGAGCAATTGCCCAAAGATTGACTACAGGATTGCGGCTGGCAGCTCGAGATGCGGACATCCCTCTGACCACTAACCAGGTCGGCGGCATGTTTGGCATCTTTTTCACCGAGGCTGACCAGGTGATGGATTACGCCGGGGCCACCGCCTGCGACCTGGCCCGCTTCCGGGCCTTCTTCCACGCCATGCTCACACGAGGCCAGTACCTAGCCCCCTCCGCCTTCGAGGCCGGTTTCGTCTCCGTCGCACACAGTGAGGGGGACATCGACACCACCCTGATGGCAGCTAAAGAGGTGTTTGCATCCCTCAAAGGTTA
>CAZFZB010000123.1:2874-8039 GCA_964523415.1 uncultured Chromatiaceae bacterium | reverse complement strand
TGGGCGGCCTGGCGATCGCCATTGGCATGTTGGTGGACGCGGCGGTGGTGGTGGTCGAAAATATCGAAAGCGAACTGGCGGAGGCACAGGACAACCTGCCCACCCTCCACCTGATCTATCGTGCCGCCCGGGAGGTCGCCGCCCCCGTCACCTCTGGCATCGTCATCATCATCCTGGTCTTTCTGCCCCTGCTCACGCTCCAGGGACTGGAGGGTAAAATGTTCGGGCCGGTGGCGCTGACCATCGTCTTTGCCCTGGCCACCTCCCTCCTCCTGTCCATGACCGTAGTGCCGGTTCTGGCATCCTATCTCATCCAACGCGGGGTTCATCACGAGCCCTGGCTGGTGCGCAAGCTATCCGCCATCTACGAAAAGGTCCTGACGACCGCCCTAAACCACAGCCGGATCTTCATCGCCCTCGCCCTCCTCGCCCTGATCGCCGGCGGTGGCATCTTCATGCTGCTGGGCAAGAGCTTCATGCCCACCATGGATGAGGGCGACCTCATCATGCAACTGGAGAAGCTACCCTCCATCGGTCTGGATCAGACCATCGCGATCGACACCCGGGTACAGGCCGCCATCCTGGAGCAGGTGCCCGAAATCAAGGCCATCGTCGCCCGCGCCGGCTCCGACGAATTGGGCCTGGATCCCATGGGTTTGAACCAGACCGACACCTTTATGGTGCTGCACCCCCGCGAGACCTGGCGCAATTCCGATCCCGCCTGGTTAGCGGACCAGTTGCGCACCGTGATGGCCAACTTTCCCGGTGTGGGTTTTTCCTTCACCCAACCAATCGACATGCGGGTATCCGAGATGCTGACCGGCGTGCGGGGTGACCTGGCCATCAAGATCTATGGACCCGATCTGGATACCCTCAATCACCTCGCCACCGAGGTCGTGGCACGGGTCAAACGGATACCCGGCGCCGAGGATACCTTCACCCTTCAGAACGATGGCGTCCAATACCTGACCATCGCGATCGACCGGCTTGCGGCCGGTCGCTTCGGGCTAAACGTCGATGATATCCAGAACGATCTCAAGGCCCTGCTGGAGGGACGCGACGTCGGCACCGTCATCGAACAGGGTCGACGCATCCCCTTGATCCTGCGCGGACCCGACCCCTTGCGCGCCACCCCCGCCGATTTCGAGGCGCTACGCCTCAGCCTGCCCGATGGCGGCAGCGTGCCCCTTACCAGCGTCGCGCGCATCGACCGGATCGACGGTCCCGTCAAGGTGGACCGTGAAAATGCCCAGCGCTACGTGGTGGTGCAATCCAACGTGCGGGATCGCGACCTGGTTAGTTTCGTCGAGGACGCCAAGGCAGCCGTGACGCGCGACGTCCCCCTGCCGGAGGGCTACCGGCTGGCCTGGGGCGGCCAATTCGAGAACCAGCAGCGCGCCGCGGCCAGGTTGATGGTGGTCGTACCCGTGGCCCTGGCACTCATCTTCTTCCTCCTCTTTTCGACCTTCCGCTCGGTGCGTCAGGCACTGCTGGTCCTGTCCAACATCCCCCTGGCCATGATCGGCGGGATTTTCGGCCTCTACATCGCCGGGGAATACCTTTCGGTCCCCGCCTCGGTGGGTTTCATCGCGCTGCTCGGTATTGCTGTCCTCAATGGCGTGGTCATGGTCACCTATTTCAACCAATTACTGGCCCGCGGCCTGCCAGTAGCGGAGGTCGTCGTCGAGGGGGCCCGTCGCCGTCTGCGGCCGGTCCTGATGACGGCCAATATCGCCGCCTTCGGCCTGGTACCCATGCTGTTCGCCACGGGCCCCGGATCGGAGGTGCAGCGCCCCCTGGCCATTGTCGTCATTGGCGGCCTGCTCTCTTCGACGGCGCTGACGCTCGTCCTGCTGCCCATTCTGTTCCGCCGCTTCGGCGTCGAACCCACCGTCGCCTTTACCGAGAAAGCTCATGCCTGATGTCCTGCTGACCCTGGCCATGCCCACCGACGTCGCCCAACTGGTCGAGGATCTGATGCTCTCCCGTCCAGATCTGGTTCGCGGCTTCACCGCCAGCACGGCCGAGGGCCACGGTTCGGTCGTCAACCTGGTCGAGCCGTCGGAATTGGTCGCCGGTCACGCCCAACGTATCCTGATTCGACTGGTGGGTCCCGAGGAGTCCATGCGAGCTATTCTGAAGGTGATCAAGGCCGAACTGCCCCGCGCCAATGTTTTCTATTGGCTGGCACCTGTCCTGGAGAATGGACGGCTATGACAAGGCTTCCCCTCACCCTGCTTTGCACCGCCCTCAGTTTGGAGGTTCTGGCCGCGGAGCCGACCCCGAACCTGCCACCGGCGGGGATCGTGGCCCAAATCCTGCGGGCCAACCCTGAGGTGCGAGCGGTTGATAGCCAGATCCCCGTCGAGCAGGCCAACCGCGCAA
Source organism: uncultured Chromatiaceae bacterium (assembly GCA_964523415.1). Taxonomy (GTDB): domain Bacteria; phylum Pseudomonadota; class Gammaproteobacteria; order Chromatiales; family Chromatiaceae; genus M0108. The sequence goes on along the minus strand of CAZFZB010000123.1, from coordinate 5,654 downwards.
GGTTGGAGGCTGGCGATTATGAATGGACCCTGCTCCTCGGGGGGCATCAACGCCGTGTCAATCCCACCAACGGACCTGATGAACGTTTTCAGGAATGGAATGGCGACCTCCAACGCCAGGTACGATTGCCCGGAAAGGCCACCCTTGACAGCGAGTTGGGCAGCCTCGGTGTCAACCAGGCCGAGAGGAGGCGCGAGGATGCCGAGCATGAGGCGGCACGCAACCTGTTGAAAGGCTGGTTTACCTGGCTGAAGGAAGGTGCCGCCGTCGCTCAGTGGGAGGCCGAGGTGGCCCTGCTGAAGAAACAGGCCAAGGCCGTATCCCGCCGTCAGGAGTTGGGGGATGCCGCTCGTCTCGAAACCGTTCAGGGCGAGGCTGCCCTCGCCCAGGCCGAGGCACAACTGGCCCAGGCACGGGGGCGCCGGGATACCGCCGCGGAGGAGTTACGCCGCCGCTATCCGGGCCTGCCATTGGAGGAACCTGGGCGAATTGCCGAGCCCCCACCCTTGGATGGCGATGCGGAGGACTGGATCACCGCCATCATCCAGAACAATCACGAATTGGGCCTGGCCCAAGGGGACGTTCGCCAGGCACGGGTCAGCGTCAAACGCGCCGAAAGCGACCGCTTGCCCGACCCGACCTTTGGCCTGCACCTTGCCAGCGAACGCGATGGGGAGGAAAACGTCATCGGGGCCTATGTCATCGTCAATCTGCCGGGTGGCGCCCGTCGCGCCAAGGCCAATGCCGCCCTGGCGGAGGCGGAGGTCGCCAACCAACGCGAGGCGGCCGCCCTGCAAAAGGTGACTGCCGAGGCCGCCAGCCTCTATCAGACGGCTCGGGCTGCACGCATCTCCTGGCAATCGGCCAGTCAGGCCGCCACCCGTCTCGTTCACGCCGCGGACATGACCGCCCGCGCCTATCAACTCGGCGAAGGTACCATGATCGATCTTCTCACGGCCCGACGCACCGCCAATGAGGCTCAACTCACCGCCCGCATCAGCCAACTCGAGGCCCTCGAATCCGGGTATCGCCTGCGGCTCGACGCCCATCGCCTCTGGGATTTCGGTCCCGGCAGCCAACAACCCTGAGCCAGGGCAGGGAGTGATGGGCCTTTTCCACCCACCGCGGGCTTAAGGGCGATCCTTCAGGGGAGGCCATTGCCCACGCAATCGCCCCCAGGGCACCCGGAAGGCCAGCAATACCGCCAACACCGCCGCGTCGGTCAAGGGTTCGAGGGTATCGGCCTTCACCAGCCACAGGAAATGCAGTACGGCCAGGATGGCGATGGCATAGACGGCACGATGCAGGGTCAGCCAGTAGCGGCCGAGACGCTTGACCCAGCCCCGGGTGGAGGTGACCGCCAGGGGGATGAGCAGCACAAAGGCGACGAAGCCCACCACAATGTAGGGCCGCTTGGTCAGGTCAGTCACGATGTCCTCCCAGACCAGGGCACGATCCAACACCAGATAGGCCGTGACATGGAGGACTGCATAGAAAAAGGCGAAGAGACCGAGCATGCGCCGAAAGCGCACCAACCAGCGCTGACCGCTCAGGCGCCGCAGGGGTGTTACCGCCAGGGTGACCAGCAGGAGCCGCAGGGCCCAACTGCCGGTGAAGTGGAGCACCGCCTCCACGGGATTGGCGCCCAAGCCGCCGTTCAGGGTGCGCCAGGCTAGCAAGCCAAAGGGCACCAGACAGAGGAGGAAGACGAACGGCTTCCCGAAACGGACGAGGGTGTCTGGCCTCGGAATGCGCCGGGCGGGTGGCTTGGGGCTGGGCCGGAGGACGGACATGGCCTCAGAAGAAACGTTTCAGATCCATGCCCGCATACAAATCCGCCACCTGCTCGGCATAGCCATTGAAGGGCAGCGTCTGTTGTTTAGGGGCGAAGAGCCCGGCGCCGATAACCCTGTGGGTCTTCTGGCTCCAGCGCGGATGATCCACGGCCGGATTGACGTTGGCATAAAAGCCATACTCCTCCGGCTGCATCTGATTCCAGGTGGTCTGCGGCTGGGACTCGACGAAGCTGATGCGCACGATAGACTTGATACTTTTGAAGCCATACTTCCAAGGCACGACCAAGCGCAGCGGCGCACCGTTCTGGCCCGGCAGGATCTCCCCATAGAGGCCGGTGGCGAGGATGGTCAGGGGGTGCATGGCCTCATCCATGCGCAGGCCCTCCCGATAGGGCCATGCCAGGACCGCGCGCTGTTGCCCCGGTAACTGCTTGGGGTCCATGAGGGTCTCAAAGGCGACGTACTTGGCCTTGGCGGTGGGTTGGAAACGCTTGAGCAGATCCCCGAGGGGAAACCCCACCCAGGGAATGACCATGGCCCAGGCCTCCACGCACCGCAGGCGATAGATGCGCTCTTCCTGGGGGAAGCCGGTCAGGATGTCCTCGATCCCAATCTCACCCGGCGCGGCACAGGCCCCATCCACCCGAACCGTCCAGGGCCGGGTATGGAGCAGGTTGGCATGACGCGCCGGGTCATCCTTCCCGGTCCCCAGTTCGTAGAAATTGTTGTAACTGGTCACGTCTTCGCGGCTGGTAGGTTTTTCGCCGGTGCTGAAGGGACTGGGCACCAGGCCAGGGATCTTCTCACCGGCCTGGGCCTTACCGGCCGCCAGTGCCGGCCCCAAGCCGCTAAAGGCGGCAAGGCCCAGGCCCGCGACGGCCCCGGCCATCAATTCCCGGCGCCGCAGCCAGAATTCCTTGGGCGTAATCTCAGAGGAGGGTATGGGGGTGGGGGGCTTTATCGACATGGATCGGTCCTCGCTAG
>CAZFZB010000123.1:0-2774 GCA_964523415.1 uncultured Chromatiaceae bacterium | reverse complement strand
GGACCAGGGTTCCCAGTCCCCAGGGGCACAGCCTGGACTGGGAACCACTTGCCGCTTGTCATGTTCATAACTCTTGGGCTTCGTTACCGCCCTGGCCAGTTGAAGGCAGGCCGCTAGCGACCCGGGATCCCTGGTGGCGAACCATAATCGATCCCGATGGCATTCCTGCAGCGGACTGGGCACAATGCGCCGCCATCCGGGGTGTGGCGACTATGCAAGCCTCACCCCCGGCTTCATCTTAGCTCGCAGTTTGCCAACGCATGAGTGGCCGGGATCAGGCTACCCAAGGAGATAGCAGTCTTGTTCCGTTCCTTCTTCCCTCGTCCCCAGTGGTTCTTTCTGTCCGCCCTGTTATGGTCGGTGCTGTGCGTCGGTTTCTGGTATGGCTTCGGCGAGCGCCTGGGGATGGTATTCGGCTTCCCCCCCACCGCACCGGACGCCGACCCCGTCATCGGCATCGGCTATTTCGCCACCCCCCAATTCATCTGGTTCTACTGGTATTACGCCGCGGTAACCCTGCTATTCGCCCTACCCTGGTTCCGCCTCTCACCCCATCCCTGGCAATGGTGGTCGGTGATCGGATCATCCGCCATCCTTTTCTCGACCTATTTCTCGGTGCAGGTCTCTGTGGCCATCAACGAGTGGCGTCGACCCTTCTTCGATGCCGTCCAGGATGCCCTATCTGGCAAGTCGGACGTCACCGCCGACGGACTCTATATTCTGCTGGCCCAGTTCGCCGAAATCGCCTTCGTGGCCATCTTCGTCACCGTAGTCACCGCCTTCTTCGTCAGCCACTTTGTCTTCCGCTGGCGTACCGCCATGAACGACTATTACGTCAGACGCTGGAGTGAGGTGCGTTTCATCGAGGGGGCCTCCCAGCGCATTCAGGAGGATACGATGCGCTTTGCCGACATCGTCGAGACCCTGGGGGTGCGCATCGTGGAGTCGGTGATGACCCTGTTCGCCTTCCTGCCGGTGCTATTCTCCCTGTCGTCCTATGTCGAGGAACTCCCCCTGGTCGGACCCATCACCGCCCCCCTCTTCGTCGCGGCCCTGATCTGGTCAATCTTTGGCACCGGCATCCTAGCCTTGGCCGGGGTCTATCTACCCGGGCTCTACTTCCGCAATCAACGGGTCGAGGCAGCCTATCGCAAGGAACTGGTGTACGGCGAGGACGACGTCACCCGGGCGCGCCCCCCGACCCTGGAGGAATTATTCGGCAATGTGCGCCGCAACTACTTCCGGCTCTATTTTCATTACTTTTATTTCAACATAGTGCGCTACTCCTACCTCCAGGCGGACAATATCTTCGCCTATCTGATCCTGGTACCGACCATCGCCGCGGGCAAGATCACCTTCGGTATCCTGCAACAGATCCTCACCGCCTTCGGTCAGGTGTCCTCGTCCTTCCAATACCTGGTGAATTCCTGGACCACCATCGTCGAACTCCAATCCATCTACAAGCGCCTGGCTGCCTTCGAGGCCGCCTTCGATCAACTCCCCTTGCCCGAACTGGACCAACTCTATCTGGCCGGCGAGGCCAGGGGCGTACCCTAGAGATCCGGGGTCGCACCCGCGCGATCGTCGAGTGAGATGCGGATCCAAAAGCAGCCTTTCCCATCTGGGGCGGGACGCCCCAGGCACGCCGGTGGGGTGGATCTATGCCAGAATGCCTCACTGGAATAACGACGCATCGATACCGGCATAGTGCCTATGCAGACAGTTACCCCCATCACCCGCTTGCTGGCCCCCGACAGGCGTTATCGGCTCTGGCTGATTGTTGGAGTGGTTGCCATCAACCTGCTTGTCGGTGCCATCGTCATGCAGAGCCTCCTGTATAGCCGGGAGAAAGCCATCGCCCAGGTCCTGACCACCACGAGCAACCTCGCCACCCTCTTGGAGGAGAACCTTGCCGATTCCGCCCGGCGCATCGATCTGGCCCTGCTGAGCGTCGTCGACCTTCTGGAATACGGGCAAAACTCCCACCCGTTGGACGACGCGTCCATCGAAGAACTGCTGGAGAGGTACCAGAAACGTCATCCGGAGGTCGAGGGCTTTCGCATGACCAATGCCCAAGGCGAGTGGCTTTGGGGCAAGGACGTGAGCCGGGCCGCAACCGCGACCGCCGCCGATCGTGACTTTTTCACCCTGCACCAGGCCAACCCAGGTCAGCGCCTGATCGTCAGCGCCCCACTGCTCGACAGGAACTCTCAACATTGGGTCATGGGATTGACCCGCTCTTACCGCAACCCGGACGGATCCTTTGCCGGGGTCATTTCAGCGGCGATACCTATCAGCCACTTCACCGAGCTACTGTCCCGCCTCCAACTGGGCCCGCACGGTTCGGCCGTGATCCGGGATTTGGATCTGCGATTGGTAACCCGTTTTCCGCCTGTGCCAGGACCCGCGGGGCAGATTGGCCAACAACAGCTAGCCGATGTATTCAAGCCACTGTTCGACACCGGGGCGGAGTCGAGGACCCTGCATGTGCTCGAGGCGCCGGATGGCTACGAGCGTAGCTATGCCTTCCGGCGGATCCGCAACCTGCCAATCGTCCTAGCCGTGGGCATGGCACCGATGGACTACCTGAGCGCCTGGCATGAGGAGGTGCTGAAGTCCTCCCTGCTGTTGATTGCCTTCCTGATCGTCAGCGGGATTTCCGCCTGGATGATCCAGCGTTTCTTGAATCTGCGTCTCAAGGCAGGGGCGGCATTGCAAGCGAGCGAGTCGCGCCTTCGCTCCATTTCCGCCTTGACCAGCGATCTGATCTTCTC
>CAZFZB010000122.1:2685-8202 GCA_964523415.1 uncultured Chromatiaceae bacterium | reverse complement strand
CCTACCAGCCACAACAGGCCTGAGATCGCCCTTGACGACGAAGACGGTATCTACGGGCAAAGCCAACCCGTAACGAAGATATAGCCTACCCCTGAGGTATCAGTCTGTAGCGGCGTTGATCAGACCTTGCTGCTGAAGGTCGGCCAAGAAGGCCTGCATGTCGGCCTGGCAGGTGGGTTCATCAACCTCGTATTCGGCGCAGATCGCGCGGGCGATGGCGGGTAGCGCCATTGGTTCGGCCAGCAATTGCCAGACCCGCGACCCTACCCCGCTAAGCCCGAAATATTCGCCGCGCTCGATGCTCATCATCACGGTGTCGCCATCCATATCGGCGGCGATGAGGTCGGGATTGCGGACATAGCGGCGGCTGGGGTCAATATCAGTCATGGCGTGAAACCTAATGAACTCTTGGCATGGGCGGTATCATAGCCAATGGCATCCATCTCGTAACGTCGAAATCCCGACCCCCTCGCCATGCTAGCGCCCACCGACGCCCTCCAGATCACCTTCTCCGGCCAACTCCATAACGGGGTCGACCTGAGCGCCCGGCTCGGACTGACCGGTCAGGATAGGGACGCCCTGCTACGGGCCGGCTGGCAACGCTGGGGCGAGGGCCTGGCCGAACATCTGGTAGGCAACTACGCCTTGGTCCTCCGCGACGTCTCCCGCCACCTGACCTACCTGGCCCGCGACCCGCTGGGCGTCAAACCCCTGTATTACCGCCTCGACCAGGGGTAACTGAGCCACGGCTTCGGCATCCCCCAACTTCAGTGCCGTTGCCCGCTGCCAACAACCCAGGACATGGACTGGACCGCCGTCTTTATAGGTAGGATCAATATGTTGGAGCGGAAAAAGGTTTCAGCGTGGTCGAACCCCCCGGCCCGGGCAGGGTTACCCGCACCTGATTACCGGTGCCCCGGTAGGCGAGCGAGGAGAGCCCCAGGTGCCGGGCCATGGCGATGCCACGCCCGTGGGGGTGGGTAAGGCGGTCGGGATCGAATTCGAGAAAGCGACGGTAGTCGAACCCCTGACCCTGGTCGGAGATGATCACCTCCATGCCCTCTCCCTTGTTCACCCATTCCACCTCCACCCAGCGACCCGCCTGCTCGGGAAGTGCCAGGCGCCGGCGGACATCCTCTGCCCAGAGGTCGGCCTCCATCAGTGCCCCTTTGTCGGCGTAACCGATCCCCAGATTGCCGTGCTCGATGGCGTTGATCAGGAGCTCAGAGAGGGCCATAGCAGTGGCCTCGGGATTGGCGCAGCAGGCCCCCAGGAGGGCCGCCAGATCGTTGGCCTCGGCCAGGGTGCGCAGGCGGAAGCGGGCCCGCTCCATGAGACGGAGCCCCCGGGGGCCACGCCGGACTTGTTCGCTCAGGAGGCGGGCCCGTTCCCCATCCTCGATGGCGGCCGCCACTAGGGCCAGGATCAGATGGCGGTTGTAGGGTTTGGCAAGGTAGTAGTGAGCCCCAGCGGCGAGCCCATCGCGCCGGGTCTCCGCCGTCAGGTCGCCGTTCTGGAGTACCACCGGAAGCATGACCAGGCGCGGATCGCCCTTGATCCGGGCCAGGAGCCCCAGGCCGTCCAGCCCCGGCATGGCACGTTCGGTGACCACCAGGTCGAGGGGGTAGTTGGGGCTCGCTAGGAGGTTCCAGGCGGCCTCCCCAACCGCGACGGTCTCTACCCGGTAGCCGTCCTCCCGTAAGAGGCCGGCGAGGATGCCCTGGGCGACAGGGTCAGGGTCGACCACCAGGACCCGCCAGGACTCACCTCCGCGGCCGGGGTGGTGCCTGGGACGCCGCGTCCTGGCGGTGGCTGTACCGGCGCGGTCCAGGGTCTGGCGCCACTGGGCGAGCCAGGATTCGAGACCCGTCCCGTCCATGGGGCGCCCGATCCAATAGCCCTGGGCGAAGTGGCAACCCACCGCCCTCAGCCACTGCCAGTGGCGTTCGGTCTCCACCCCCTCGGCAACCACAGTCAGCCCCAGGTCGCGGGCCAGGGCAATGGATTGCTCGACGATCTTGCGGGCATTGGCGTCCTCCAGGGCCGGGCGAACGAAGGACAGGTCGAGCTTGAGTTCCGAGATAGGCAGGCTGCGCAGACTGGAGAGGGTCGAGTAGCCAGTCCCGAAGTCGTCGACGGAGAGGTGGAAGCCCTTGATTCGCAGCCGCGTGAGGATGTCGAGCGAGGTGGTGGCATCGACGGGGATGGAGGTCTCGACGACCTCGAAAAAGAGCCGCTTGGAGTCACAGCCGTGGTGGACAGCCAGGGCCGCCATTTCCTCCGGGAAGCTCAAGTCGGTCAGGCTCGAGGGGGCCAGGTTAATGGAAACGCTGCCCCGGTAGCCGAGGCGTTCCTGGGCCACATGGGCGATCGCCATAGCCTTGGTCGCGACCTGGCGGGTCAGGGCCTGCATCAGCCCCTCGGACTGGACCAGGTCGAGAAATGCCTCGGGGAGGAGCAACCCATGGCGGGGGTGGGCCCAGCGCACCAGGGCCTCGATCCCCGTCCAGGCCCCATCGAGGAGGGCGACCTGGGGTTGAACATGGACCCTCAATTCCTCCTGCGCGAGGGCCTGGTGCAACTCCGCCGGGGTGACGGGGACCCGCTGTGCCCCGGGGGTCAACGCTACGGCCGGCCCGGGCTGGGCGGCGAATCCGCGCAGCAGGGCCATCAGCTCCGGGGGGCGAATGGGCTTGGCCAGGGCGCCGAGAACCCGCAGCCCGCGTGCCGTGGCGACCTGGCGGGCAGCGTCCAGGACCTTGCTGTCGTAGCCGCTGACCAGGATGAGACCGGCGCGTAATTGCGGCAGTTGGCGCAGGATTTCCACCCCGTCGCGCGTCCCGAGAACCAGGTCGAGGATGACGACGTCGCAATCCAGACCCCGGTCCGCGAGCTCGAACAGGGCCTCGGCGGAATGGACCTGAGTCGGGGACCAACCGGCCAGTTCGCCGACCCGCGCCAGATAGGCGGCCATGTCGGGTTCGTCATCGACCACCAGCAGGCACTTTGCGGAGGTCATGGGGGAGTCTCCAGGTTGGTCGCCGGGGACGGCGGAGTGGTGCCGTCCAAGGCCTGGCGCACGGCCAGGGCCAGGTCGGCGCGGCGATAGGGTTTCTGCAACAGGGGGGCCTCCAGCCCCTCGGGGCGCTCCACCAGACGATCGGCGAACCCCGAGGTGAGCAGGACTCGCAGGCCCGGATCAACCGCCCTGCCGCCTTGGGCCAGGCCCACCCCGTCTATCCCCCCGGGCATGACGATATCGGTGAACAACAGATCGACCCCACCCTGGGCCAAACGGACCAGGGCCTCTCCGGAACCGCCAGCGGTCTCGACCCGGTAGCCGAGCTCGCCGAGCCAGGTGGCAACCAGGGACAGGAGATCGCCCTCATCGTCCACGGCCAACACCCGTTCCCGTCCACGGGGGAGTTGCTCGGTGTCCCCAGGGCGCGAAACCTTTGGGAGGGACTCCAGGGCCGGGAGATAAAGCCGGATGCTGGTCCCTAAACCCTCCTCGCTGTAGATGCGTACCCTACCCCCGGCGTCGCCGATCACATGGCGGACCATGGACAACCCGAGCCCGGTACCGCGCCCGCGCTCCTTGGTGGTGAAGAAGGGCTCGGTGGCGCGGTGGCGAACCTCCTCGCTCATTCCGGTCCCGTTGTCACTAACCTCGACCACCACGTAGTGCCCCGGGGGAGCCTCGGCGACCAGGCTGTCCGAGGCTATCTCGGCGCAATGGACCGAGATCAGGAGACGCCCGCCCTGGGGCATGGCATCGCGTGCATTGATCACCAGGTTGAGGATGGCGCTTTCCAGACCGCTGGGCTCGATGCGGGTGGATAGGGTGCCGTTGCTCAGGATTGCCTCGACCTGAATCTGGGCCCCGGCGGTGTTGCGTACCAGGGGCAGCAGGTCGCGAACCAGGGCCCCGATCTCCACTGGGCCCACCGCCAGGCGCTGGCGGCGGGCCACCGCAAGCAGGGAGCGCGAGATGTCCGCCCCGCGCAGGGCGGCGCTGGAGGCGACCTGGACCAGGGATCGGGAGTGGTCGTCCAGGGGTGTCATTTCCAGAAGGTCGAGATTGCCGATGACGATCCCCAGCAGGTTGTTGAAGTCGTGGGCCAGGCCCCCGGTAAGCTGGCCAATGGTCTCCATCTTCTGAGCCTGCATCAGCATCTCCTGCTCCAGGCGGCGGTCGGTGATGTCGTTGCCCATGGCGACGACATGGGTGACCCGCCCTGCCTCGTCCCGCATGACCCCATTGTGCCAATCAAGGAGTCTGCGCGCCCCTCCCCGGGCGAGCCAATGGTTCTCGTAACGGCCGGCGATCGCTACCCGTCCGGCGCGCAGCTCCTGGAAGACCCGCTCCACGGCGGGGCGTTGCTCCTCAGGGATGACGGCATCCCAAATAGGACGGTCGGCAAGCTCGTCGGCGGTCCAACCGCACAGATGCTCGGCGGCGGGATTCATGCGTACCACCCGACCGTGGAGGTCGAGGACCACGATGACGGTGCCAGCGGCGTTGATCACGGCGTCGGAGAGGGAGTGCTCACGACTCAGGGCCTCCGCGACGCGGCGCCGCTCGGTGACGTCCTGAAAGGCGACCACAGCCCCGGTCCCAGCCCCGTCGTCATCGGCGGCGAGGGGGGCCACCTTGACCTCGGCCGGGAAGCGGCTGCCATCCCTGCGCGAGAGCCACTGCTCACAGTCCCGTGCCCGTCCGTCGGCAAGGGTCGCCGCCACCGGGTCCTGGTCGGGGGTAGTCAGGGATCCCTCGACGCCAGGGTCCTGGACCAGCCGCGGGGGGATTGCCACCACCTCCCCAGGGGGGTAGCCGAGTAGGGTCAGGGCAGCGGTGTTGGCGAAGGTGCAGCGCCCGGAACGATCGACGCCATAGACCCCCTCCCCGAGACCGTTGAGGAGTTGGGCCATACGCCGGGCCGCCGCCCTGAGACGGCGCCTGTCGCGCCACATACGCCACCCCACGAGCAAGCCGAGGATGAGGAGTACCACCATCCCGGTGTCGATCCAGACCCTGTACTTCTCCTGGATGTCCTGCCAGTCGAATCCCTCCAGACGCCCTGGGAAGAGACGCAGGCGCTGCATCAGGGCCTCGACCTGGGAGTAGTCCCCGGGTGGGGCAAAGCCGTAATAGGCCCCAGCCCTAGCCGCGGAGGATTCAGGTGGGATGTTGAGAAGGGCCAAGGAGACCGCCTTCACCAGTTCGAGGGGGACCGAGCGAGTCGCGGCAAAGGGCCACTCCGGGTACAACTCGGTGGAGTGGACCAGAGGCAACTCATCGCGCTGAGGATCGAGAACCTTGATCAGGCTGGGGTCCAGGGTCCCTTCCGCGGTCATGGCCTCGATGACCCCGGAGCGCACGAAGGCGGCGTCGACCTCCCCGGCTAGCAACTCCCCGACGCTGCGATCATGGGGCATGCCCACGAAGTGCATCCGTATCTGCCCTCCGGTGACGTCCACCCCGGCCTTCATCAGGGCCCAGGCCTGCATGGCATA
>CAZFZB010000122.1:0-2585 GCA_964523415.1 uncultured Chromatiaceae bacterium | reverse complement strand
ACAACAGCCAATGGCCTAGCCCTTCGTCAGTAGTTGACCAAGAGGGGATCCGATGGTGGCCGGTGCGGCTATCGGCGCCTGGAGATAGCCAGTAGGCCATGATTGGGTCTCACGTCATCAGGGATTGACGAAGGCCAGTTCCGGGTCAACCCCCCCAATGAGTCCCAAGCCTTCGAGTTGGTTGGCCAGGGTACGCCATCGCTCCAGGGTCATGGTCCCCAACCGGTCATCCTCCAGCCCGCCCCGTATCAGGGGGGCCTGAATCTGGGCCGCCTCGGCGAAGGTGGTCGCGGCCATGGTGGGGTTGAGGTCATGCATGATGGCGTTTGCGGGGGCCGGGTCCGCCAGATAGGCCCGCCAGCCCTGGCGCACGGCCTGCACCATCGCCTTCACCCGCTCGGGGTGCTGCTCCAGGGTCCGGCGGTTGGTGATGACCAGGCCCGTGTAGGGATTGAAGCCGATGTCGCTGAGCATAAAGACCTGAGGATCACCGCCGGCCTGGCGGGCAACGATCGGCTCGGAGCTAACGAAGCATTGCTGCGCCATCAGTGGATCCTGGAGAAAGGGGGCTATGTTGTTGTCGTGGGGCACGACCTTCATCCGCCCCAGGCCATAATCCCGGTCCAGAAGCTTGAGGAAGGGGGTGCCCGGGATGACCCCCAGGGTGCCACCCTGAAAGACCTCCGCCAGCGACTTCAGTCCCCGGCTGGCATGAACCATGATGCCCTCGGGAAAGGACTGATAGGCGGCATAAATGGCCACCAGATCGACACCCCGGTCCCGTGCCATGAGCAGGCTATCGCCGCTTGTGATACCGAATTCCACCTGGCCGGCGGCCACCATCTGCTCCACCGGCGACTGGGCACCGCCGGGACGAATATCGATCTCCAGCCCCACCGCGGCGAAGGCACCCTTATCCCGAGCGGCGTAATAGCCGCCAAACTCGGGTTCCGGCACCCAGTTGAGTTGCAAGGCCGTCCGGTGCAGGGTCGCGGGGGAACCGGCCGGAGCCTGGGCATCCTCTCCGGAGCATCCCGCCAGCAGCAGGGCCAGGAACAGGCCGCGGAGTGAGGTCCCGATCCTCGGGTCCAGGATGGATCTCGGGTACCGGAACCGCCGCCAGGGATGGATCATATCGGCAAGCCTGGGGGTCGACATGCTTTACTCCCGCGTTTCCGCGATATGCCAATGCCGCTGGGTCAGGCGGCCAATGAGGTTGACCAGGGCGAAGAAGGCCAGACCCAGGAGTGAGGACATGAGAACGGCCGCGAAGACCTTGGCGGTCTTGAGTTCCTTGATGGCGATCATGACGACCGTGCCGATGCCGCCCCCATCCCGGTAATCATCCGCCACGAATTCCCCGACGATGGCGCCGATGACGGCCAACCCCGAGGCGATGCGCAGACCGGTCAGAAACTGCGGGAGGGCGGCGGGGATGCGCAGCTTGACCAGGGTAGTCAGGATCCCGGCCCGGTGCAGACGAAAGAGATCGCGTAAGCCCGGATCGGTCGATAGCAGGCCGCTGAGGGTATTGGCGATGATGGGGAAGACCGAAACGATCAGGCTGACGGCGATGATGGTCTTCGGGCCATAGCCCAGCCAGATCACCAGCAAGGGGGCGATGGCGATGATGGGCACCGTCTGGAAAAAGACCGCGTAGGGATAGAAGGCGCGCCTCAGCCAATCGTTGATGGACAGGGCTATGGCCACCGCAACCCCCAGGACCACACTGGCCAGCAGGCCTGCACTGGCCTCCATACCGGTTCGCAGGATGGCTCGGGACAGGTCCCCCCACTCCTGATGAAGGGCGGTGAAGACCTCCATGGGCCGGGGCAGCAGATAGCTGGGTATGTCGGCAAACCAGAGCCAGACCTCCAGGGCCAGGGTGAGGGCGATGAAGGTGAGCAGTGGCGGCAGCCAGGCCCATTGACGGGGCCCCTTCATATGCCTGTCAGCCCCCGATCCAGGACGATCCTTATTTGGGCCAGATAGTCGGCCGATACCCGCGTTGCCCCGTCCCGTGGCCGGGGCAGAGCCACCATATGGTCCAGGGTGATGCCTCCCCCCTGGGGGGCTAGCATGACCACCCGATCGGCGAGAAAGACCGCCTCGGCCGTGGAATGGGTGACAAAGATCACGGTCATACCCCTGTCGAGGAAGAGCCCCTGCAGATGCTCATCCAGGTGCTGGCGGGTAAACTCATCCAGGGCGGCAAAGGGTTCGTCCAACAGGAGCAGGCGCGGCCGGGTCACCAAGGCCCGCGCCAGGGAGACACGCATGCGCATGCCGCCGGACAGTTCATCGGGGTAGCGATCCAGGGCCTGGCCGAGGCCGACGGTCCCCAGCAGTTCCTGAGCCCGCGCCCGACATTCGGCCTTGGGCACCCCTTCCAGCTCCAGGGGCAGGGCGACATTCTCCCTGACCCGACGCCATGGCAACAGGCAAGGATCCTGAAAGACATAGGCCTTGGACTGATCGGCCCCGGCGAGATCGATACGCCCCTGGTCCGGGTCGTCCAGACCGGCGATGAGGCGCAGCAGGCTGGTCTTGCCGCAACCGGAGGGGCCCAGCAAGGCCAGGAACTG
>CAZFZB010000121.1:0-8359 GCA_964523415.1 uncultured Chromatiaceae bacterium | reverse complement strand
GAGACCCTGGGGGCGGTCACCGTCATCTGTACCGACAAGACCGGCACCCTGACCAAAAACGAGATGACGGTATCCAGCCTGGTCATCCCAGGCCAGAGCATCGAGGTCCAGGGCACGGGTTACGCGCCTCAAGGCGGCTTCTCGGCGCAAGGCCGTGAACTGGACCTGGAGGCGATGCCGGATCTGTTGGAATTAGGCCGCATCGCCCTGCTCTGCAACGACGCCCGCCTGCGGGAGGCCGGGGGAGACTGGCACCTGGAGGGTGATCCGACCGAGGGGGCCCTCCTGACCCTGGGTTACAAGATGGGCCTGGACCCCCATTTCGAGGCCGAGGCGCTGCCGCGCCGCGACCTCATCCCCTTCGAGTCCCAGCATCGCTTCATGGCCACCCTGCACCATGACCACGAAGGCCACGCCTTTGCCTTCATCAAGGGCGCCCCAGAGGTGGTGCTACTGCGCTGCGCCCACCAGCGCCAGGCCGGTGAGGACCTGCCCCTCGATCTCCCCGAATGGCAAGGCCAGGTGGAGGCCCTGGGTCAGGCCGGCCAGCGGGTCCTGGCCCTGGCCTGCGCTCCCATGCCCCCTGGCAAGATGGATCTGGATTTCTGCGACCTGGCGGGCGGCCTAACCCTGCTTGGCCTGGCGGGCCTCATGGACCCACCCCGCGAGGAGGCCGTCCGCGCCGTGGCCAACTGCCAGGCCGCCGGCATCCGGGTCAAGATGATCACCGGCGATCATGGCGTAACCGCCCAGGCCATCGGCGCCCGCATGGGGATTGGAGGGGCCCAAGCTCTCACCGGGGCCGAGGTGGAGGCCCTGGACGACGAGGCCCTGCGCCGGGCGGTGATAAGGACGGAGGTCTTCGCTCGCGCCAGCCCGGAGCACAAGCTGAGATTAGTCCAGGCCCTCCAGGCCAACGGCGAGGTGGTCGCCATGACCGGCGACGGGGTAAACGACGCCCCGGCCCTGAAACGAGCGGACGTGGGCGTGGCCATGGGCCACAAGGGTACGGAGGCGGCCAAGGAAGCGGCGGCCATGGTGCTGGCCGATGACAACTTCGCCACCATCGCCGCCGCCGTGGAGGAGGGCCGCACCGTTTATGACAATCTGCGCAAGGCCATCATCTATGTGCTGCCCGTCAGCGCCGGCCAGGCCGCCATGGTGCTGGTGGCCGTTCTCCTGGGTTACACCCTACCCATCACCCCGGTGCAGATCCTCTGGGTCAACATGGTGACCGCCGTCACCCTCTCCCTGGCCTTCGCCCTGGAAAGGCCCGAGGTCAACATCATGCGGCGCCCGCCCCGCGACCCGGCTACCCCCCTGGTGGATGGCTTCATGCTCTGGCGCATCCTTTTCGTCACCCTGCTCATGGCCCTGGCATCCTTCGGACTCTTCCTCTGGGAGGAGGCCCGGGGCGCAGATGTCATCACCGCCCGGACCATGGCGGTCAATGCCCTGGTAGTGGCGGAGATGTTCTATCTGTTCAACTGCCGCCGCCTGCACGGCTCCATCCTCAACCGCGAGGGCCTCCTGGGCAACCGCCTGGCCCTCCAGGCCATCGCCTTCCTATTGCTGCTGCAACTGGGCTTTACCTATCTGCCCCTGATGCAGACCCTCTTTCACACCGCCCCCATCGACCTGGCTGCCTGGCTGCGCATCCTGGTCGCCGGGGTTCTTCTTCTCCTGATCGTGGAGGGGGAAAAGGCCCTGATCCGCCGTTACCAAGGGCGGGTGACTCGGGACAGGTAAGGCACCTGCCCGGATGAGCGCTGCCGTCCTCGTCGTATTCGTCATCGTCTATCTGGGCATGATCCTGGGGGGCCTGCCTTTCCTGCAACTGGACCGCACCGGCGTGGCCCTGCTGGGGGCCATCGCCCTGGTAGGACTCGGTGCCGTCGATCTCGATGAGGCGGTGCAATCCCTGCACCTGCCGACCCTGACCTTGCTATTCGCCTTCATGGTGGTGTCGGCGCAATTGCGGCTGGGGGGCTTCTACGCCTGGGTCACCCTCAGGCTGGGGGCTCTACCCCTGAAACCCCCGCTGTTGCTGGGGGCCCTGGTCGGCCTGATCGGGGCCCTGTCGGCGGTGTTCAGCAATGATGTAGTTTGTCTGGCGGTGGCACCGGTCCTGGTCGACGCCTGCCGTCGGCGGGGGCTGAATCCGGTCCCCTACCTACTGGGGCTGGCCTGCGCGGCCAATGTCGGCTCGGCGGCGACCCTTATCGGCAACCCCCAGAATATGCTGATTGGCGCCACCCTGGGGCTCTCCTTCGGTGGCTATGCCGCCCAGGTGCTGGCGCCGGTGCTGCTCGGCCTGCTGGCGACCTGGGCCACCATCGCCTGGCAGACGCGGGGGCACTGGGCCTTGCCCCATGATGGCGGGGAGGCGAACCGGGGCAGACGAACCCCGGATGCCCCACCCTTCAACCGCTGGCAGACCACCAAGGGCCTGCTGGTGGCCGGGACCCTGCTGGGGATCTTCCTCTTCACCTCCTGGCCTCGCGAAGCGGCGGCGCTGGTAGGGGCAGGCATCCTGCTCACCAGCCGCCGACTGCATTCGCGTCAGATGCTGGGTCTGGTGGACTGGGAGTTACTGGTGCTGTTCATGGGCCTCTTCGTCGTCAACCATGCCATGCAGGGCAGTGGCCTGGTGGCCGAGACGGTGCGGGCCCTGGCAGAGGCAGGCCTGCCACTCGAAAGGCCGGGTCCCCTTCTCGCGGCGACGGTACTGCTCAGCAATATGGTCTCGAACGTACCGGCGGTGATGCTGCTGTTACCGGTTGCCACCGCTCCCTTGGCGGGACCGATTCTGGCCATGGGCAGCACCCTGGCCGGGAATTTGCTGCTGGTGGGCAGCATCGCCAACCTGATCGTGGCGGATGCCGCGGAACGACGGGGCCTGGTCTTCGACTGGCGCACCCACGCCCGCACCGGCATACCGGTCACCCTGGTGACCCTGGCTATCGCCGCCGCCTTCCTGGCCTGGGGATGAAGGGCTGTGCCGGGTCAGGGGAGGAACTATGGACACCCCCGCCCACCGCCTGCCGATCCTTGATACCGAGAACTCACCTGTGTTGGAAAGACAATGGTTTTCGGCCCTATACCCGAGATCCCAGGGGCACCCGTTCCCCCTGGGATCACCTTCCGGTAACAGAAAGTGCGTACTCTTAACCATTGGCTGGAACCCGGTGCCGAACGGTCCGGGTTCAATTGCGAAATAATTACATCTAGTTAGAGAAATTTTGCCTAAATTCCAACCTAATTAACTAGGTAATGCTATCGTATGGCCCCCGGGATACCTTACTCCATCCGGCGGCGCCACCTCAGCAGCTGGTCGCCTTGAACCCAACTAAAGGAGGAGACATGTTTCAGGTCCGCATTCACGGTCGTGGAGGCCAAGGCGTCGTCACGGGTGCCGAGATGCTCTCGATCGCCGCCTTTCTCGAAGGCAAGCACGCCCAGGCCTTCCCCAGCTTCGGTTCGGAGCGTACCGGTGCCCCGGTCGTCGCCTTCTGTCGCATCGATACCCAGGAAATCCGTCTGCGCGAGCCCATCATGGCGCCAGACGCCATCATCATCCAGGACCCCACCCTGCTCCACCAGGTTGACGTCTTCCAAGGCCTCAAGCCTGACGGCTATGTCCTGATCAACTCGGGCAAGAGCTTCGATGACCTGGATATCGGCGAGGTGGCCACCAAGCTGCGTGCAGACCGTCATGCCTGCGTCCCCGCCACGGAAATGGCCATGAAACACCTGGGACGGCCGGTGCCCAACGCCGTCCTCCTCGGCGCCTTCGCCGGACTCTCGGGGGCCATCAGCCTCGTCTCGGTGGCCTCAGCCATCCGCGACAAATTCTCCGGGAAGGTCGCCGAGGGGAACATCGCCGCCGCATCCGCCGCTTACGCCTTTGTCACGGACAGGGGCTCGTCAGGGGAGATCGCCTAATGGCCCTCAAGCAAATCGAAGGTTCCCACGGCGTCGCCGAGGCCGTCGCCCTCTGCCGGCCCGAGGTCATCTGCGCCTACCCCATCAGCCCCCAGACCCATATCGTCGAAGGCCTCGGCGAGATGGTGAAGTCCGGCGACCTGCGTAGCGAATTCATCAACGTCGAATCGGAATTCGCCGCCATGTCCGTGGCCATCGGTTCCTCCGCCGCCGGCGCCCGCACCTACACGGCGACCGCCTCCCAGGGCCTGCTCTTCATGGTCGAGGCCATCTACAACGCCTCCGGCCTGGGCCTGCCCATCGTCATGACCGTCGCCAACCGCGCCATCGGCGCCCCGATCAACATCTGGAATGACCACAGCGACACCATGAGCCAGCGCGACTGTGGCTGGCTCCAGCTTTTCGCTGAGACCAACCAGGAGGCGCTCGACCTGCATATCCAGGCCTTCAAGATCGCCGAGGAGCTCTCGCTGCCGGTGATGGTGTGCATGGATGGCTTCATCCTGACCCACGCCTACGAGCGCCTCGATGTCCCGACCCAGGAGGAGGTCGACCATTTCCTGCCTCCCTTCGAACCCCGCCAGGTACTCGACCCGGCGGCGCCCCTGTCGATCGGGGCCATGGTCGGCCCCGAGGCCTACACCGAGGTGCGCTACCTGGCACACCTCAAGCAACTCCGCGCCCTGGATCTGATACCGCGGGTCGCGGCGGAATTCAAGGCCATGCTGGGTCGCGACGCAGGCGGCCTGATTCGCCCCTACCGGATCGAAGGCGCGGAGACCATCGTGGTGGCGCTCGGTTCGGTGCTCGGCACCATCAAGGATACGGTCGACGAACTGCGCGAGGCCGGCTACCCGATTGGCGTACTCGGCATCACCACCTTCCGCCCCTTCCCCCTCGACGCCACCCGTTACGCCCTGCGCGATGCCAAGCGGGTGCTGGTCGTCGAAAAGTGTTTCGCCATCGGGGTGGGCGGCATCGTCGCCACCAATGTGCGGTTGGCCCTCGACGGCACGGGACAGCCGGTCCGGGACATCATCGCCGGCCTGGGTGGCCGCGCCATCACCAGGGACAGCCTCGCCCGGATCTTCCGGGAGGGGATGGCCAATCAGCTCGAGGCCATGACCTTCCTCGACCTCGACCACGCCGTCGTTGACCGCGTTCTCGAGCGCGAGCGTCAATCGCGCCGTTCCGGCCCAACCGCCGAGAACATCCTGCGCGAGGTCGGCACGGTCGCTTCCAAGATCGCCTGAGAGGGACCCCCATGTCATTCCAACCCGTCCGCTTTTACCAGACCGGCACCTTCACCGTCGGTAACCGCCTGCTCGACGAGGACAACCGCTCGGTCCAGGCCACCCAGGTCCGCACCAATTCCCTGAACTCCGGTCATCGCGCCTGCCAAGGCTGCGGCGAGGCCCTCGGCGCCCGCTACGCCATCGACGCGGCCATGGCCGCCTCGGACCGGCAACTGATCGCTGCCAATGCCACTGGCTGCCTGGAAGTCTTTTCGACGCCCTACCCCGAAACCTCCTGGCAAATCCCCTGGATTCACTCCCTGTTCGGCAACACCGCAGCCGTTGCCACCGGCATCGCGGCGGCGATGCGTATCAAGGGCCGTTCCGATGTCCGCGTTGTCGCCCAAGGCGGGGATGGTGGCACCACCGATATCGGCTTTGGTTGCCTGTCCGGCATGTTCGAGCGCAACGACGACGTCCTCTATATTTGCTACGACAACGAGGCCTACATGAATACCGGGGTGCAGCGCTCCTCAGCGACCCCCCCGGCGGTGCGCACCGCGACGACCATGCCGGTCGGCCCCGAACCGGGCAATGTCTTTGGCCAAGGCAAGAACGTCCCCCTGATCGCGATGGCGCACGGCATCCCCTACGTCGCCACGGCTACCGTCGCCGACCTACGCGACCTGGAATACAAGGTCAAAAAGGCCATCGACATCCGCGGTGCCAAATACATCCACATCTTCGTCCCCTGCCCCCTTGGCTGGGGTTCCGCCTCCCACGAGACCATAAAGCTCGCGCGCATGGTCAAGGAATGCGGCCTCTTCCCGGTCTTCGAGGCCGAGCACGGCGAGGTGGTCAGCGTCTCCCGTATTCGCAAACAGATCCCTGTCGAGGAATACATGCGCCCTCAGCGCCGCTATGCGCACCTGTTCGGCAAAACGCCCGCCACCAAGGTCATCGCCAAGATCCAGGCCATGGCCGACCGCAATATCAAAAAATTCGGCCTGCTCGAACAATAAGGGGGGAACCGATGAGTACCGTCAAGAACAAGCCCTTCGCCATCACCCTCAATGTCGGCTCCTCGCTCGCCAACAAGACCGGTTCCTGGCGCACCGCCCGACCCGTCTATCTCGACCGCCTGCCGCCCTGCAACAGCCAGTGCCCCGCCGGCGAAAACATCCAGAGCTGGCTTTATCTCGCCGAGGAAGGCAACTACGAGCAGGCCTGGCGCAAGATCATGGAGGAGAACCCCTTCCCGGCGATCATGGGACGCATCTGCTATCACAGCTGTGAGGGCGCCTGCAACCGCGGCAAGGTGGACCTGCCCGTCGGCATCAACTCCGTCGAGCGTTTCCTGGGGGATCAGGCCCTCAAGTACGGCTGGACGGTGGCGCCGGGGAAACCCACCGGCAAGAAGGTCATGGTCCTCGGCGCCGGCCCCAGTGGCCTCTCGGCGGCCTACCACCTCGCGCGCCTGGGCCACGCCGTCACCATCTTCGAGGCCAGCCCCAAGGCAGGCGGCATGATCCGCTACGGCATCCCCAAATACCGCATGCCCCGCGAGAAGCTGAACGCCGAGATCTTGCGCATCAAGGACATGGGCGTGGACATCCGCCTCAACACCCCTGTCACGGATGTTGCCCAGACCATGCGGGACGGCGGCTTCGCGGCCTGTTACCTCGCTGTCGGCCTGCAACACGGCCAAAAGGTCGATATCCCCCAAAGCGGTGAATTGCCGATCCTCGACGCCATCACCGTCTTGAGGGCGGTGGAGTTGGAGGACCCGATCGCCCTCTCGGGTCACGTCGTCGTCAATGGCGGTGGCAATACGGCCATCGACGTCGCCCGGTCGGCGATCCGCCTGGGGGCGATCTCGGTGACCGTCATCGTCCGAAGGGCCCGGGAATTCATGCCCGCCCACCCTGCCGAGATCAAGGAAGGTATCGAGGAGGGCATCCAACTCCTCAACCTACGCCAGATCATCGCCATCGACGGCCACACCCTGACCCTGGAGACCATGGTTCACGGCGAGGGCCGCAGCATTCGGCGCACCGGCCAGACCACGACCCTTGAAGCGGACGTCCTGGTCCAGGCCTTTGGCCAGACCGGGGACTTCTCCGCATTCGATCAATTGCCTGGCCTGGTGGTGGCCGACGGTGCCGTCCAGGTCGGCACGGACATGATGACCGGCGCGCCCGGCATCTTTGCCGGCGGCGACATGATCCCCTGGGAACGCAACGCCACCGCCGCCATCGGGTTCGGCAAGAAGGCGGCCCGCAACATCGACGCCTTCCTGCGCGGCGGAAAATACCAGCCGAAACCCAAGGCCGAGATCGCCGACATCCAGAAGCTGAATACCTGGTATTACTCGGACGCGCCGCGCACCATCAGCCCCATGCTCGACCTGGTGCGGCGGACCTCGGGATTCGCCGAGGTCGTCGGCAATCTCGACGAGGGCAACGCCCTCTTCGAGGCCCGGCGCTGCATGAGTTGCGGTAACTGCTTCGAATGCGATAACTGCTACGGCGTCTGTCCGGACAACGCCGTGATCAAACTCGGCCCCGGCAACCGCTTCCGGTTCAACTACGACTACTGCAAGGGCTGCGGCATCTGCGTATCCGAGTGCCCCTGCGGCGCCATCAAGATGGTCCCTGAAGAGATCTGAGGGGGGTCGGCATCGCGCGGGATGGCCGCCCCCGTGACCTGACCCAGTACGAGGTAACCTAAAGTCGACCGTCGACGGCGGTCGCCGGCAGGACGGATTTGACGTCGTAGAGGATGGCCTTGACCTTGCCGAGGGCGCGGATGACTTCGGCCCCCAGGGCGGTGAAATCCCGGTGGGCGACGGCCAGGATGATGGCGTCGTAGCCACCTGGCTCGGGCAGGGCCGGCAGGCAGTCGATGCCGTATTCCAGTTTGGCCTCGGCACGATCGACCCAGGGATCGAAACAATCCACCGCAATGCTGTAGTCGCGCAGGGCGTCGATGATGTCGATGACGCGGGTGTTACGCAGATCCGGGCAGTTTTCCTTGAAGGTGAGGCCCAGGACCAGGATGCGGCTGTTGCAGACGCCGATGCCATGGCCCAGCATGAGCTTGACGACGGTCTCGGCGACATGGGCGCCCATGCGGTCATTGATGCGGCGGCCGGCGAGGATGACCTCGGGGTGGTAGCC
>CAZFZB010000120.1:0-8369 GCA_964523415.1 uncultured Chromatiaceae bacterium | reverse complement strand
TTTTATATCCTATGTAAAGTTTGGGTGCCTTGATCAAAGTACACCCTACTCACGGGCCCCTCCATGTCATCCTAAATCTTTCTGCCGGGAACCTCTCAATTCGATTACCGCTGCTAAACAATGAGAATGACCAAGCGGCTGCAAGGGTTCCGCCCGTTCGTTTCGAGGAAGAGGAATCGACTCAGGGTCAGGCCCCTCAAACGATACCCTTGAATGGATAGGGTGTTGTTTCAGAGCGGATTCTGGCTAACCAGCCCGACCCAGCGTAACAAGGGGGGAATCATCAGGGCTGTTGTAAAGGCGGATAGAGCCATGGCCAGGCCGGCAAAGGCGCCCATGGTTCTATTGACCTGAAAGGAACGGGCGGTGCCAATGCCATGACCTGCCAGGCCCATGGCAAAGCCTTGTACCGCTTCGTCCCGACAACCGAGGAGGTTGAGCAGTCCGGTACCCAAGATGGCACCAATGATACCGGTACCGATCACTAGGACGGCGGTCAAGGAGGGGATGCCACCAAGCTTCTCACTGATGCCCATGGCCACTGGCGTCGTTACCGACTTTGGGGCCAGGGAAATGAGGGTGGCGGAATCCGCTCCAAAGAGGTATCCGAGCCAGACAGCGCTTGAGGTGGCCGTCAGCACCCCCAGGGGCAGGGCGACCACTATCAGCGGGGCAAGTACCTTGAGCCGATCCCGTTGTTGATAGAGAGGAATGGCAAGTGAGACTGTGGCAGGACCAAGCAGAAAGTGGATGAATTGGGCTCCCTTGAAGTAGGTCTCGTAGGAGGTGCCAGTCAGTACCAGGAGCCCGATCAAGAGGCCTGCGGCGATCACCACGGGGTTGAGTAGGGGATGGCTAGCGCTCAGACGGTAAATTTTGAGGGCGACCAGATAGCAAAGCAGGGTTGCCGTCAGCCATAACAGGGGCGAGGCAGCCAGGTAAACCCAGATCTGTGTCATAGGAGTATCACCCAAGCTTCCTGTCCTGACGCCAGGCCAGCAGTCGTTGCATAGTCGTCATCGTCAGGCCAGTCACCGCTAATGTTATCAAGGTACCGAAGAAGAGGGCGGCGGAGATGGCCTGCCATTGCTCCCGTACTCTTTCCCAGTGGAGAAGGATCCCAACCCCGGCCGGCACGAACAGCAAGGACAGATGACCCAGCAGGGTTTCCGCAGTCTGCCCCACCCCTTCGCTGACACTGCCGCGCAAAATCAGCCAGGCGAGCAGCAACAACATGCCTAGAACGGGCCCCGGCACGGGCAAACCACTAACCAGTACCATGACCTCGCCGATGAGTTGGCATGTCAGGATCAGGCTCAGGGCCTCTAGCATGGGCAAGCCTCGCGTAGATGGGGGTTCCGATCCTATCCCCTTGCTGGAGGCCATAGGGGGAACAGAGGATGGGTTTTAGTTGGCTGAGTAGCGTTCCAACCAGAAGGCGTAAGGGGGAGGCAGCACCCAGGAGGGTCGCTCGATTCCCAGCTTCAGGGCAGCCCTATAAGGCCAGTGTGGATTGGCCAGATGGGCGCGACCAACCATTACCAGATCCAGTTGCCCCTTAAGCACCGTCTGCTCCGCAAGTTCCGGGGTGTCAATTCCCCAGGCCGAGGCGACCGGCAATCCCGCTTCACGACGGATCCGCTCTGCGATCGGAGCCAGGAAGGCGGGTGCCCAGGGAATGGTGGCATTGGGCGTGGAGAAGCCAATAGTAACGCTGAGCAGGTCCAGACCTTCACGTTTAAAATTACGGGTTAGCTTGATGGATTCGGTCAGGGTTTCCTCGTCGCGACCATCAAACTCGATGACCCCAAGGCGTACCGTAAGGGGCAGATGTTCGGGCCATACCTGGCGTACCGCTGCCAGGGTCTCTACCAAAAAACGGCTGCGGTTCTCCAGACTGCCCCCATAGGCATCCTCCCGATGGTTAGAGTGCAGGGAATAAAAGCTTTGGCCCAGATACCCATGAGCGAAGTGCAACTCCAACCATTCAAAGCCGACGTCCCGGGCCCGCTGCGCGGCGTCCACGAAGTCCTGGCGTACCCGGGAAATATCTTCGAGGGTCATAACCTGTGGAATCTTGGGCAGATTGGCGCCGAAGGGGATGGCCGAGGGTGCCAGGGTGGGCCAGCCGCGCGGATCATCCAAGGCGATGTGGTCATCGCCCTCCCAGGGGCGGTTGGCGCTGGCCTTGCGGCCGGCATGACCGATCTGAATGCCGGGTACGGCTCCCGCAGCCTTGATGGCAGCGACAGCGGGGGCGAAGGCCTGGGCAAGTTCCGCGTTCCAGATACCGGCACAGCCTGGAGTAATACGCCCTTCAGGTGCTACGGCCGTAGCCTCGACGATGACCAGTCCGGCACCGCCCCGGGCCAGCGAGGCCAAATGTACCCAGTGCCACTCGTTGACGAGACCCTCGACCGCCCTGTATTGACACATAGGGGGAACGGCGATGCGGTTACGCAGAGTCACATCCTTGAGTTTGAAGGGTTGGAAGAGTGCGGACATCCGGGTGCCTCCGAAGTCGAAGACCTTGGTAAATAAGGAGGTACCAGTATACCAGATGGAACTTGGGCTATTCAGTCGGCTAGGCGGTAGAACAGGCGATGGTATGCAGGAAGGACTGATCCGAGCCAGCTTCAGCTCCTGACCCCCTTCTGCTGGGCCTGATCCGCTGAAACTACGAGGCTATCGCCGTTGCCAAGAAAGAGGGCGTTTTTCGAACCCAGCCGTGCGTTGCCCCTGACCACTGGCAAACCCGCCGCCAACATCTTTTCCACGGCCAAGGCCCCGGTACAATGGTTGCAGCCGAAGTACTGGATACCATAGTTCCCCAGGGCGGCGATGAGGCGGTCCTTGTCCTCGTTCCAATCTCCGAAGGGTGCAATATGGAGCCCCCCGTAAACCGCATGCAAGTACTCGCCTCCGACAAAGGTCTCGCGGGCGTAATCCAGCAGATTGAGAACTCCGCTATGGCCGCAACCGGTCACCATCACCAGACCCCGGTCCTGGATCGCGAAATACAACACATTTTCGCCCTGGACTTGCAACTGGGTCTCCATTGGAAACTGCACCAGGGCACAGCCGGGAAAAAGGTTCAGGGGTTGCTGTGGCTGCACCCTGATGATGGGACCCGTGTGACCATACTGTTTGACTAGCTCTAGTCCTTCGGGATGAAACCCGGCCGGGATATATATCGGTAAATGGGGACAGTGTCTCAGGGTAACGCCAATCCCCCAAAAGTGATCAAAGTGCTCGTGGCTTATGACGAGGCAATCGATACCACCCTCCGCCAGCAATTGGTCGACACCCTCTTCGGCGAAACGCTGTTCCATCCAGGCCGGATTCCAGCCGGTATCGAACAGAATCCGATACCCTTGGCCGTCCAGCATTTTTGCCTCGATCAGGGCTGAGAACCCCGCGGCATTGGCGGGGTGAAGTTCGCCAAAGGGGGGCCAAGGCAGTCGATATTGATCGGTGCTCATGCCTCCTACGGAGGCGATATCATCAAGCAAGGTTGGCGTATCCAGCCAGCCAATTTCAGAAATGCATTTTACCTTTAGATGGTTGAGCAACCCCAGAGACAGGCATTGGGTCGGGGGCGGAGCGGCTTCGAAATTAGAGCAGAGGTCTTGCATCGGTTCTCCCGTCAAGGGACATCAGGTGTTTGCAAGGGCAGGGAGCGCTCGGCAGGGGATGAGCCGGAGTTGTCCCCGCGGGTCAAGGGCAATGACTCCTAGCTAACTTGATCGTTTGCTGCCATGCTGGCATGGATACCGGGAATATCGGGGAGCGCTCAGGTCATGTTGACCCTTCTCTCGTCTTGGAAATTTTGGGCGATATTGTCGGCAATTTTCGCGGCCCTGACCGCTATCTTTGCCAAGATTGGCATCGAGCACGTCAATTCTGATTTTGCCACTTTTATCCGCACGATCGTCATCCTGATCACCCTGATCTTTATCCTGATGATCAACGGGCAATTCCAATCTCTCGGCTCTATCACTGGCCACACCTACCTGTTCCTGGTGCTCTCAGGGTTGGCGACCGGCGCCTCCTGGCTCTGCTATTTTCGCGCGCTCAAGCTAGGTCAGGCTGCCCAGGTGGCGCCCATCGACAAGCTTTCGGTGGTACTGGTGGCCCTGTTTGGGGTCGCGTTCCTGGGGGAGCGTCTCTCCGCCACCAACTGGTTGGGCATCGCCCTGATCGCCCTCGGGGCGATCCTGGTGGTCTATCGTTGAGATGACGGGTATCACCAGGCTTTTGTTGCCAAGATCAGATCCAAGGTGGGACAGGATAAAGACCCTGTTGCCAGGTCAGATAGCGCCCACTTCCTTCAGATAAGCGTAAATACCTGAGGCCATCTGTCGATAGCCCTCGGCATTCGGGTGGATCTGGTCCGCCCGGAGCTCTGGGCGGCTCAAAATACGTGAAAAGACTTGTTCGATAACGGGTACCTCTTCTTCCTGCCCCAGTTCCCGATAAATGGGTGCATCCCCCTTACCGATGACGAAGCTGACCAGGGATACTGCTGGTACGGCGACCAGCACGGGTTGAGCCCCACTCTCCCTGACGGTCCGCACCAAGGCACGTATATCCTCCTTTACGGCTTGTTGCGACCGGTGCCTGAGGAAGTCGTTACCGCCCAATTCGATGATGACCAAGGCGGGTTGGTGTTGATCGAGCAGTTCCTTGATTCGACTTTTGCCGGCGGCCGCCGTGTCCCCCGGCACTCCGGCATTGATCACATTCCAGCCCGTCCTTAAAGCCAAACCTGTTGGCCAATCCTCCCCCGGGGCGGCTCCCGACCCAAAGGTGACACTGTCACCAAAGGCAAGCACGGCCTCGCCGGCGGGAAGGGCCGTCAGCCGGGGTGCCCGGCCACAGGCCGTGAACAGGATGAAGACGAGCAGTATGAGGATGAAAACGCCATGCCGAATCAAGATGGGCTCCAAAGGCCACTGCATTGATCTACTGGTTCTATCGAAAAAAGGACTTACCATGCAAGAAGGCTTTACAGTTCTCTTGACTTGGAAGGGTAGCCCAACCTGACAAACTTGGGCTTTAGCCACTCGGGACTAGGGTATGAGCCTGTTACCCTTCGGTAGCAAGGTTGGGGATGCCAGGGATGATGCCGGCAACCTCCCTAGCCCTTGCACTCAGGGGGATGTTCGGCCATCCAGTGTCGGGCAATTTCTTCGCGCCGGCAGATCCACACTGCTTCATGACCTTGGACGTAATCAAGAAAGCGCGCCAGGGCCATAGCGCGGGCCGGATGACCACTAATACGGCCATGGAGCCCAATGCTCATCATCTTAGGGTGGGATATCCCCTCCTGCCACAGGAGGTCGAAGGCGTCCTTGAGCAGACGGAAGAAGTCGTCACCGCAGGCAACGCCGTTTGGTAACAGGTATCGGGCGTCGTTGTTGACCAGGGTGTAAGGAATCACCAGATGGGTGGGAGATCCGGGGAGCCAATAGGGAAGATCATCGTTGTAGGCGTCCGAACTGTAGAGGAGGCCGCCTTCCTCGCGCAGGAGACGGCGGCTGTTGTGACTGACGCGCCCCGTATACCAACCCACTGGCCGCTGGCCGCAGAGCCGTTCAATGGCGGCAAGGGTCAGACGGATGTGGTGCCGTTCTGTTTCCTCAGGGATGTCGCGATAGTCCAGCCAACGATAGCCGTGCCCGGCGACCTCATGTCCGGCCCTGCGTAAGGCGTAGGCGATCTCGGGGTTGAGTTCCAAGGCCTGACCAACGGCAAAGGCGGTCAGAGGCAGGTCGCGAGCGCGGAAGAGTTCCAGGATCCGCCAGAATCCGGAACGGGAGCCATATTCATACATGCCCTCGACGCTAAGATCGCGTTCCGCCATGCGCGCGGGACGACCGGGCAGCTCGTGAAGATAGGATTCGGATTGGGCGTCGCCATTGATGA
Source organism: uncultured Chromatiaceae bacterium (assembly GCA_964523415.1). GTDB lineage: Bacteria > Pseudomonadota > Gammaproteobacteria > Chromatiales > Chromatiaceae > M0108. Next base: position 2,441 of record CAZFZB010000120.1, on the reverse strand, counting down.
TGGACGACTCCGCCCCTGCCTCGATATTGAGCACGAATTGTACGGCGACGCGGGCCTGACCCGGCCAGCGAGGTTGGGGCGGGCGACCGCCATAGCCGACGAGGTCGCGTTCGGACATCAACCCAATTCGAAGGTCGTGACGCCAAAGATGCGCGGATGAGTGAGTTCTGGAGGCGGGCCCAGATACATGCGGGCGCAGCCAAAAACCTCGATCATTTGCTGTTGGCGCGCCAGATCAAGTGCGGCAGGATTATTTTCCGGTGTATCCAGGAACAGGGGTCCACCGGCGGCGAACCCGGCCAGGTGCGCTAAGAGCGCCTGGGCGATAGGCGCGTCGTCCGCAAACAAGGGGCCGATTTTGCAGCCTTCAACACACCGGCGGATTACGCCATAGCCGCTCAACTTCCCATCGTGCAGGTAACCCAGGGCGAGGGCGTCGGGTTGGCTGATCCAACCGGCCAAGAAGGTGGGGCGGAAGGCAGGGAAGCAGGTGCGGTCGTAAGCCAAAACCTGATCAAAAGGTACGATAGCCAAGGGGACCACCTCGGCGTCACCAAGTGCCGGGATTGGGCATGGGTCCGGTATTTGGGCCCTAAACCTGATGTCACGGTGAGAGAAGACGAAGCCGCCCTTGGCATAGTAGTCCTGCATGGCGAAGACACCATCCATGCCGATACTAGCCCCTGGCCGCAGCCGGGCGAGGAGGCGTTCGCGGCGGGCGTGCCAGAGGCGATTGCCCAGACCCTGACCGCGAAACTCGGGCCGGATGATGAAGAAACCCATGAAGCCAAAGACACCCTGGTAAGAGGTGATAGCCCCACCCCCAATCAAGGTGCCGCCGAGATCCGCAGCGATGAAGGCGTCGGGGTCGGTTGCCCAAAACAGTTCGGCATCATGTCGCCCAGGATTCCAGCCCTCCCGAGCGGCCCAGTTGACGAGATCGTCCACCTCGGGACGTGTCATATTGCGGATCACCAGTTCATGGCTCATTGGCAGGCTCTTCTTGGTGGTTCAGGGTGGAGGCTAAACGTGAGTCAGAGGGCAGTCAAGAAGGTTCCGAACGACCCGTGTCAGCCTTATGGTGGGGTTCACTGACCCCATCTGAGCCATTACCCGACGCAGGCTGACCGGGAAACCCAGAAATAATTGGGCTTCCGGACTGGGGGGGGCATAATTCAGGCTATAGATTCGCTGGAGGAGCTCATGGAGATCAAGACGGTCCTTATTCTTGCGATGGCCTTATTGGGCCTGTTCTACCTTGTTGCCATTTATAATCGATTAGTGGCACTGCGTAATCGCTTTCGTAACGCCTTCGCTCAGATCGAGGTACAGCTCAAGCGCCGCCATGATTTGATCCCCAATTTGGTAGAGGTTGCCAGACGCTATCTGGAGCATGAACGCGAAACCCTGGAGGCGGTGGTCGCGGCGCGCCAAGGGGCTGTGACAGGATTGGCGCGGGCGGCGGCGAACCCAGCGAACGCGGCGGCCATAACCGGGCTTGGCAAGGCGGAAGGGGAGCTAACGGGGGCCCTCGGGAGGCTGAATCTCGTCGTGGAGGCCTATCCTAACCTCAAGGCCGATGCCAACCTGCGGCAATTGCATGAAGAACTGGCAAGTACTGAGAACAAGGTGGCATTCGCACGCCAGTCCTTTAACGATGAGGTGATGGCCTACAACAACTATCGTCAGTCCTTTCCCCAACACCTGCTGGCTGGCCTTTTCGGCCACGGCGAGGATGCACGGTGGCTGGAATTCGCCGATAGCGCTGCTTTTCAGCAAGCCCCCCGGGTCAGTTTTTAAGCGTTACGGGCCATGGACTTCTTTGGCGCCCAGGACCTAGCCCGGCGGCGCGCGGCCTGGTTGGTACTGCTGTTTGCCTTGGGGGCCACCGGCCTGGTGGTCCTCACCAGTCTCCTGCTGATGCTTATCCTGAGTCTGTTTTGGACAATGTCCCCCGCTCATTCGCCGGTTGCCCTAACGGATTTCGATTGGCGTACCTTCGCCGGACTCGCGGCACTGGTCACCGTCGTTATCGTCGCCGGCAGCCTCTATAAGATAGTGGTACTGTCCCGAGGTGGCGCCGCGGTAGCGGAGGCCTTAGGGGGTCACTTGATCGCCCCGGATTCGGATGATCCCGAGGCGCGGCGGGTACTGAATCTTGTCGAGGAGATGGCCATTGCGTCCGGGACCGTAGTGCCCAGTCTCTATGTGCTGAAGGAGGAGTCGGGGATTAACGCCTTTGCCGCGGGATTGACCCCTACCAATGCCGTTATCGGGGTGACGCGGGGGGCCATCGATGGCTTATCCCGGGATCAACTACAAGGTGTCATAGCCCACGAATTCAGTCATATCCTCAATGGCGACATGCGGTTGAATATCCGCTTGGCGGGAATCCTCCATGGGATATTGCTCATTGGCTTGATCGGGCGGGGGCTGGTCCA
>CAZFZB010000119.1:0-8503 GCA_964523415.1 uncultured Chromatiaceae bacterium | reverse complement strand
TTCACGGCCTGTAGCTCCATGGCGACGGAGGACAAGCCAGAACCAGGCGCCATCGCGGTCGAGACCGTGGAAATGACCGCAACCGTCAAGGCGGTGGATCAGCGCAATCGCACGGTGACCCTCGCCGGGCAGAGCGGCAAGCGCATGACCTACAAGGTGGGCAAGGAGGCGGTCAATTTCGACCAGATCAAGGTCGGTGACCGGGTTAAGGTCACGGTAACCGAGGCCCTGGCCGTGTTCTTGCGGCCTCAAGGAACCCCACCCAGCGCCGGAGAAAGCGCCATGGTCACCTTGGCGCCGAAGGGGGCGATGCCGGGCGGCACGATAGCGACCACGACGGAGGTGACGGCTCGCGTGGTTGCCGTGGATGCCCCCAGCCATCATGTGAGCCTGAAGCTCCCCGATGGGCGCAAGCGCACGGTGAGCGTTAACCCCGACATCGACCTAACCCAGGTAAAACCGGGTAATGCTGTGACGGTCCAGGTCGCCGACGAACTGGCCATTGCGGTGACAAGGCCCTAAAGCCGGACCTGGCAGCAGCCCTGGCCACCTCCGCCAGGGTTGGAATTTCCATCCCTGGCCAATCGGGGGTTGTCCCGGTTGGCCACCACTCCAGGCACTAGCGGATATCCTCATGACTACTCGACGCAACCTGATTGCTGGCGCGGCCCTGCTTGCGCCGCTGGCGCTCTCCCTGAAGGCGGTTCACGCCACCGAGGCCAAGGACAAGGACAAGGAGGACGAGGCCCACGCGAAACCCCAATTTCTCTTCGTGCAAAGCGCCGAGGGCGTAACCTACGCCGACGGACGCCTCACCCTCAAGGGCATCAGCCCCGTGACCATCCTCTTTTCGGATCGCCCCGAACGGCTAGCCGGTCATATGGCCACCGCCGACTTCATCCCCTTTTGGGGCGAAGGCGCGGATAGCTTCAAATCCGATCCACCCAATGGAACTCTCTCCGTGGTGGAGGGGGGCGCCATGGACAATGTGGTCATGACCCTCCGCGAACCCAGGCTCGCCGGACGGGATCTGATCTACGAGGTCAAGGTGTTGGAAGGCACGCCGCCAGCAAGCGGGGGCGCGGCATCCCTGTTCATCGACATTATCGGCATGCCCCTTACCCCCGTCTCCTTTGCCGGCGCCAGGCGACGCATGTGGCGCCGCGCTGTTTACTGATAGCCCGGACGGATCGCCGCCCCCCTGGCCCCTCGCCCACGGGTCAGGGATTCCAGCGGCATTATCCCTAGCACGGCAGGCCAAGCACCCACAACAGGTCTTGGTCCTCCCCCCTTGCATAACCCTGAGGATGGCAAGCCAAAATGAACAAGCCCTTATTGCCAGCGGGAGCCCGGCTACTAATGACAGGCGCCAGTCTCCTGGCGTCATCCGTCCCCGCCTTGGCCGCCAGGCTGGATAATTACGATGGGCAATGGCATTTCAACTTCACCCCCTATGCCTGGTTCCCGAATATCGATCAGACCCTCCAGTATGAAAACCCCCTGGGGGGGAGCGGGAGTCTCGAGATCGGGGTCAAACCAGACAGCTACCTCGGCAACCTGAAGTTCGGTCTGATGGGCACTTTGGATGCCCGTAAGGGGGACTGGTCGCTGGTCGCGGACCTGGTCTACGCCGATTTGAATAACCAGCAGGGACGCGTCATGCAAGTGCAAGGCCCTTTGGGCGCCGAACCCCTAGCTATCAACCGGGATATCGATGTCAGCATCCAATCCCTGATCCTGCAAGGCGCTGTAGGCTATAACCTAGCCCGGAGTCCAGCGGGGACACTCGACCTCCTGGGGGGGGTCCGCTACCTGGGAATGGCCACCAGCACCGATCTGAGACTCTCCGGCCCCAACGGCATCCTGACCTATTCCATCAGCAATACCAAGCGGCTGGACATCTGGGATGGCATCCTGGGTATCCGCGGGGAACTGTTCCTTGGCGACACCGATAAGTGGTTCCTGCCCTACTATTTCGATGTCGGCTTGGGCAATTACGCCAATTGGACCTGGCAAGGCCTTATCGGACTGGGCTATCGCTATGACTGGGGCAATCTCCTGTTGGCCTTCCGCACCATCAACTACGCCACGACAGGTGATGGGGTTCTGCAAGAAATGAAGATGCAGGGCCCCGCCCTGGGTGTCACCTTCCACTGGTAAGGATGGCCCGGCGCCCCGGACCCAGCCGGAGACCGGCGGCGTCTCAATGCCCTTCATCACCGGACTGATACGAATCAGTCCGCCAAGGCCCGCACCAGACCGATCAGTTCGGTAGCCACGCCCTTGATTTCGGCGCTCCGGGTCCGGACCTCATGGACCCTGCCAGCACTGGTATGATCGACCAGCTCGACCGCCAGGGCATGGAGTCGGTGATGCCGTCCCTGAATGGAGCCAAATTTGGGCTTGTGCCCATAGCGTGCCTTGCCGATACCGCAATACCAGTGGCAAAACTGGCACTGATGCTCATCGAGGATGGGCAGAGCCAGGCCCTTCCCACCCCGCAAACCGGCCCAGAGTCGCTGCAACCATAATTGCAGGCTGAAGATCGCGACATTGAGATCGTAATTCAGGGTCTCGGTCTTGGCCGCGGCAGCCAGGTCGTGCCAGGCATGGTTCCCCCGCCACGCCTCAACCCAAGGGGGAACCTGGTCCGCCGGCATGGGCTCTGCGATCCCAAAGCCCTGGGCATAGTGGCAGCCGATCTGATACAACATGAGGCCGATTTCCAGCGACTCGACACCCTCAGCCAGTACCGGGTTGGGGATGGCCCTGGCCATGCGTAGCACCCCTTCAACGATGGCCAGGTCCTCGGCCTTTTCGATCATGGCCTGAATGAAGTGCCTGTCAATCTTGACCAAATCGAAGGGCAACTGGTGGAAATAGGTCAGGGAGGAATAGCCGGTGCCAAAATCATCCAGGGAGAAGTGGATACCCAAGGCCTTGCAGGCATTCATCACCCGCGCGGCATCGAGGGGGCTATCCAGCTTGGAGACCTCCAGGACCTCGATCTCCAGCTTCTCGGCAGTACCCGCTGGATAGGCGGCCAGGGTCCGGGCGAGAAAGGTGGCAAAATCCTGCATCTGCACCTGACGGGGGCTGATATTGACACTTACCGCCAGATCCAGACCCGCCTCCCGCCAGCCCTGATACTGGGCCAGGACGGCATTGATCACCCATTCCCCCAGGGTGATCTCCAGGGGCGTATCCGCGATCACAGGCAGGAACTGGTCCGGGGTCAGGAGCCCCTCCCGCGGATGCTGCCAGCGGATCAGGGCCTCCATTCCGAACACCTCCCCATCGGCGAGGGTGACTTTCGGCTGGTAATAAAGATGGAGTTGATCGCTCCGCAAGGCGAGGCTGAATTCCTCGGTCAAGAACCGGCGTTGGCGCTCCTGTTGATCCTGTACCGAGTCGAAAAGATGGTAGCTGCCCTTGCGGTGCCCCTTGGCCTGAAACATCGCCTGGTGGGCATGATGCAAGAGGGCGTCGGGCCCGCCGCTGTCTGTCGGAAAGAGGGTGACGCCCATACTCGCCGAGAGGTGCAGACGATGGCCATTGACCTCGATCGGCAACTTGACCTGATTCAAGAGCCGATGGGCTGCCTCAAGACAGTCGAAGGACGAAGCAAGGCCCGTGATGAGGAGACCAAATTCGTCCCCGCCAACGCGGGCCACGGAATCACCTTGCCGCAGGGCCTCCTGGAGCCGGCGCGCGAGGGCCACCAGCACCCCATCCCCAAGGTGGTGCCCATAGCTGTCGTTGAGGGGTTTGAAGCCATCGAGGTTCAGGTAACAGACCGCGAGGTATTGCTGTGCGCGGCCAGCCTGGGCGATGGCCTGGTTAAGGCGGTCGGTAAGCAGAGCGCGATTTGGCAAACCCGTGAGGACGTCATAGTAGGCCATGTACTCCATCTGCTTGCCAACCTTCTGGCGCTCGGAGAAATCCATGGCCATTTCGACGACCTGGCGGAGGATCTCCAGATCCAATTCGTTGTAAGGAGTAGCCTTATTACCAACCCCTATCACCGCGATGATGCGGTCATTCACCAACAGAGGTACCGTCGCCTCTCTTACCAAGACGGCATGACCCTTGGGCATGCCCTTCTTGTGCGGCAGGCTAGCGTAGTCGTTATGGATTACGGGCCGGCGTTGATGGATGCAATCCACCCATACCCCGGCCTCACTCACCGGGTAGTGCCGATCCAAGCCTGGAACGAGGCACAGCCTGGTGAGGGTGCGGCTGGACCAGACCTGGAGGGAGACCTCCTCCTGATCCTCATCGACAAAATGCAGAAAGCCTATCTGGCTGTGGGTCAGATCCTCGGCGACATCCAGGGCGGAACGCAGGAGTAGCTCAGAATCACCGAGAGGTAGCAACTCCAGCAGGCGATGGCGGAGACTAGCCAGGCGTTCGCTGCGCTTACGATCGGAAATATCCCTCACGAAACTAAAGAGGCGCCCTCCTTGCACCGGGGAAGCGCTGACGGAAACCTCCACTTCGAAGATATCCCCATCCTTACGCCGCTGGCGACTCTCGAATTGATCGCCGCCCTGCTCGAAGATGGTGCGGATATGTCGGAGGATCACCTCAGGTGATTCCATATCCTCGAGATCCGCGAGCGAAAGGGTCACAAACTCCTCCTGGCTGAAGCCCGTCATCCGGCAATAGGCCTCATTGACGGCGAGGATACGTCCATCCAAACTCACCACGCAGTAGCCATCGCGGCTGGTCTCGCACATGGCCTGATAGAGCAGACTGCTTTCCCGCATCGACAGTTCGAGGGCCTTGCGCCTTCCCTGGTCCAGGTGGGTGCCGACCAGGCGGCGGGGTAGGACCAGATGCCCTTGGACATCCCGCGCAAACCCTGCGCGGGAGAGGATATCCACCCAATGGCCTTGCTTATGACGTAGGCGAAACTCGATTTCATAGCTTCCCGAGGGATCCTCCATGAACCGGGTGCCATAGGACAGGACGCGGTCACGATCATCGGGATGCAAGAGGGCATTCCAGGCCTGGGGGGTCGGGGTTATTTCCCCCTCCTGGTAACCCAGCATCCCCAGCCATTCCGGGGACCAGTAGACCTTGTTATCCCCAAGGTTCCACTCCCAAACCCCCAGGCCGGAGCCTTGCAGCGCGTAAGAAGAGCGCGACGCCGCCTCGACTATCTGATCGGCCTGGTTCTTTGCCAGGGTGACATCCTGAAGGCTGCCGAACATCCCGGTGACTTTCCCGGATCCATCCCGAACCGGGGTCGTGTAGACATCGAACCAGCGCGGGGCGCCATCCGGGCCCGGGATAGGCACCAGATTAGGATGGCTCTGGCTCGACGGGACCCGGTCGCCATCCGGGTCCTGATATTGACTGAGCGTCAAGGGGGAAAGGATGTCGGCCTCCCTACGCCCGATGATCTCCTCCTCCCGCTGCCCCACCCAGTGACAAAAGGCCTGGTTGACCCATTGATAGGTCCGATCGGCGCCCTGGATGAAGAGCGGATCCGGCGTGGCGTCGCTCAGGGCGCTGAGAAGTTGGCGCTCCTGCCACAGACCCCGAGTGCGAGTAGGGGCTGCGGTGCCGTCCCTGTTCTTCCCTTCGTTAGGAGGTACTTCCTGACACCCAGCCGGTTCATCATCGGTCACGGAGGCACTCCTGGCAGTGGCATTGCCCGGTAACAAAGGGTCATGTAACGGTGAACAAACCTGAGACTTCCGGGAGGGGCCTACCCAAGCGGAGGGTGGCCCACCTCGGCTCCAGCCAGCTTAAAGATAGCATGCCAGCTGCCCGGTGCATCCCGCCTCCGCGCCTTCTTTTCTTGGGCCAACCTGGCCGCTCGGGGGGGCTTGGCTCGCCCAGCCCTATCTGGTGCCCTGAAGGCTCGAGTCGCAGCTATTATTGGACCGGATCCATAACTGAGAAGGCTGATTCTCCCGAAAAACGCGGCTTGATGACCCCTTTCCCATGACACTGAGCGACCTGCCATCAACCTGAGCCATCCCGTGACCACGTCCTCTTCACATCCGCCCCTGGCGGCATGGGCCGGCGTGCTCTGGCTGGTCCTGGCGGCCTTGGCCTTACGGCTCCTGGTTGAGGCCTTCCGTTTTCTCCCCTGTTGGGCGATTCCTGTTGCCGTCGTGGTATTGGCCTATCCCATTTGGGTGGGCATACGCGAGTCCTCCCTCTTCAATCGCCGGATGATCCTGCAGGGTGCCACCCTGGAGGATGCCTCCATTCGCCGCCTGATGTGGCCCGGGACTATCGGTTCCATTCTGCGCATAATCCCGGCATTGGCATTCGCGGCACTCTTGTTGGCCTCCGGTACCCTCCTCGGGTTTCAAGCATGGGGCCTGGTCTTCGCCGATGCGCTGCTCCTGGTGCTGCTCCATCAGGGGATGCAGCGTCTTTGGGCCGGGCAGGTACGCCCGGAAATGCTGGGGGCTCTGGTGAGACGCTGGCCCTTGCAGATCACCAACCTCGGCATCCTGGCCCTGGCATTCTTCCTGCTGAACTTCTTCTTGCTTGGTGCGCCAGACCTGCGCCTCCTGGACTGGAAGCAGGTGGCCGAGGATGCCTTTAGGGCCCAGAGCCAGGGCCTGACCTGCCCCCTGGCCGGATGGCTGGTCGGTGCGCTCTCAGCTTGGGACCAGGGGAGTTGGGCGCTGGCCCAGCGGCTAATTCTGGGCCTTCCTGCTCACGGATTGCGACTGCTTGCCTGGGCCCTGTACCTGGCGCAACTGAGTCTGTTCTCCTTGGTCGTCACCCGGCTCTACCTGGGGGTACTGGCCTGGGTGGAGTACCGCAAGTTGCGGCTGGAGACCTTGACCGGCAGTAGCACCCTGGAGAAGACCTTCATCATCACCATCCTGGTCCTGTTGGTTCCCACCCTCCTGTTGTCCCTCAGCGTCAGGAGTATCGATCCCGCCAAATTCCAATTCCAGGTGCCAACACTCTTGGCCAAGCTCGATCCCTGCCAGCTGCAACAAGGGGAGATCAAGGAGGTCAGGGCGGAGCTATACAGCCAGGTCACGGCCCAACAACAGGCATCGATCGATGACCAGAACAGGCGCATCGATCAGGGGATCGATCAACTCTTCGCGCCCGTCGAGGCGCAGGTCGACGACTATCTGGACTGGTACTTCACCGTCATCGGTGAATACGAACGCCTGATCGCCTTGGCTGCCGGCAATTTCACCCAACTGCTGAGCGACGAACTCGAAGGACGTTTATTCACGAATACGGATTTTCTGAACCGCGCGAACGGCCTCGATCAGCAGATGTCGAAGGACGCCCTGGAGCGTCTGTCAAATCTTTCACAGTCCGTGAGGGACCAGCTTGCCGGGCAGGTGGCGGCAAATCCTTGTCTTAGGGTAACCCTGGACATGCCAGGGCTCGACCGGTTGAACCGGGATGCCTACCGTGCGGGCGGTGCAATTCTGGCCGGGACGGCGGCGTCGCTTGGGGCGAAAGAACTTATCGCCACCACCGTGTCCAAGGCGGCAGCCACGGCCAGCATGAAGGCCGCGGCCAAGGCGGTAGCCAAGGTGGCGGCGAAGAAGACCGGCAGCGTACTGGCCAGCACCGTGACGGCCACGGCGGTCTGTTCCCCGTCCGGCCTTTTCGCCGTGATCTGCGGCACCGTGGCAGGCGTGGGTACCTGGCTGGTGGTCGATAAGGTCACGATCGAGATCGACGAGGTCTTTTCCCGTGAACAGATGCGGGCCGACATCCTCGGTGCCATCGGGGAACAAAAGCAGCAATTGGCCACGGAATTAAAGCAGCACCAGGCGGCACTGATCACGCAGTTGGGCAAACAGGTCAAGCAGAGGGTAGACGGCTTGTTTATCCCTGCCAGGGATGGGCTCTAATCAATGGCATCACCCTGGGGACGGGCCCGCCTCGCGCCGCACGCCGGGAAGACTCACCCCGAGGTGCCATCCTCTCGGCCTCCCATCGCGAATGAGGGCGATGGTTAATCAGGGACCCTGAGTCGGATGGCGCTCCATCACAGCCCGCCGACCCGCACATAGATCAGGCAGCCGACCTCGGAAAAGGGGGTGTGCTGGCTCAGGTGCGGGCTGCGCAGCCAGGTGCCCTCGGGATAACGGCCCTGTTCGTCGGCAAACTCCCCCTCGAGGACCAGGATCTCCTCCCCGCCCCAATGGCTATGACGCTGGAAACGGGCACCCGGCGCCCAGCGCACCAGCGCCACGTTCTCGGGATAGCCGGCCTGCGAATAGAGGGGGCGGACCCTAAGCCCCTCCACCAGTCCCGGATACCAGCCGGCCGGATCCTGGGTGTCCTCGACCAGCCGGGGCCGATCCTCGCCCGGATACTGACGCAGCCTGACGAATAGGGTGCAGCCGGGCGCGGAGCGTGGTGCATGCCGGCTGCCGTGGGGATTCATCAGGAAGGTGCCGGCCGGGTAATCGCCCTGGTCGTCGGAGAAAACCCCCTCCAGCACCAAAATCTCCTCGCCCTCGGGATGGGCGTGCTTGGGAAAGCTGCCCCC
>CAZFZB010000118.1:2659-8520 GCA_964523415.1 uncultured Chromatiaceae bacterium | reverse complement strand
GTCCTATTGTCCGGTTCGGAGCCGCTAACCCCGAGGGGATCGCCACCACACCTCGGCCATCGCCTTCATCCCGGATGCAGGCGACGTCACTTTGGTTGGGGACCTCCAGGGATTGTTGGTCAATAACCCGGTTGCTGACCTTGCAGGGTCTCCTTGGCCCGGCCGAGGAATTCCCGACCCTGTTTGCCTAGCGCCATCTGAATGGCCCGGGCCAGTTCGGGGCCGGTCAGGGTGCGGCCATCGAGGGTCATGCGTGAAGGCGAGGTGGCATAAGCCTCGAGGGGTTCGCCAGGGTGATGGCCGTATCCTCGCCCTTGGCATGTTTGTAGGCACACTCGGCCCGTCCGGCGCTGGCATGGTTGGTGAAGCGGATGCTGATCACCGCATCCTCGTAGCCCCGGATCTGGATCTCATTTCCCTGCCAGGCCGGCTCTGCCCCCAATTGGCCGGTGACCATGTCCTTGCACAGGCTCAGGCGGACATCCTCCCTGGGGTTGGAGCAACCAGTCAGGCCGGTGGCGATGAGCACAAGGAGGATCAGGAGATGCGGGCGAGGTAAGGAGGAATGGGAGGGGTTCTCGCCATTCATGAGGGGTTCTGGATAGGCTCCCTTGCGGATGCCAAGGGGACGGGTTCCGGGCGTCAGCATGTCCTGGAGGCATGCAGGTGGAAGGTCCGACCCAAAAGGCACTGAAGCTGCCAGGCACGGTTGATCATCCAGGCATAAAGTCCGAATAGGACCACAAACCCCCAGAACATCAGATACTCGGGAACCCTAAGAAAATGCCCCGCCAGGCCAATCCCGGCGGTGCTCAGGGCCAATAAGACCAGGATCCCCAGGGCTTGTTTGGGTGAAAAGCCGGCGGCAAGCAAAATGTGGTGGCAGTGCTGGCGGTCGGCACGGAAGGGTGAGCGACCCTTGGCGATGCGCCGGGTCATGATCACCAGGGTGTCGATCAAGGGTAGGGCGATAAGCCACAGGGCCGTCACCGGAGCCATGAGCCGGTTCGGCCCCTGAGAGAAGTGGATCAGGAACCAACAAAGCACAAAACCCAGGAACAAGCTGCCGGCGTCACCCATGAAGACCAGGGCATGCCCGCGAGGGCGCAGATTGAACAGCAGGAAAGCCAGCAGGGCAGCGATCAAGGGGACCAGCAGGCTGGCTCTGGCGCCTTGACCGCCCGTGATCGCGATCAGCACTAAAGCCGACAAGGTGACCAGCGCCAGGGATGCAGAGAGGCCGTCGATCCCGTCGCTCATATTGACGGCGTTCATGAGCCCAGTCGCGGCGAAGAGGGTGAAGGGAATCGCCATAACTCCCAGGGTCAGGCGTAAATCTGGTACCAGGAGATAGCCCAGGTCCGATATGACCACGCCGGCCTCAATCGCCATCAAGAAACTGGCGCCTAGTTGTGCCAGGAATCGTGACCTGGGCGAAAGCTCCCGCATGTCGTCCAAGATCCCAACCATCACCAGAATGAGAGCCCCGCCAAAAAAGGCCCGGAAGGCCGAGAGGGACAGACCGGAGGCGAGGGCGGCAAGAAGGAAGGCCATAGCCATGGCGATGCCCCCGACCAGAGGGGTGGGCTGGGTGTGATGCCTGTGCCCGCCTGGATGATCCACTAGGCCGATGCGGGCAGCGGTGGGAACCAGAATCCACAGCAGCAGGGTAGTAATGCTAAAGGCCATGGCGGCAACGGACCCTAATCCTTCAGGCATGGGACGACCTCCATTCTCGAATGAGCAAGGGATACTGGGATCATGAGGGGTTGTCCAGAAAGGGGTTGGCTATCTGGTCCTGGGGTGGGATGGCTGGGTTGCCCTGGGACGTCGGGGTTTCGACCCTGGTCGCTGACCCGGCCATCTGTGGGGTCCGCCGCTTATGCCGGCGGCGACGAGAGGCGCTGTCTGGTTCAGCCGAGTCCGAGAAGAAGATCCCTGCAAGAAGGGCAAAGACAACCATGTTGGCAGGGGTATGCAGGTTGTAATCGAAAAATTCATGGATCAGCAGCAACAGGAGGCCGATGCCCGCCGCCACCTGTACGAAGCGGTGCCTGGACCAAGTGTCCCGATGGTAGAGGCGCGTCCATCGGAACAGATAAAGGCTCAACAAGAGAAGGATCAACAAGGCGGTCGGGATGCCGCCACCAAAGACCCACTCGATGTAATCATTGTGGGCACGATTGATGAACCAGGAACCCAATTCAATAGGTTGAAAGGCCGGATAAACCATAGGAAAGGTCCCCGGCCCGCTGCCGAAGGGCAGAAAGGTGGCGAGTCCCGTGATCGAAGAGGAGAAAATGGTCCAGCGGGCATCCTCCAGGGCACCCCCGAAGGAAAACCGATCGAGTATCGGTGCCAGCCCAATGCTAATACCGATGCCGACGACCAGGACCACCAGGGTGCCAGTGGGACCGTACACATTGTTGCCGCCGATGCGACGCGAAAAGAGGGAACTGGTGATCAGAATACCGAGCATGGCGAGGGCGATACCGGTGCGGGAACGGGTGAAGATGATGCCAAGTACCAGCAAAACCCCTAGGGCCCCGTAAACCAGGGCCGTGTGGCCGCGCAGTGAGGCCAGGAATGAGATCTTGCGACGCCAGCCACTCTTGCGTTCGCCACGGTTTCGACCGAGATAATAAAGGAACAACGCCAGGGCAATCGGCAGCGTCATTTCCAAGAGGCCAGCCAGATGGTTCCGATTCGGATAGGTTCCGGCAGCCCCGCTGCCTGAAGGATCATAGCCAAGCAACAGAAGCCCCCCTCGGCCGGCGCCGAACTGCACCAGGGCGAGGGTGGCCTGCAAGGCCGCGATGACAAGAAGCAGGGTTACCAGGCGGAGTTGCCCTCGAGCATCCAGGGCGCGGGTAGCCAGGAAGACAGCGACGGGAATCAAGAGCACCAGCCAACTGGCTTGGGTCTGGAGACCGAACAGGGACAAGGTGCCATCCTCTCCCTTTCCCGTTACCAGGTCCAGGTTAGTCCGATAGAGGGCTCGCCCAGGAATTTCGGCGAGGACCCCGCTGGGAAGATCCACCAAATAGGGGAGCGGTAACAGTAGCAAAAGTAACAGCGCTATGATCTCCATGGCCTTTATCTTTGTGCCGCCAGGGTTCCATAACGTCAAGACTAATAGGGATATCGCCAGGAGTTCGAGGGTTAATAAAGGGAGAGGGGGAAGGCCGGCGCGGAAAACCGGGGCAAAGACGAGAGTCAGGCCGAGGAGAGCGATCAGTGCCCGTTCGCGCGGGGTGGCTTCAGAATGAGAGGAGGCGGTCATCAAGATCGGGTTTCCCTGAGTCTGGTGTGGCCAGGAGAAGCAGTTCACTCCACGAAGGCATGGGTTCCAACAAAAACATTGAGTTAAGTATTAAGCTGGGTCCAGGACCACCATCAGTAGATCGCGGGTCGCCGCGGTATCCCAGCCTCGGTACCCCTACTCGGGCGAGTGTAACTCCCGCAGGATACCCTGATTCAAGGCGCATGAAAAGAGTTAAGAACGACATAATCAGACATTAGGGATCTTTAGAGTTTTAGTTCAAATAGTTACGTTATTTTACCAGGGTATTTTCACCACCGATTACCTGTAGGCTTTACGAAACATTCGAATACTTGTTATCCTCCCAGATTGATATTGCGATTTCGTTGCCAGAAACCTGGACTTAACGACTACGCCGGAACAATTGCCATGAAGATTACCTTGGTATCTGCCATTGCCTGTGTGGCTATGCTCCTCGTCATACAGGGCTGCAAATCCTCGGGTGGGGTGAGCGCTGGAGTCGAGGATTCCCCATCGGGCGCTGCAACCTCTGGCGCCAAGGTCGTGCCTACCGTCAAGGGCCTGCCCCCGGATCCAGGTCCCGCTGCTACCCCTCGCATCAGCGAGGGTGACCTGTTGCAGATACAGGTGTTCCAGGCCCCGGAGATGTCCAGCAAGGAACGGGTACAATCGAATGGCGATATCGTTCTCCCCCTCATAGGTGCCGTCAAGGTTGCCGGTCTGACCCAGGAGGAGGCGGAGCAACTCATTACCCGTAAATTGTCGCAAGATTACCTGCAAAACCCTCAGGTCAACCTCTTTGTCGAGGAATCCGCCAGTTTAAAGGTCACGGTGGTAGGGGAGGTTGGCGCCCCCGGCGTCTTTCCCCTTAAGGGCCAGATGACCCTGTTGGAGGCCATCGCCCTGGCCCGTGGTGTGAAAAGCACCGCTAAGGACGAGGTGGTGCTTTTTCGTAAAACGGAGCCTGCGGGAATCAAGGCCTATCTCATCGATTTAGATCAGATCGAAGAGGGCTCTATCGGCAACCCCCCCTTGATTGGTGGCGATACGGTTCATGTCGTGCAGTCCGGCACCATGGTCTTTTTCGATCGCATCTTTGGCAAACTCGCCCTGGCACCGGTAGCCTTCTAAATTATGAGTAGTCTCGATCAGCCCCCCGTCCCCGCCGATGCCCCGCCGCCCCGGGGGGCCTTGACCCGGTCGGAACAACGGGCTCTGGCGCCGCGTCCTTATCCGGATGTTCCGCCGGCGGCGACGGTCCCGGATGAAGGGGATTTCATCGATCTGCGCCACCTCTGGGGCATTCTGTTGCGGCGGAAGGGAACCGTGCTGCTGGCCGCGGCCCTGGTAGTGCTGATCGGTCTTATCTACACCTTCGTGGCCACACCCATCTACCGGGGGACCTTGCTGATGCAAATTGACCGCCAGGAGGGGCGGGTCGTGGCTTATAAGGATGTCACCCCGGAGGAAGATTCCCGCAGCAGCATGGATTTTTACCAAACGCAATATGAGCTGTTGAAGAGTCGCAACCTGGCGCGGCGGGTTATCGACCAGCTTGGCCTGGAGCCGCAAACCCGAAAGCAGGCGGGAGGGTCCCAATCCTTTCTGGGTAACCTTGCCAACTCTTTGCAGGTTTGGCTGGCCGGGATCCTGGGTGCCGAGACCCATTCCTCCGAGGACCCGGGTCGTGCCGAACCGGAGTTGCCACCTCCAACGGCCCAGGAGAACGCCCTCCTTGCCAATTTAACCATCGACCCGGTCCGTAACTCACGGCTAGTCAAGATTACCTACGACAGTCCACGACCCGCGGAGGCTGCGGCGGTCGTCAACGCCATCGCCAGCAACTTCATCAACATGAATCTGGAGCGTCGCTTTGAGGCTTCCTCCTATGCCACCCGCTTTCTTCAGGAACAATTGGAGCAGGCCAAGGCTACCCTGGAGGATTCAGAGAAGCGCATCGCGCAATATTCCCGGGAGCGCGAGATCATCGACGACGAGAACCGCCTCTCGACCCTCACGGCCAAGCTCACCGAGATGACCAGTTCCCTGGTCAAGTCCGAGGCCGCGCGCATCGAGGCCGAGTCGGCCTATCTGGGCCTGACCGATCCCAATAACCCCGGGGTTGCCGGGCTGCTCGACAGTGCTGCCATAACGAGTTTGAAGGCGCGACGATCCGAACTGGAGGCCGATTACGAGCAGAATCTGGAGGTCTACAAGCCCGGCTATCCCAAGATGCAGCAGCTCAAGCGGCAAATCGCCGACATCGACAAGACTATCGCCAAGGAAGTGGCAGCCATTGCCAATGGCATCCGCCTGAAATATGAGACCCGGCAACGGGAAGAGGCCAAGATCAACCAGCGCATCGCCGAGATCAAGGAGGAGATCCTGGCTCTGCAGGATCGCAGTACGGACTACAAGACCCTCAAACGCGAGGTCGATACCAATCGCCAACTCTACGAGGGACTCCTGCAGCGTCTGAAGGAGGTCGGCGTAACCGCGGGTATTGGCACTAACAATGTCTCGGTGGTTGACCCCGCCGAGGTTCCGACCCGACCCTATAAGCCCAACCTGGCAAAAA
>CAZFZB010000118.1:0-2559 GCA_964523415.1 uncultured Chromatiaceae bacterium | reverse complement strand
GGCTACGGCTACGGCTATAGTTATGACTATCACTACACCTACTCCTACGGCAACAAGTCGGAGCCTCAGGCCCTTCCCGATCGAGCGGGGGCTTGAGGCGGACCGCCATGGACGCGGTGTTGGTCGAACTGGCGCTGGCCTATTATCGCGAGCCCTTGCGCTACCCACGCCTCTCCGATCCCCGCCATCCGCTGCCTGCGGGTTTTGCCGCCCTGGTGCCTGCCTTTGGTACGGCCTTGGCCCCGCGCCATATCGCGGACACGGCGTCGGCCCTTGTCGCGAGCCCCGAGGAGATTAGCGAAGCGGCGCGGTTTCTGATCCGACAGGTCCTGCTGGTACCTGGGGCCTCCCCTCTGCGTATGCTCGGCTTCGAGGCGGAGGCCTCACCGACCCGCATCCGACAGCATTACCACCTCCTGATCCGTCTCTTTCACCCCGATCGCCAAGTCCGTCTGAGCGACCTGGACACGGACTATGCGGCTCGCCTCAACAGCGCCTACCAGGCCCTGCGGGGGGATACGACCCTGGTCGCGGACGAGGAGGGGGGCTATGGTGAGGAGGAGGTATCCCAGGTTGCTGCCTCCGCCAGTGCGGAACTCCGACGATTTTTTCAACCCCAGCAGGCCATAGCCCCACCTCGGCTGTCCCGGCCCAAGCGCGGGAGATGGCTAGGGTTGACACGGCGGACCCTTCTTGTAGCCGCCGCCCTGTTGCTCCTGGGGGTCGCGGGTGTGGTGCTGGTGAACCTGGTTTGGCCACCCACCCTGCATTTGCAGATGTCCGCCATACCATCCGCAAAGGTAACCTCTGCGGAGCGGCAACCCTCCTATCTCAGGAATCCAGTCACCTCGCCTGGTGCCGTCAAGTCTCCTTTGGTGATGCCGCCCGAGCAAAAGGAGGCCTCACAGGTTGCGCATATGCCTGGTTCCCTGGCACCTCCCGAGCATCCCTCCTCTGCCCCGGATGAAGGGAAAACTGGACGCGAACGGCTGGTTGCCCTGGAGCATCGACAACAAGAGATAGCGGCGGAAATGGCCCGGATCGAGAAGGACCGGGAAGCCCTGGCGCATCAGCAGGACGAAGAGGCCCAACTAAGGCAAATGGAGGCACAACGCCTCGAGGAGCTGCGCCGGGAGACCCTGGCAAAGGCGGAGCTTCAACAACGGCAGGTGGCGGAGGCCGAGGCCCGGCTTCAAGCGGAACGTGAGACGTTAGAACAGCAGCGTCTTGCACTGATCCGTCGTGAGCCTACCGGGGCCAGTATTGCCGAGGCTGAGCAACAGGCGGCATTGTTGGAGGCCGAGCGCAAACTCCTTCAAGCGGCCGAAGCCGAGACCCGCCTCAAGTCGGAGCGCGAAATCCTGGAGCGGCAAAAGGCCGAGCAGGACCGGCGGGAACAGGAACTGGCCAATAGCCGCGAGGCGGAGCGCCAGGCGGCCCTGGCCGAGGCAAAAAGACTGCAGCAGGAGGCCGCCGAGGCTGAGCTCCGCCTCAAGGCGGAGCGCAAAGCCCTGGAGCGGCTCAAGGCCGAACAGGCGCAACGGGAAAGATCCGAGTTGAAGAGCCAGGATACCGGGCGCCTGGCCGCCCTCATGGAGGCAAAACGTCAGCAGCAGGCAGTGGCTGCCGAGGCCGAGGCCATCAAGCAAGAGCGTTTGTCCCTGGAGCGGGGACAGGCGGAGAAACAGGCTTGGCGGAGGGCGGACAATGCACGGCACGGCGAGGTGGAAACCCGTCCAGCGGCTGCGGATCCCAATAATGTCGTCGCGCGCCTTGTCCACGTATACGGTGAGGGAGATCTAGAGGGCCTCGTGAGCCTGTTTACGGCCGACGCCCAGGTATCTGGGGGCCGAGGTCAGGCCTTTATCCGCCGCGATTATCGGGATTTCTTCGCCCAGTCTCCCTATCGCCAGCTACAGATTTTCGGTATGGAATGGCGGGCAGGCCAGGATGGGCGCTTGACAGGTACCGGGCGCCTGGCGCTGAAGACTCGGCAAGGTGCCGGGGAAAACTGGCAGAATGCTAGCGGTACCATTCGTTTCGAGTTGGTGCCCATCGCAGGTGGCTACAAGATTTCCGGGATGGAGCACAAGATTCAATGAAGATCCATGGGGCTGCAATCTCTCGTAGCAACGCCGGTGTCCTCGTCTGGCGGGTCCTTCTTATCCTGGCAGCCGGGTTTTTGGCTTGGCGCATCATCATTTTCGGGCTGGCGGGACATGCCCTGGAGCAACTGAGGAATGGGGAAACGGCGGCGGCTCAGCGTGCCCTCAGCCTTTTGCCTGGGCAGCCAGAAGCCCTCTATCAAGAGGCAAGGGACCTCCCTTCCACCGACACTGAGGCAGCAGAACTCCTGCTCGCCCGGGCCTACAAGCAGAACCCAACCCGCGCCCGCCCTCTTATCGCCCTGGCCGACTTGGCCATCGACCGTAATCAAGGGGAACGTGCCGATGCCTTGGTGGAGGCGGCCCTCAAACTTGAGCCCGCCAATAGCGCGATCCAACGGGATGCAGCCGTATTCTGGCTCAATCGTGGCCAGGTGGAACGAGGATTACAACA
>CAZFZB010000117.1:0-8635 GCA_964523415.1 uncultured Chromatiaceae bacterium | reverse complement strand
AAGGGGTTTGCATGTTTGACTGGATTTATCTGCCCGAGGCCTGGCTGGCCCTGGCAACGCTCACGGGTCTGGAGATCGTGCTCGGGATCGACAACATCATCTTCCTCACCATCCTGGTGGGCCGGTTGCCGGAGCATCAACGCCAGCGGGGACGGGTGATAGGTCTGGCCTTGGCCATGGGGACCCGCATCGCCCTCCTGCTATCCCTGGCCTGGATGATGCGGCTGGTCACCCCCTGGATCATCATCCTGGGCCAGGAAATCTCGGGCCGGGACCTGATCCTGATCCTGGGGGGGCTCTTCCTCCTCTTCAAAAGCACCCTGGAGATACACGAGGCCCTGGAGGGGGCCGAGGAGGACCAGCCCACCCTGGCCGGTAAGGCGGGAGCGGGATTCCTGTCCATCGTGGTGCAGATCGCCCTCATCGACATCGTCTTCTCCCTCGACTCCGTCATCACCGCCGTGGGCATGGCCAATCAGATCCCGGTGATGGTGATCGCGATCATCCTGGCGGTGGGCGTCATGATGTTCGCGGCCAAGCCCATTGGCGATTTCGTGGATCGTCACCCCACCATCAAGATGCTGGCCTTGAGTTTTCTGGTCCTGATCGGGGTGGCCCTGGTCGGGGAAGGCTTCGACCTCCATATCCCCAAGGGCTATATCTACTTCGCCATGGCCTTCTCGCTGGGGGTGGAGATGGTCAATATGCGGATGCGCGCCAAGGTCAAACCGGTGGAACTGCGCAAATGGATCGATGAAGAGGCATCCTGAGGTACCCCGCCATGCCGAACTGCTTTCAACCCAGCGCCCGCCAGATGAACTGGCTAATCGCGATCGGATTCGGCGCGGTCTTTTACGCCTACTATCTGCGCCACATGGTCATTCAGAACACCCAGGTGTTTCTGGCCTGTCAGAAAGGTCTGGATACCTGGCTATGCGCCTCCATGGATCTCGCCATCCTGCTCTTCAACCAGGGGGCCTTTGGCGCGGTAGC
The DNA here is from genome assembly GCA_964523415.1 of uncultured Chromatiaceae bacterium. Lineage (GTDB taxonomy): Bacteria > Pseudomonadota > Gammaproteobacteria > Chromatiales > Chromatiaceae > M0108. The sequence goes on along the minus strand of CAZFZB010000117.1, from coordinate 7,642 downwards.
GGTGGTGGCGGCCTGCCTCCATCTGCTATGGCCCTCGATCCTGCTGTTCGCCCTCGCCCTCGGCGCCGCCGGCTTTGGGCTGGTGATCCAGAATGGCGGCATGGCCGGGTTCGCGGTGGGGCTGCTGGTTCTCAGTCTGGCTCGCCCCTCGCGCGCACCAGGCTAAGGGCGAGCAGCGCCAGGGCAGCGCAGAAGCTGATGGCCTGACCATTGGCAAGTCCCTCGTTGAGCAGGATATAAACCGCCGCCAGCGCCAGAAGGATAGCGGCGGTCACTTCCGCCAGGGGCCTCGGCCCCTGCTGCCTTCGCAATGCCAGCACCAGGAAGGGCGTGAGCGCGCCGAGGAGCTGGACGGAGGGGAAATCGACATAGCGGGGGTCGAACACCAGCATCATCGCCGTCTGGATCGCCAGGATTAGCAAGGCCGCCAGGGCCAGTCCCACGGCAAAGGCCCGGCGGTCTTGCGGCCAGTTGGTTTTCGGGCCCATGACCCTGTAGAGGGGCGGCACCCCTTGCCGAGCCATCAGGGCGGTCGCGCCGGCGATGGGCGCCAGGGCCACCACCGCGACCCAGGCCATGGAACCGAGCCAACCGGTCAGGCCTAGGCTCTCCAGCCACATGGCCTCCAGGGCCCAGCCGAAGGCGGTACCCGCCGCGAGGGCGATCGCCGCGACGCCAAACCAGGAGGCCGTCAGGGCCCCCGTCGTGCGTCGGGCCGCGGCGCCGGCGCCCAGAAAGATCAGGGTCGCCAGCAGGATGCCAACCAGGGCCTGCCAGGGCCAGAAGGGATGATTCGATACCGGCTGGCCCCAGGCAAATTTGGGGGCGCGCCCCTCGGCATCGAAGAGGCCCCAGTAACCGCCGACCGTGCCCTCCCGTTGACGCTTCCAGGGCTGATCGAAGGCCTCGATCAGATTGACGCCGAACTGCTCCCGGTCGGCCAGGGCCATCACTTCATGAAGAAAACGGGCCTGGTTGATACGCGACGGCAGGGCGCCTGCCCGCATCCTTCCCGCGCTCGGCCAACCGATCTCGCCGATGAAGATCTCCTTGTCGGGTATCAGGGCCGCGATCTGCTTGCGGGTCGCCTCCGCATGGGCTACCGCATCCGCGACCGGGGTGGGAAAGTCCTCCCAGTAGGGCAGCAGGTGGATGGTGACGAAGTCCACGTTCTTGGCAAGATCCGGGTGACGCATCCAGAATTCCGGGACATCGGCATAGGTCACCGGGACCGGCACGGCGGCCTTGACCTCGCGGAGGGTGGCCGCGAGGTCGGCGGGGGTCATTTCACCGCGGAGCAGCACCTCGTTGCCAACCACCACCGCGGACACGACATCAGGGAAGCGTTGCGCCAAGTCAATGGCGGTATCGATCTGTCGCCGGTTCCGGTCAGGCTCCGGGGCCAGCCAGATGCCCAGCATCACCTTCAGCCCCGCCTTCTCGGCCAACTCCGGAACACGATGGGTGCCGTGATTGACCCCATAGGTACGGATGCAGCGGGTGCGGGTCGCCAGTTGGGCCAAGTCCGCCGCGATCCGCTCCGGCTCGATCTGGATGTCGCCGACCAGTGGGCTCTCGGTTCCACGAAAGGGGGCATAGGAGAGGCACGGCAAGCCACTCGCCTCGCCCTGCAGGCTTGGCATGGGCTCCGGCCGACCCAACCACCACCAGATGGCCGTGATCACCACCAGAGACAGGGCATAGAGACCAAGGGGAAGCTTCATCGGAGTCCTTTTGCCGGATGGATGGATATCGAGGCCCATGAAGGCCAGGTGTTACGGGTTAGCGGCAACCGCCACCGGGAAGGGTGAAGGTTCCTGACACCCGGCCGCGTCATCAGGGCTTGGCTACCTGGCCTGGAGAGGCGGGACTGGCCACCTTGGGCCGGAACTGGGGGCGGTCCAGCCAATAGGGGTCCGCAACGCCCTCGCGATAAGCCGCCAGGGACGCGGGGGAGGAGTTGACGCGCAGGTTGGCGTAAGTCCCCTCCTGGGTCTCCCAGCGTTCATGCCAGAAGACCGCAGCCCGGAAGAGATGGTAAGAATCCTTGAGGGCCTTGAAGGCGGTGCGGATGAACTCGGGCTTGTCCCCCGGGATAAACTCACCCACCCCCCACTCGGCCAGGATCATGGGCTTATCGGGGTTGATCTGGTGCAAGGCGGGGTAGGCATCCTCAAGAATATCATTGACATCCGGTGAACCGTCGAAGCGATTCAGCTTGCCGTAGGCACTCAGTCCCAACCAATCCACATAGGCGTCGCCGGGGTAGTAGTTGGCCATGACATTCCAGGAGGCCTTGGGCAGGGAGGCGTTGTTGGCATGGAAGCCCCAGAGGATATTGTCCACACCCTGGGCCCGAACGCGGTCAATGACATAGCGATTGGCCTTTTTCACCAGTTCCGGGCCCGCGTACAGGGTACGCCCCTCCTCCTCGCCAATGACCTCGCCACCCCCGTAGAAGACCCCGGACCAGGGGAACCAACTCCCGTTGGCCTCCAGACCCCAGGTGACGAGCAAGGGCTTGGCATAGGCCTTGGCCCCAACGGCCCACTGGTCGATGTAGGCGTCCCAGTGGCCCGCGAGGATGTCAGGGACATTGAAGCGATCCGGACCCCGGTTTTCCATATAAGGCCGATCCCAGGGTGACCAGAAGATCAGGGGCACGGCGCCATAGGCGGCGATGATGTTGGCGGCCTTGGTGGGGAACTGCTGCTCGCCCCAGAAGCTGCCGAAGGCGACGAGGGCGAGATGTTTTCCGGTCAGCTTCTCGAAGTCCATCAGGGCGTCATAGGTGACATCGCCCTCGCCCTCGCCGAAATCCACGTAGGCACCGGTATAGGCCCCGGTCGCGGGAAGGAGCAGTTCCACCGGACCCGAAGGGATGGGCGCTGCCGGGATCCGCTTGTCGTTTGGCGCCTCCCCCTTGCCGCAGCCAGCACCCAAGGCCGACAACAGCATCAGCAGGACCAGGGCCAAACCCCGTCCGGATCGCAACCGGAGTGACGGGCCCGAACTCATTTGGGACGGCCTGCCTCCGCCAGGTCCCGGGCGACCGAGGCGGTGCGATCCAGTTTGCCCCAGCCCACCCAGACACCCTTGAGGGCCTTGAGGATCGCCTTGACGACAGCGTAATTAAAGAAGGGCCGATAGATGACCCGCATCGGCAGGATGAGCCAGATCTGGCGCAGGGGTTCACGTTCGATCCAGTAGGCGACCGCCGCCAGTACCATGTCAGAGGCGATGAAGGTGAAGAAGTAGATATAGAGCAGGGGATTGGTCGGGTTGAGTAGGAGGGCCCCAAGCAGCACCAGATCCACCAGCAGACCTATGGCCACCAGCACGAAATTGAAGAACCAGGCATTGGGCAGACTGAACCAACCAAGGGCGCCATGCCGCAGGGCAAAGAGCATGTCGCGGTGTTTCCAGAGGCATTGCAGGGTGCCAAAGGCCCAGCGGAACCGCTGGCGGACAAAGGTCTCGGGGGTCTCCGGGGCCTCGGTCCAGGCCACGGCCTGGGGGGCGTAGCGGATCCGAAAGCCCATGCGGTGCAGGTTGAGGGTGAGGTCCGTGTCCTCGGCCAGGGTATCGGTACTGATACCGCCAGCGGCTTGGATAGCCTCCAGGCGGAAGGCACTGACCGCCCCCGGCACCACGGTGATGCAGTTCAACTGGTCGTAGGCGCGTCGATCGAGGTTGAAGCCGCAGGAATACTCCAGCCCCTGGAAGCGGGCGAAGAGGGTATCGAGATTACCTACCCGCGCCCGGCCCGAGACGGCGCCTACCTGCGGATCGGCAAAGGGCCGCACCAATTCCGTGATGGTATTGGGTTGAAACTGGGTGTCGGCATCCAGGCTGACGACAATCCCATGCCTGACCCCCTGGAGGCCTTGGATCAGGGCCCTGGCCTTTCCCAGGTTGACCTGGCGGATGAGGCGGATGCGGGGGTCTTCCAGCGCCATGGCGGCGACGATATCACCGGTACCGTCCTGGGAGCCATCATCGACCACGACCACCTCCAGGGCCCCGGGATAGTGGGTGGCAAGCACGGTCTTCAAGGTCTGGCGGATGACCTTGGCCTCGTTATAGGCCGCCACCAGCACGGAGACCGGCGGACAGGAGGCGGGCGGGCAGTCCCGGGACGGCCACTCAAGGGTGGCGCGCGCCAGGCGTTCGTTACGGCGGTTGCGCAGGGCCAGGCCGGAAACCATGAGGGTCTTGAAGACCGTCAGGACGGTGGCAAGGATCAGCAGGGCCCAGAGGAAGTTGCTGACCAGGTGGATGATCCTGAAGCCAGTCTCGCTGATCATGCGAATCAGGGGTTGCTGATTGTCCGGAACGGTGGGCATGAGTTCCGCCGCGGGGATCCCCAAGATCTCGGGGAGAGGCAGGACGGTATCACCCCGGGCCCGCAAATAGTGGATGATCTCGGGCAGGACCTCGACCGTCTCTGAGCGATCGCCACCCGCATCGTGGAGAAGGACTATGTTGCCGCCATCCTGACGCCCCTTGCGGACCCGCTCTAGCATAATCTCCACCCCAGGTTGGTCCCAGTCCTCAGTGTCGACATCCTCGGTAACCGTCAGATAGCCCATCTTCTGGGCGATCTGAATTGGAACCAACTCCTCCGTGGAGTGGGGGTTGGTATCGGCATTGTAGGGTGGCCGGAACAGGATGGTGGAACGACCGGTGATGGACTCGAGCAGCCGTTGGGTGGCGTTCAACTCGAGCCTGGCCCGCTCCTCTGAAACCTTGGCGATGTTGGGATGGGTATAGGTATGGACGCCGATCGTGTGACCCTCCCGCATGATCCGCTCGACCAGCTCCGGATGGTCCTCCATATTGGCACCAATCAGGAAAAAGGTCGCGCGCACCCCCTCCTCCTTGAGGATATCCAGGAGGGCCGGGGTCCATTGGGGGTCCGGGCCATCGTCGAAGGTAATGGCGACCGCGTCCTGGGGCCCCGCGCCCTCATGCACCAGGGTCAGATAGCCGGGAAACCTCTCGTAACGGGCGCTGGCCTGCAACCTACCCTGGCCGTCCTGGCTCAGGGTGATACGGCGTAAGCCATCGGCCCGCTGATCGTCGATGGAGATAAGGCTGCCCTTGCCGACATGGGCCATGGCATCACCCGGGCTGATCGTCTCGATCAGGCCGAGATTTTCCGGGGTGGGGGGCTTGGTGGTGTCAAATCCCAGGACGGGCCAGATATTGGGGTCCTCGGTTCCCAGCCGAAATATGGCGATGCCACCGACCTGGCTGGCTCGACTTGCGGCCAACTGGTTCAGAAAGGTGACCGCGTCCAGGAACCAGATGCGATGCACCTCGGCCTGATCGGTGTAATCGAAATGGGGGTTCTGGGTGGTCGGATCGAAGGCCAGCCCGCTCTGAGCCGAGCGCGCCGCCCGGGCCATGGCGTCCTCGAAACTGATGAGCGCGCCCTCCTCCTCACCCTCTCGCCAATCGTAGCCATAGGCACCGATGCCTATGACCCATTGAGAGGGGTCACCATAGCCCTTTACCAGGGTATCGAGCCAGCCGTTGAAGAAGGTCTGGGAGGCGACCGGGCCAGGGGGGCTGAGTTCGGCGTTCTCGTCATAGAGGTTGGCCACGAACCGGTCCACATGTGCAACGAGTGGTTCCAGATCCAAAAGGCTCAACTGGCGCCGGGCCGGGACACTGAGCCATAACTCCAGGTGATGGGCGTGCAGGGCATCGGCAATCCGGGCCAGGAGGCTCGTCAGGGCTCCCCGGTAGGCAGGGTCGATATCCTGCCAGTCGATGAGGACACCCGCCGCCTCGATTTCCTGAAGGGCCGTTACCAGATTGGTCGCGAGCCGATCCTGGTTGGCAACAGGCCCGTTCAAGAGGGTCTCCACCGCCTCGGGCTGCCAGACCTCGTTGGCATCCAGGTTACGGAGTAAAGGAACCAGGGCGATCCCCTCTTCCTGAGCCAGGGCGAGCACCTCCTCTGACTGGGTCAACTTGATCTCACCCTCGCCATCCTGCAGGGAGAGCCAGTCGGGGGCCAGATGGGTCAGTTGATTGACATGGGCCTTGAGGGAGGCAAGGCCGGCGGGGTCCCAACCCTCGTAGAATCCCAGGTGGATCTCGGCTACCTTGCCCTGCGCGCCTGGCCGGGGACCAGGCCGTGGGTTGTCCGGGGTACCAGAGGGGGCCAACCCCTTGGCCTTGCTCTCCTTTGCAAAATCCAGCCACAGGGGTTTCGATGCCTGAGGAGCGGCCTGTTCCGTCAGGGGCTGGGCCCTCAACCTCGCCTTGAGTTGTTCCGCCGCCGGCGGCAAGGTCAAGCTGGAGGGTACGAAGAGGGTCTGGACGAAGATGATCAGGGCCAGCACCGCCACCCCACCCAGGAATAGGCTGTAACGCTTGAATCTTGGCCAGCGTTTCCCGAGGTGATCGAGGAAGACGAAGGATTCCCCGCTCCTGGAGTCAGGTGACGCTTCTGAATGCTTGCTTTCGTCGGGTTTTCGAGACATAAAAATTGATCGTATCGCCAAGGTCTGCTGGGGTATAGCGGGACCGTCCTAGTGCCGGCCTGCCTTCAGGATGAATAGCTTGACCATCATTATGGCTACAGGTTCACCGGTATCAAAGGTTACCCCCGGGACAATATCAGGCACTCCCCAACAAAAACCAGGAGGGGCGTAGAATAGGCCTAACCCTGCTGGCCCGCGGCCTTGAACCCCTCGCCCATGAAACCCACCAACCCTTTTTTGTTCGCCTTGCTTTTGCTGCTATCCGCCTGCCAGCAGCCCACCGAGAGCCTCTTGTCCGGGGAAACCCAAGGTACAACCTGGCATCTGAAGATGGTCCTGGATGGGACCTCCGCCTCCCCGGAGGAGATTGGGGGGGCCATCGCGGCCTTGTTTCACCGGATAGACGAGCGGCTTTCCCTCTGGAGTGGGGATTCTGAACTGGCCCGCTTCAACCTGCAACAGACGAGGGACTGGCTGGAGGTCTCCCCGGAGATAGCCCTGCTGTCCAGCATAGCCCGCCAGGTTCATGATAAAAGCAAGGGCTGTTACGATCCCACGGTTCAACCGCTTTCGGAGCTCTGGGGCTTCGCCCGCGATGAGCAGCGGGTACCCTCACCGGCGGAGATTCAGGCCGTCCTGACTCATATCGGCATGGACAAATTGGAGATCGACGCCCTTGGAAACCGGCTGCGCAAACGGGATCCCGAACTTCGCCTCAGTCTGGATTCCATCGCCCAGGGCTACACAATCGGCGCCATGGCCCAGATCCTGGAGGACCGGGGCATCCATAATTACCTTGCCGAGATCGGCGGCGAAATGAAGGTCAAGGGCCACAAGGCCAATGGCAGCCCCTGGCGCGTGGCGGTCGAGAAGCCCAAACCCCTGGTCCGGGAGGTTCAACGCATCCTGGAGCTACCGAAGGAGGCCAGCATCGCCGTCATGACCTCGGGGACTTACCGAAACTATTTCGAAGCCGACGGCCATTCCTATTCCCATATCCTAGACCCCAGAACCGGGATGCCCGTCAACCATCGCTTGGTATCAACCACCGTCCTGCATGAAGACCCAACCCTGGCCGACGCCTGGTCCACCGCCCTCCTTTGCGTGGGCGAGACGGAGGGAATGCGCATCGCCGAGGCGGAGGG
>CAZFZB010000116.1:0-8737 GCA_964523415.1 uncultured Chromatiaceae bacterium | reverse complement strand
ACCTGGCGGAAAGGATTCCTCCCTAAGGTCCGGGTCTGGCTTAAAGAACTTGAAAGGAGTCCTCTCGGACCTCCCCCTGGGCCTGGTATCGCCCCCGATGCCTTCTTCCTCCTCAGTCTCCAAGTCCCCTTCATCCCGACCCCAGACCCCCAAGTTGGGTTCCCGCTTACCTTCAGACTGATCGTATTCAGGCTTGAATCGCCAGGCTTCATCATCCAACTCGGGTCTTGCTAGGGCTTCCTCCTCCCTTTCCTCGTTACGGTGGCGACGGTGCTGCTCCCAATAGTAGAGCCCGGCGATAACCAGGGCGCCAAGCACGGCAAGGATGATGCGGAGAATATCAGCGTCCATGGGCAACTCGGAAATGGATGCAGCAGTTGAATATGGGGGTTCGAAGTATAACCCGTATTGGTTATGACGACAGTTTCGCCAAATAGAAGGTTTGAGGTCCCAGGCAACCTGGGGATCCTTCGCTCACTGGAGCGGGATCCAACCTCCAGGGGAGGAGTTGGGCAGGGTCGAAATCTCTCGTCCCCAGGGACCCCAGGTGCTGACTCTAGCCCAACTCATGGACTTGACGCCCATATTGGCGGTTGACACATCAAACGGCAAGCAAAAGCCGTAAGATGTCGGCATTCGGCCCGCCTCTTGCTAACCTCTGAACCGCCTCAACACGGCCATGCCTGACTTCTTTGCCACAGCCCCCCGGCATCTGGAATCCCTGCTTGCAGATGAATTGAACGACCTGGGCCTTGGCTCCGTCAAGGAGGCCCGGGGCGGCGCCCGCTTCTCTGGCCCGATCGCGGATGCCTATCGCGCCTGCCTCTGGTCGCGGGTCGCCAATAGGGTTCTGTTACCCCTTGCCCAGTTTCCAGCAACCGACAGCGACAGCCTTTACGCTGGTGCCAGTTCCCTGCCGTGGGAGGAGCACCTCACCCCCCAGAGTACCTTTGCTATCCAGTTCGACGGAGCGGAGGCTGGCATCAGCAACAGCCAGTTTGGGGCAGTGCGGATCAAGGACGCCATCGTCGATCACTTCCGAGCCCAGGTTGGGGTACGCCCTACCGTGAACCGAGAGCGCCCAGACCTGCGAATCCAGGCATATCTCCACCGAGGACAGGTAACCCTCAGCCTGGATCTTTCTGGGGAGTCCCTACACCTCAGGGGCTACCGCCACCAGGGCAGCGCCGCTCCCCTCAAGGAGAATCTGGCGGCCGCCATCTTGTGGCGTTCAGCCTGGCCGACCATGGCCCAGGAGGGCGCCGCCCTCCTCGACCCCCTGTGCGGTTCCGGCACCCTTTGCATCGAGGGCGCCCTGATGGCCGCAGACATAGCCCCCGGACTCGCCCGCGCCCATTGGGGAATGACCGGTTGGTTGAGGCATGAGGAGAGTACCTGGCGGGACCTCCTAGCGGAGGCCCGAGAGCGCCGGTCCGTGGGTTTGGCAAGATTCGACGCCCTCAAGACCTCCATCCGGGGCTATGACCGGGATCCCGCCGCCATCCGGGTTGCCCTCGATAATCTGAATCGCGCCGGGCTGGCAGGCAGGGTCCACTTCGAGCGCCGCGACCTGAGTCAGGCCTATCCTGGACGTCCGGGGGAGTTGGGCCTAGTGGTGGCGAATCCACCCTATGGCGAACGTCTGGGCGAGGCGACGGAACTGACTGGACTCTATGCCCTACTAGGTTCCGTGCTGCGCGAGCGATTTCTCGGCTGGCGGGCCGCCGTCATGACGGGCAACCCGGACCTGGGGCGGCGGATGGGTTTGCGGGCCTCAGGTTATCACAGCCTCTTTAATGGCCCAATCCCTTGCCGTCTGCTCCATTTCGATGTCAAGGAGGAGAATTTCGTCTCGGACCGGCCCCGCCCCCTGCCCGAAACAAACCGGGGGCCAGGCGCTGAGATGCTCGCCAATCGGCTACGCAAGAATCTAAGGAATCTGGAGAAATGGCGTCGCCGCGAGCAGGTGGACTGCTATCGACTCTACGACGCGGATCTGCCGGAATACGCCTTCGCCCTGGATATCTACAGGACCCGATTGGGTTCTCTTATTGCCAATGTCCAGGAATATGAGGCCCCCGCCAGCATCGAACCTAAGGACGCTCGACACCGTTCGCGGGAGGCCATGAGCGTTATCCCCGAGGTACTGGAGATCCCGCCCAATCAACTCTTTTTTCGCATCCGCCGGCGGCAGAAGGGCAAGGATCAATATCAACGGCTCGACAGCCTGCGCCGTTTCTTCGAGGTTCAAGAAAGCGGGCTGAATTTCCTGGTCAACTTCGAGGACTACCTGGATACGGGCCTCTTCCTGGATCATCGGGAGGTACGCCGGCTGATCGGGAAACTGGCAGCGGGTCGGCATTTCCTCAACCTCTTCGGCTATACCGGCGCGGCCAGTGTCCATGCCGCCGCGGGGGGTGCCCTAAGCACCACGACGGTTGATCTGTCACGAACCTATCTGGACTGGGCGAGTCGTAATCTCGCCCTCAATGGCTTTGGGGGGGGTAATCATGAGCTAGTCCAAGCGGATTGCCTGCACTGGCCGCGCGGGCAAGCCGGGCGGCAACGCTGGGGCCTGGTCCTGTTAGACCCGCCCAGTTTCTCTTCCTCCAAACGCATGACCACCACCCTGGACGTCCAGCGGGACCAGGTAGCCTTGATCCGGGATGCCGTCAAGCTTCTGGAGCCTGGTGGTATACTAATATTTTCCAATAACTTGCGACGATTCCGCCTGGATCGCGAGGAACTCGATACCTGGGGATCCCTGGACATCACGAATATTACGGCCGCAACCATGCCTAGGGACTTTGCCCGGAATCCGCGCATTCACAACGTCTGGCGAATCGAATCTCGCCCCTGACGGCGCGCCTCAGGCCTCCAGATTTCGTTCCAGCCACTCCCGCAATTCCTGGAACTCATTGAGGCAATCCAGGGGCTGATGCCGAAGCAGGCGTTCGGGGTGATGGACGCCGTAGGCAACCGCCAAGGCATCGACGCCCGCGTTGCGAGCCATCTCCATGTCGAATTCCGTGTCGCCAATCATGAGCGTCTCTGACTTGTCAGTCCCTAATTCTTCCATGACCTGAAGCAGCATCTCGGGATGTGGCTTGGAGAAGGTCTCATCGGCACAGCGTGTGGCGTGAAAGTGATTCCTGAGACCAGTGCTCGTCAAGGCGGACTCTAGGCCACGCCGACTCTTACCGGTAGCCACCGCCAACAGCAGGCCGCGGGCGTTGAGGTCCTGTACCAATTCGCGGGCCCCCGGGAAGAGGCTGGACTCGGTCTCCTGGCCACCCAGGAAATGAAAGCGGTAGCGATCGACCAGTTCCCGCCTCTGGAGGACGCTCCCGTCCGGCCAGAGCATGGTCATCGCCTCCTCCAATCCAAGGCCAATCACCTCGCGGGCAACCTCACGGGGGGGTGGTATCTCACCTATATCCGCAAAGGCAGACTGAATGCAGGCCACGATCCGGGCCTCCGAATCCATGAGGGTTCCGTCCCAGTCAAAGACAAGCAATTTGTACGACATGGCGGTAAAGCCTGATCAGCGGGGAGTGGCGATAATGCGGCAAGAAACGTGCAAACGAAAAGATAGCTGGTGAAGATGCCAGGTACGGTCCCTTGGAGGTCAACCCAGAGCCGCTAGGATAATCCCGAGGGGCCACTATACCCTACTACTTAATTCCCTCCAGCCTTCTCAGCAAGCTCTCAAGGTCGGCGGGCAAGGGGGCCTGGACGTGCAAAGGCTGGTCGAGATGGGCGGGTTGCAGCCTCAGGGAGGCGGCATGGAGGAAGAGGCGTCGCAACCCCAGGAGGCGCAGGCCCTTATTGGCGGTCTCATCCCCATACTTTTCGTCCCCGGCCAAGGGTGTCCCAAGAGAGGCGGCGTGGACGCGAATCTGGTGGGTACGCCCCGTAATGAGGCTCGCCTCGACCAGATCGAATTCCCCGAGGCGTTGCAGGCGGCGAAACAGGGTCCGCGCGGGTTTTCCCTGAGTGGGATCGACCCGCACCACCCGCTCTCCGCTCTTAAGGGTATTCTTGAGCAAGGGGGCATCCACGGTCAGGGCAGGTCGAGGCAAGGGGCGAACCAACAGGGCCAGATAGCGCTTCTCGACACCATTTTCGCGAATTAGACGATGAAGATCGCGCAAGGTACTGGCACGCTTAGCCAGGAGCAGACAGCCGGAGGTATCCCGGTCAAGGCGATGCACCAACTCCAACTCCGCCCCGGGTCGCATTTGTCGCATGGCCTCGATAAGGCCAAAGCTCAGACCGCTACCGCCATGAACCGCCAGTCCTGCCGGTTTATCCAGCGCGAGGAGACGTTCGTCTTCGTATAGGATTGCCCCGGCAAGCCCACGCAAGCGTAACTCCGGAACCTGACCCGGGGGCCTGGTCTCGATCTTACTCAGGGGTGGGATGCGTACCAGATCATCGGGTTGCAGCCGGTAATCTGGCCTGACCCGCCCCTTGTTTACCCGCACCTCCCCACGTCGGAGGATGCGATAGACATGACTGCGCGGAACACCCTTGGATCTGGCCAAGAGAAAGTTGTCGATCCGCTGACCGGCAAGTTCGGCATCGATGCGCACCAGGGTAACCCCCTGCTGTTGGTTCTCATCTAACATGCGTTTGGGAGCAAGGAAGTCTGTGGGCGGATATCGGGTCCATTACCTTGATTCGATTGATGCGATCAGCAGTCGCTGATATTATTGCCCAGTTGCGGTGCGCCGGGCTACGGCTTGGAACGGCGGCGCAACTAAATGAATTCTGGGGCACTTTTTTCATAAGTCGCCTCCGTGTCAATACCTTGGCGCCGCGACATCCCTTTGCGTTGGCCGGTGCCTTGCGCTCACCAGCGGCGTCCCCTCTACTAGGCGGTCGCGGATTGTACACCGAGACGGACCCGGCGCATCGGGGGGTTGGCGAGATTTGATTCAGATCGCCGCTATCCCGGTGCAGATTGCCCCAAGGTCCGGCGCCCTAGCACGATAAAGGCGCTGGAACCAAGCGCGTGGAGTTCGATTACCTCCGCGACATGAAGGATCACGTGCGCTTGTCCGCGTTCCCCCCGACGCCCGCCACTCCAAGAATGACGTGGGCACTGGAGGCTGGCGCGGCCGAAAAGATCTCCGGCCATCGGACCCCCACCTCCGCGGTGTTGCGTCGGCTGGATGCCCGGGTGACCAGCGCGCCTAGCTGCGAGACAGAAAATGAAAAGAATGCTGATTAACGCAACTCAGCCGGAAGAGTTGCGTGTGGCCATCGTCGATGGCCAGAAACTCTTCAACCTGGACATCGAATCCCCGGGAAGAGAACAGAAAAAGGCCAATATATACAAAGGATATATCACCCGCGTCGAACCCAGCCTGGAGGCTGCCTTCGTCGATTATGGAGCCGAGCGTCACGGCTTCCTCCCCCTCAAGGAAATCGCCCGCAGTTACTTCGCCGAGGAGGCGAACAAGTCTGGCGCCCGCGTCAATATCAAGGATGCCCTGACCGAGGGTCGCGAGGTAGTGGTCCAGATTGACAAGGAGGAGCGGGGCAACAAAGGTGCGGCCCTCACAACCTTTGTCTCCCTGGCGGGCCGCTACCTGGTTCTCATGCCCAATAATCCCCGTGCTGGGGGAGTCTCAAGACGCATCGAGGGTAACGAGCGCTCCGAGTTGCGCGATGCCATGAGCCAACTCGAGATCCCGGAAAATACGGGTCTTATCGTACGCACCGCTGGCGTCGGCAAGAGCGTTGAGGAACTGCAATGGGATCTCAACTACCTTAACCAACTTTGGGCCGCCATCGAACAGTCCGCCGCCGAGCGCAAGGCGCCCTACCTCATCTATCAGGAAAGCGACGTTATCATTCGCTCCATCCGTGACCACTTGCGCACGGACATCGGCGAAATCGTGGTAGATGATCGCAAAATGTACGAAAAGGCCCAGGCCTTTATCCGCCAGGTCATGCCCCATAATCTGCGCAAGCTGCGGCTCTACGAGGACGAGGTACCGCTCTTCACTCGCTACCAGATCGAAAGCCAGATCGAGTCTGCCTTTCAACGGTCGGTACAACTTCCCTCTGGCGGGTCTATCGTCATCGACCACACCGAGGCCCTGACCTCCATCGATATCAACTCCGCCCGCGCAACCAGAGGGGCCGATATCGAGGAGACGGCCCTGAACACCAACTTGGAGGCCGCTGACGAGATTGCTCGCCAATTGCGACTGCGCGACCTGGGCGGCCTCTTTGTTGTGGATTTCATCGATATGACCCCGGCTCGCAACCAGCGCGAGGTCGAAAACCGGCTGCGCGACGCCATGAAGGAGGACCGTGCCCGGGTCCAGTTGGGCCGTATATCCCGCTTCGGCCTCATGGAGATGTCCCGACAACGCCTGCGCCCCTCCCTGGGTGAGTCCAGCCAACTCGTATGCCCACGGTGCAAGGGCCAGGGCACCATCCGCGGTGTCGAATCCCTCGCCCTCTCCATCCTTCGTATCCTGGAGGAGGAGGCCATGAAGGAGAACACGGAGCGGATCCTGGCGGAGTTGCCCGTGGACGTCGCCACCTTCCTCCTCAACGAAAAGAGACGCGCCATTCTCGAAATCGAGAGGCGACAACGCCTAAGCGTCCTGCTTCTGCCCAACCCGCGCATGGAGACTCCGGAATACCGCATCGAACGGATTCGCACTCAGGATGCGGAACGCCTGACGGCGGACCAGCCCAGCTACCAATTGGCCAGTAAGGACGAGGAACGGCATCTGAACCTCGGACGTGCCTCCGAACCCATCCGCATCGAGGAACCCGCAATCAAGCATCTCACCCCTCTGGAACCGGCACCACCGCCCCGGAGCCTAGAGCGGGGCAGCGCACCTACCCAGCCAGCACAGGAACAACGACAGCCGGAAAGTCTGCTCAAGCGGCTCTGGACCAACCTGTTCGCTCCTCGTCATCTCGAGGAATCCGCCTCGGCAACCCTGCCCACTCCGACCCAACCAGAACCCCTGCCACGACCAAAACCCGCCCCTCGTCCCGCGCCAGCCCCAAGGCCAGAGGAATCCCATTCCCAGCCAAGTCGAGCCACCAGCGGTGGTGACCGGGATGCCTCCCGGCCACGTTCCACACAACAGCCGCCCCGGCGATACGAGCCACGCCAGGAAGAGGTCAAACGAGACGAACCTAGGCGAGGTGAAAACCGACGGGAGGAGATCCGGCGCGAGGAGACCAAACGGGAGGAGCCCAGGCGAGAAGAGGCGTTTGGTCCCAGGCCCTTGACCGGCGGCCCCCTGTTACGTTCTCAGCCCCTGCCCAGCCAGGCGGGAGGAGAGCAGCAACCCCAGCCACCCACCCCGTCCAGGAGCGAGGGTGTGGAAAACGTCGAAGGGGGAAGCGAACCCCGGCGCAGTTCTCGTCGCGGAGGTCGCGGACGTGGTCGTCGTGGCGGCGAGGCGCGCCGCCCCGAGGGGGTTGCCCCAGCCAGTACCGATGAGAAGGATAGTCTGGAATTTTTCGACTGGGACCTGGTTCCAGAGGAAGTTCCGGTCATGACAAGACCAACCCAGACGGAGACGCTTATCCCTCCCCAAGACTCGCCCCCAGGACCAGACCTATCCGAGGCGGAAGAGAATCGTGGATCCCGTCTGGAACTCGCCCAGTCCGAGGCACCAGAGCAGACCCGGGAAAGAGAACCCGACCTGGCGTCCAACCCCATAGAGCCCTTCCCCACCCCGAAGACCGAGGAATCCGATACTCCCTCGGCGACTGCTGATTCAACACCCGGGGATGAATCTCGAGATGCGCCACCTCAAGAACTTGTAGGGGAAAATGTCGAACCACCCACCAAACCACGCTCGCGGCGTCGTCGGGGGGGGCGTGGCAGACGGGGCCGTGGCAATAACAGCGAGGCCAGCCTGGAACCGAGTGCCATGGACGCACCCACCGAGTCGGCGGGTCAGACCGAGAACCCCGCAGCTGCCGATGCTAAGGACGAGGTTCCCCTGGCCATTCCGCTTACCCCCCAGAGGCTACCGTTACCGTCAGGCGAGCCCCAAGAGCAGGAGCGGGCCGAGACTCAATCCGGTCCGGGCAGGTTGGAATTAGCCGCTGAGGAGTCCCGTGGCCCGAGCAAGGCCACCTCCAAGCAAAAGGCCAAGTCGTCCGCCGAACCCTCCTCCCCCGATCCCGAGACACCGACTGCCAATCCAACCCCAAGTTCCCGCCGTAAACGAGCATCCAGCGAGATCCCCGAGGAGGGAGAGAAAACAATCAGCACTCGACCAGACGCGGCACCATCCAACATGCCACCCCTAAAGGAGAACTCTTCCCGGGCGCCTCAAGAAGCCCTAGCCCAACCGGCCCCCCAGGAGGCTCCTAGTCAATCCAATACCGAGGTCAACCCCGAAGTTATAACGGACAAGGCCATAACCGCGGAGGCAAGGAAGGCGGCCAAAACGGCTACAGAGGAAGGATCTAAGGGCCTGGAATCCGACCTGGTACCGACGCCTCGCCTCCGGGACAAAGGGGAGGAGGATAAAGTGAAACCCCCCAAGCCCAGCGGAACCCCTGTCGCCAAGTCGCCAAAGACCCCGAAGGCGTCCAAGGCGGAACCCCCGGAAGCAGAGTCTCCCATGGATTCCGAAAAGTCGAGGCTAGAGGAGGAAGGCCCTGGATAAGTCAGGTTACCCTGAGCCTACCATGGTCAGGAAGCCACTGGTTTCAGGTCTTATCGGCTCTCCCTCTTACC
>CAZFZB010000115.1:0-8836 GCA_964523415.1 uncultured Chromatiaceae bacterium | reverse complement strand
TGGGGCCTTGCGGGTTCGAGGGCAGGGGATAGGCGCAACGAGAACAGGCATGTCGATTTTGAGGTAAGTCTGACATGCAGCTTGCACAGAGGTCCATCCCTAAGGTTCCGGGGCCATCGCAGAGGACGCAGGTTGGTGGCAGTAGCCCTGCCACGGCCCGGTCCCAAAGCCGATGCCATCGGATGGGGTGGTACCTGGGGATGTCCGAGGACTGCATGGAGTGTACTCTTTAGAGAAGTGAAGAAACCGTTAGACGCTCAAGGCGTGAAATGCAACCACCCTTCCATACAGGCTTATCTCCTATGCACTAGCCTCCTAGGGTTAGAAATTGTAGGCATTTCTTAGGGTTGTCCATCACTCAGGTATAGACAGGTATCGGGTTAAGAAGGAGTTGCCTGTTGTTATCAAGTCGTCACACATCCACCTAGGGTTCCTCTCAACCCGGGTCATCCTTATACCACGGGGCCTCTTGTCAGCCATCTAATTGCCATGATTGAGCATAGACCTAGCGTCGAGGATACCCCCTCCCGCATTGGGCGGGCTATGCTATTCGCTGCCTGGATTGCGGGCTTGGCACTGTTGGTCTTGCTCTTCCAGCGCTTTGTGGATGAGGACGAGAATCCAAACCGGGACCTGGAGATCAAGCTGGATGCGAAGGGCCGTCCCCAGGTGATGCTGGCGCGCAATCGCGCCGGACACTATGTGGCACCCGGTCGGATCAATGGCGAACCGGTGACCTTCCTGGTCGATACGGGGGCGACGGATGTTGCCCTGCCTCTAGATCTGGCCAAGCATCTGAAATTGCGGTTGGGTACTGCGGGGATCTCCCGTACCGCCAATGGGGATGCCCAGACTTGGCCCACCCTGCTCGATGAGGTGGATCTGGGGGGATTAGAGGCTCAAAGGGTGCGTGCCTCCGTGCTACCCAACATGCCTGGTGATCAGGTATTGCTGGGCATGAGCTATCTCAAACGGTTTGAGCTGATTCAACGGGACGGCATCCTAATCCTGCGCGAGCCAGACTAGGCGGGGCCTATTGGGGTCCAACGCCTGTCAATGGTCAGGATCCGGGTGGTGGCCACCACCCGGCCTGTTCCGGCTGGTGGCGCGTTTGGCAAGGTGTTTATCCAAGAGCCGCGAGAGTAAGGCTGAGGCGACGTAGAGCCCCCCAGCCGCCAGGATGATAGTCGGACCTGCAGGCAGGTCGGGGCCGTAGGATAAGGCCAGACCGGCGAAATTGAGGACACTACCGATCAGGGTGGCGATCAGCATCATGAGCCCCAGAGAGTGGACATAGTGTCCGGCGATGGCGGCGGGTAGGGTCAGGAGGGCCAGGACCAGAATGAGGCCTACGACCTGGATCAGCAAGACCACGGTCACGGCGACCATCACCAGCAGTAACAGGTAAAAGAAGGTAACTGGGATGCCTCGCAGGCGGGCGAATTCCTCGTCAAAGGCTACGGCCAGGAAATGGCGATGGTAGGCCAGCACCAGGAGCAGTAGCAGGGCATCCAGGGCGGCCATGAACCAGAGGCTCTGCGTGGGTACCAGCAGGATATTGCCGAAGAGGTAGCTCATCAGGTCGGCCTGATAGCCCGGTGTCTTGGCGATAAAGAGCAGTCCCACCGCCATGCCGATGGCCCAGAGGGCACCTATCAGGGTATCCTCCTCCGCACGCCAGCGTAGCCTTACCCAGCCGATCAGGAGCGCCGCCAGCACTGCCGCGCCTAAGGCCCCCGCCAGGGGTGAGTAGCCGAAATAGAGGGCAGCCCCCATGCCGCTCAGCACCGAGTGGGCTATACCTCCGGCGATGAAGGCAATACGCTTGACGACCACATAGGGTCCCATCAGGCCGCAGCCAACACTGGCCAGCAGGCCGGCGGCAAGTGCGGACTGGAGAAAGCCCTGTGAGGCAAGGGCGGCGATAAAGTCATGCATGATCGGTCTGTTGGTTCTGGTGCCGATGGGCCACCATCCGTACCGTCTCGCCATAGAGATTCTGGATGATCTGGCCGTCGATGGCGTCGGTGTGGTGGCAGGCCAAGGTGCGGTTGACGCAAGCGACGCGGGTGACATAACTGGAGATAAAGCCAATATCGTGGGAGACGACCAGGATGGTCAGGCGGGCGTTAAGTCGCCGCAACAGGTCGAAGATGTCTCCCTCCAGGCGCTGGTCGATGTTGGCCGTGGGTTCGTCCAGGATCAGGATGCGGGGCTCACCGGCCAGGGCACGAGCCAGGAGGACGCGCTGCAACTGGCCTCCGGAGAGGCTGCCGATGCGACGGCGGGCCAGGTCCAGAGCCTCCACCTCGGCCAGGGCACGATCGGTGATGTCGCGATCAGCCCGGCTATAACGGCCGGGCCAGAACCCGGCTAAGGGACGACCCTGCCCGTCGCCGATGCGCGCCAGTAACACCGCCTGCTCCACCGTAATCGGAAAATCGCGTGGAAAGCTCGGATATTGAGGCACATAGCCGATTTGGCGGCTGGCGGTGCCCGGGGGCCGGCCCAAAACCTGGATCTGACCCGATTGGGGACTGAGCAGGCCGAGGATGAGGCGCAGCAAGGTGCTCTTTCCGCCGGCATTGGGGCCAACGATGCCGAGAAACTCCCCTGGGTCCACCCTCAGGCTGACGTCCTCGAGGACAGGTGCGGAGCCGTAGGAAAAGGTGAGGTTGTGGACCTCGATCGCGGGGAGCAGGCTGGTCATGGCTTGGGCTTGGTGGCCATGGCAAGCTTACGTGCCATCGCACGCAGGTTGGCCACGTAGTCCAGGGCCAGGGGGTCGATGGTAATGACCTCTCCACCGATGGCGTGGGCGATCTGCTCGGCGAAACGCGGGTCGGACTGGGGCTGAGTGAAGACGACGCGGATCCCATCCCGCTTGGACTGCTCGATCAAGGCGACCAGAGTCCGGGCACCCGGCTCCTTGCCTCCCTGTTCGATCGGTACCTGAGTCAGTTCATAGGCCTGGGCAAAGTAGCCCCAAGCGGGGTGGAAGACCAGGAATTTCCGAGTGGGCAGATCTTGGAGTTGGGCGCGGATGTCCCGGTCCAAGGCCTCCAGTTCCGCGGCGAACTGGGCCTGGTTGCGGGCATAATCCTCGGCATGGGGTGGATCGAGAGCGGTCAGGGTGTCGCGGATATTGGCCGACATCCGTGCCACCAGGAGAGGACTGGTCCAGAGGTGGGGATCACCGGCCGCGTCCGTCTGGTGAACAGGGTCAGCGGGGTCCTGATCCTCCTCATGACCATGAGGGATCAGGGGTAACAAAGCCATGCCTTCCCGGGCGTCCATGACCTGCATGCGGGGGTTGGCCGCCTGCAGGCGCGGCATCCAGGCTTGTTCGAAGGGCATGCCGATACCGATGAAGAGATCGGCATGGGCAAGGTCCGCCACCTGTTGGGGGGTGGGCTCGAAGGTCTCGGGACTCTGACCGGGCCGCGTCAGGGCCTCTACCTTGACATGTTCTCCCCCCACCTTGGCTAGGAAGGTGGCTTGGGGCAGGACGCTGACGAAGACCTCCAGGGGTTTGGCCAGACCCGCCAGGGGCCACAGGAGGACGAGCCACTTCAGTAGTAAGCGCATGGACAAGGTCTTGCTGGATCGAGGATGTGAACAAGGCTAGCGATGGGCGGGTTTCTCCTGAAGGGGCAGGCAAGCTACTGTGGGTGCCGCCACCTTCCCGCCCCATTAGGGTATAACATTTCAGGACGGCCAGGAGGACAAAGGGCTCTCCTTCCTCCAACAACAACCGGTCTGCCGACGCAGGAAAGGACGGTTGGCCTGGCTCCCAAGAACCGGCGGAGGGCTGGTGTGGATCTTAAGAGTTTGTCCCATCACGCAAACCTGGCCCTGCTGGGGGTGGGGTGCGCCGTTCTGGATATTGTCCGCGAGGTGGAGCGTTACCCCGGCGAGGATGAGGAGGTGCGGGCCCTGACCCAGGACTGGCGCCTTGGCGGCAATGTCGCTAATACCCTGAGTCTGTTGCGCCAGTTGGGTCATGCCTGTGCCTGGTGCGGCACTCTGGCCGATGATGCCGCTAGCGACGAGATCCTGGCGGCACTGGTGGAGCTGGGTATCGACACCTCTGCGGCGCGGCGCTGGACGGGGTACCAGTCCCCTTTATCCTGCGTTACCTTAAGCCGGGCCACCGGCAGCAGGTCCATCGTCCATTTCCGTGACTTGCCAGAGCTGGAAGCCCAGGATTTCACCAGCCAGCCCCTGTCAACCTATGGTTGGCTGCATTTCGAGGGCCGTAACCCGGTGGAGACGTCCGCAATGCTGCGGGACGCGGCGGCGCGACGCCCGGATTTGCCAATCTCCTTGGAAATCGAAAAGCCGCGTCCGGGTCTCGATAGCCTTTTGGTGGGACCCTGGATCCTGTTCTTCTCCCGCGCCTATGTCTTGGCATCGGGCCACCGCGAGCCGGAGGCCTTCCTTGCTGCCCATTGGCCCAAGACCTCGGCGGAACTCCTCTTTCTAGCCTGGGGTGAGGGGGGCGCCTATGGACAAGCCCGGCAGGGTCCCCTCTATTATGCCCCCGCCCCTGCCATAAGCCCCCTTGTGGACACCCTGGCCGCGGGTGATGTCTTTAACGCCGCCCTGATCGATGGCCTGCGGAGGGGGCTGGCCTCGGAAGTCGTGTTGGCGCGGGCCACGAACCTGGCGGGGCATAAGTGCGGCCGGCGGGGACTCGAGGGGGTGGTGGCTAGTGCCCAAGGGGCGGGCTGGCGGTGAGATCAGCCTCCTGGAGGGCTGCTTTGATATCGGAGCAGGGTTGTGCGTGGCCTTTCGCCCCTAATGGGTTTACTCTGTTAGTGGCGCGGTATATCGACAAGGCAACTGGACCAAAGGCGGGGTAGATCGGCATGGCGTGGTGGGGCAAGGTCGTAGGCGGGGCCCTGGGGTTCATGTTGGGTGGTCCCTTGGGCGCCCTCTTGGGTGGTGTTCTCGGCCATAAACTGGACAAGGGGATGGCATCCCTGCAGGGTACTGAGGAAATGGATACCGGCGACCGGGAGCGGGTCCAAACCGCCTTCTTTACCGCCACCTTTTCCGTCCTGGGCCACATCGCCAAGGCCGATGGCCGGGTCTCGCCGCGGGAGATAGCGCTGGCCGAGGCGGTCATGCAGCGCATGGATCTGTCGGCGGAACTGCGTGCCACCGCTATCCAGTTGTTCAATCGGGGCAAGGCCGACGATTTCGATCTGGACGGGGTTCTGACTCAGTTCCGGCGTGAGTGTCACCGTCGCGCCACTCTCTTGCAGATCTTCCTGGAGATCCAGATTCAGGCCGCCTATGCCGATGGCATCCCCGCCCCCGGAGAGCGGCACATCCTGAACCGCATTCGCGAGCAACTGGGCATACCCGAGTTTCTGTTCAGCCGCATGGAACAACTGGCGGGGCTGCAATGGGAATTCGCGGCTGGTGGACCCGGAGCGGCGGGTGCCGGTGGACGTCCCACCGCGCCACGGGGTCCGACCTTGGAGCAGGCCTATGGGTTGCTGGGGCTGTCCTCCCAGGCCACGGATGCCGAGGTCAAGCGCGCCTACCGCCGCCTCATCAGTCAGCATCATCCCGATAAACTCGTTTCCAAGGGCTTGCCGGAGGAAATGATGAAGCTAGCTAGTCAGAAGACCCATGAGATCCGCCAAGCCTACGAGATGATCACCGCAGCCAGGAAGGTGTGAGGTAAGGATCAGTGGTCCTTCGTCAGGCTGGGGAATGATCGCCTGTATTGAAAGGCCCGGACTGGTTCGGGTGAAATTCCTACCGGCTTGGGGTACAGTGCGCCTTTTAGATACAACAGCCCCGGGGGCCCTTCCTGGCCATGCCGGTACAAGAGAAGAGACACAGCCATGGCCATTGATTTCATCGCCCCCTCCATCCTGTCCGCCGACTTCGCCAAGTTGGGCGAGGAAGTCGATAATGTCTTGGCCGCTGGCGCCGATATAGTCCATTTCGATGTCATGGACAATCACTACGTGCCCAATCTGACCATAGGCCCTCTGGTGTGCGAGGCCTTGCGCAAGCATGGGGTTACCGCCCCCATTGATGTCCACCTGATGGTCAAGCCAGTGGACCGTATTGTCCCCGACTTCGCCAAGGCCGGTGCCACCTACATCACCTTCCACCCCGAGGCTAGCGAGCACATCGACCGCACCCTCCAACTCATCCGCAACGAGGGCTGCAAGGCAGGCTTGGTGTTCAATCCCGCCACCCCTTTGAGTTATCTGGACTTTGTGATGGACAAGGTGGACATGATCCTGCTGATGTCTGTCAACCCCGGCTTTGGGGGCCAGAGCTTCATCCCCGCCACCATGGAAAAGCTGCGCCAGGCGCGCAGGATGATCGATGCCTCGAGTTATGACATTCGCCTGGAGATCGATGGTGGCGTCAAGGCCGATAACATCGCCGAGATCAAGGCTGCTGGGGCTGATACCTTCGTCTCCGGCTCTGGCCTCTTCGGCTATGGTAAGGCCGAGGACCCCCATCGCTATGACACCATTGTCCGCCAGATGCGTACCGCCCTCGCCAGCGTCGGCGGCTGAGGCCCAGGATGATGCGGCCCCGGATGATCCTGATCGACGTGGACGGTACCCTGGTGGACAGCGTGCCGGATCTGGCCTATTGCGTCGATGCCATGATGTCGCGATTGGGCCGCCCTCCCCATGGGGAGACGGCCGTGCGCAACTGGGTGGGCAACGGCGTGGAGCGCCTAGTGCGCCGTTCCCTTATCGGCCAATTGGAGGGGGAGCCGGAGGCGGTAGATTTCGAGCGGGCCTACCCCATTTTCCTGGAACTCTATCGGGATAATACCTCCCGGCGTTCCTGCCTCTATCCCGGAATTCGCGAGGGGCTAAACTGGCTCAAAAGCAATCGCTACCGGCTCGGCTGCGTCACCAACAAGGCTGCCCAGTTTACCGAGCCCCTGCTGCGAGACCTGGGGGTTCGGGAAGAGTTCGAGATCGTCATCAGCGGCGACAGTCTGCCCCGCAACAAGCCGGACCCACTGCCTTTGCTCCATGCCGCGGCGCATTTTGGCGTTAAACCCGCCGAGGCCCTCATGATCGGGGACTCGGTGAGTGACGTGAAGGCCGCCCGGGCCGCGGGCTTTCACATCTTCTGTATGAGTTATGGCTATAACCACGGCCAGGATATCCGGGATTTCCACCCGGACGCGGTCATGGACTCCCTGGTCGAGGTCCAGGGTTTGCTGGAGGGGTCAGCCTGAGGTGGAGAGGCCGGCTTTCAGGGTGCTGATCCGATACCTCCCTCATGGGGGCGGGGGGCGGCGATGGCGATGGTGTCTCTGAGCCGATCAGCGTCCCCAACCCCTCGTCATCCTCCTGGAGACCCCCATGACCCCAGCAAGTTACGCCGCCCTGGCTACCCAGGGCTATAACCGCATCCCACTGGTCCGTGAGGTCCTCGCCGACCTCGACACCCCTCTTAGCGCCTACCTCAAGCTCGCCGGTGAACCCTATTCCTGTCTCTTCGAATCGGTGCAGGGCGGTGAGAAGTGGGGGCGCTACTCCATCCTGGTCTTGCCTTGTCGTACCCGGCTGGAGGCGCGGGGACGGACCATGAGCGTCTGGACGGACGGGGAGAAGGTCGAGGAGGAGGAGACTCTGGACCCCCTGGCCTGGATCGACGCCTTCCAGCGCCGCTTCAAGGTGGCCGCGATGCCCTCGGACATGCCTCGTTTCGCCGGTGGCCTGGCCGGCTATTTCGGCTACGACACGGTGCGCTACATCGAACCCCGGTTGGCCCAATGCCCCAATCCGGACCCCCTGGGCACGCCGGACATTCTGCTCATGGTTGCCGACGAAATCGTCGTTTTTGACAACCTGAGTGGACGCATGCTGCTCATCATCCACCTGGACCCGACCGCCGGCGACACCCTGGCGGCTGGAGAGGCCCGGATCAGTGACCTCATCCAGCGCATGCGCCGGGATGTACCGCGGCCCCTCCATGGACCGGCGCGTGTGGTCAGTGAGACCGACTTCGTCTCGGGTTTCACCCAGGGGGGGTTTCAGAATGCGGTGCAGCGCATCAAGGACTATATTCTGGATGGCGACTGCATGCAGGTGGTCCTGTCCCAGCGCCTGACCATCCCCTTTCAGGCCCGTCCCCTTGACCTTTATCGGGCCTTAAGGGGCCTCAACCCCTCCCCCTATATGCACTTCATGGACCTGGGTAGCTTCCAGATTGTCGGCTCCTCGCCAGAGATCCTCACCCGTCTGGAGGATGGTGTCGTCACCGTCCGTCCCATCGCCGGGACCCGCCGCCGCGGCCATACCGAGGCCGAGGACCTCAGCCTGGAGGCGGAACTCCTGGCCGACCCCAAGGAGCTGGCGGAGCACCTGATGTTGATAGACCTGGGCCGCAACGATGTGGGCCGCGTCGCCCGCATCGGGAGCGTGCATCTCACCGAGCGCATGATCGTCGAGCGCTATTCCCATGTCATGCACATCGTCTCCAATGTCCTGGGGGAATTACGGCCGGGACTCGACGCCATTGACGTGCTGCGCGCCACCTTCCCCGCCGGTACCGTCTCCGGCGCCCCCAAGATCCGCGCCATGGAGATCATCGACGAGCTGGAGCCGGTCAAGCGCGGCATCTATTCCGGCGCCGTCGGCTACCTGTCCTGGAACGGCAACATGGATACGGCTATCGCCATTCGTACCGCCGTCATCAAGGAAGGCCAACTTCACATCCAGGCCGGAGCCGGCATTGTCGCCGACTCGGTACCGGAACTGGAATGGCAGGAGACCATGAACAAGGGTCGTGCCATCTTCCGGGCCGTCGCCATGGCCGAGGCGGGCATCGA
>CAZFZB010000114.1:0-8918 GCA_964523415.1 uncultured Chromatiaceae bacterium | reverse complement strand
GGCGGGGGTTTTTGTTTGCAAGCGAATTACTTCCGATCTCCTTATGGTTTCTAGCCTGCCTCGTCGAAGGTGTGCGGATGATTGGAACTGTACTTGCCCGATTCTTAGGCCTGGAATAGGAAATTAACCACATCCTCGAATCGAGATGCGAAATGGATGTGCAGCCCCTGACGCACATATTCCGGTACTTCTTCGAATTCCCCTTGGTTGTCAGCGGGCAGGATTATTTCCTTGAATCCGGCCCTGCGGGCAGCGATCAGTTTTTCGCGTATTCCCCCAACCGGGAAAACTGCTCCTGTTAAGGTAATTTCCCCTGTCATGGCCACGCGACGGACAGGTTTATTGCGAGCCAGGGACAGCAGTGCGCTAACCAGGGTGATACCCGCCGATGGGCCGTCCTTGGGAGTGGCGCCTGCTGGGACATGAATATGAATAAAGGAATTTTCGAAATAGGTCTGTTCCACGCCATATTGCTCTGCGTGGCTGACGAGGTAACCATAGGCGATCTCCGCTGACTCCTTCATGACCTCACCTAGCTGGCCCGTAAGCTTGAATCCTCTGTTAAATCCATGGGTTCTTACGGCTTCAATGGAAAGGGTAGTACCGCCCATGGCTGTCCAGGCTAGCCCAGTAACCACGCCTGGCCCCATTAGCTTCCGTTCGTCACGGAACATGGGGCTGCCGAGATAGTCCTTGAGCCGATCCTGACCAACCTGGATGGGTTGCATCTCGCCTTCCAACATCCTAACTGCGCACTTCCTCACGATTTTTCCTAGCTGCTTGTCAAGTCGCCGCACCCCCGCGTCGCGCGCGTAACCTACGATCACCGAGCGAAGAGTAGCCGCGTCGATCCGTACCGACCGCTTTGGTAATCCAGCCTTTTCGATCTGACGGGGGAGCAGGTATTTCCTGGCGATGGCCAACTTCTCCTCCAAGATGTAGCCTGACAGGGGGATGGTCTCCATGCGATCCGCCAGTGGGCCTGGGATGCTGTCCAACTGATTTGCGGTGCAAACGAATAACACCTTAGAGAGGTCAAAACGCAAGTCGAGATAATGATCGAGAAAGTCAGAATTTTGCTCTGGGTCGAGCACTTCGAGTAGCGCAGAGGCGGGATCGCCATGATAGGAGGCGCCAACTTTGTCTATCTCGTCGAGCATAATGACCGGATTGGCGGTACCCGTATCCTTGACAGCTTGCAGGAATTTACCTGGCATGGCACCAATATAGGTACGGCGGTGGCCCTTGATCTCGGCCTCGTCACGGATCCCGCCAACAGAGAAGCGGTAGAAGCGACGCCCAAGGGCATCGGCAATCGAACGGCCCACGGAGGTCTTGCCCACCCCGGGTGGTCCTGCAAGCAGAATGATGGACCCAGCGATTTGACCCTTATGAATGCCAACGGCCAGGAATTCGAGGATACGGGTTTTGACGTCCTCCAAACCGTAGTGGTCTCGATCCAGAATGCGCCGAGCGCGTTTCAGGTCTAGCTTGTCCTTGGAAAAACGCCCCCAGGGCAAGGTCGTGATCCAATCCAGATAGTTCCGGGTGACGGAATATTCAGGGGACCCCGTCTCAAGGATGGCCATCTTCTGCATTTCCTCAGCGACACGTTTCTGGGCTTCCTCTGTCAAGGTTAGGGCTTGGAGGCGCTCCCGGAACTTGTCCAGTTCAGCCGTGCGATCATCCTTGGCTAACCCTAATTCCTTTTGAATGACCTTGAGTTGTTCCTTTAGAAAGAAATCCCGTTGTTGCTTCTGCATCCGCTCTTCTACCGATTCGCGGATTTTTTGTTGGGCACGGGCCAAGTCCAATTCGTTATTGAGCAAGATGAGAACCTTTTCCATACGGTTCAGCAAATCCACTGCCTCCAGAACACCCTGCAGTTGCTCCTTGGTGGAGGTGGTCAGGCTGGCGGCAAAATCGGCTAAATGAGAAGGGTCATCCGGTCCGAAGCGATCCAGGAAGAGGCGCAACTCTTCTACATATAGCGGATTAAGAGGGAGCAACTCCTTGATGGTATTGATAACGGCCATGGCATAGGCCTTGATTTCATCCTGCTCGGAGGTGCTTGTCTCAGGGAGATATTCGACCCGGGCCGAGAAGGGGGACCGCCGTGAGACCCAGTTCTCAATGCGGAAGCGATGAATGCACTCCACCAGCACCTGGAGGTGCCCATCCTGTTCATGAACCCGATGGACTCGACATGCTGTGCCGATGGCATGAAACTGCTCCGCATTGGCCTCCTCGGCGGTATCGTTCGTTACCAGGACAACGCCTAAGATCTTATGGTCCGAGTTGACCACGGCACGAATGGTCTTTACCCAGTGCTTGCCCGACATGAGCAGGGGCACGGCCTGGCCTGGGAAAAAGGGCCGGGATGCTACGGGCAACAGATGAATGATGCCGGGGAGCACATCCTTGACGCGAGCTGGCATGGACGGTCCCCCAATGGATGCCTCCTGATCCAGGTCTGATGCCCTATTCTCTGCGTCTTCATCAGTCGCCAGATAGTCCTCATTCTCGGTATGGTCATTCATCTGTGCCACCTGAAGGGTGTTGTCTCAAGATTCCGGAAGGGTTAATGCCTCGAATCGATAGCCACAGGATTTTCGGGCGATGGCGTGGCTTTGCAAGTCAGATTCGCTAGGCTGGCAAAGGCGGAGACCGATAACTCCTCGGCACGTTGACCTGGGTCAATGCCAAGGGCGGCGAAATCTTGCGAAGCCGCCAACCCTTTTAGCGAGTTGCGCAAGGTTTTGCGACGCTGAGCAAAGGCCTGGGTAACCAGACGTTGATGGTGAGCCAAATCCTGAACTGGGTAGGGTGGGGGATTCAGGGGCGTCAGTTGCAGAAAGGCGGATTGAACCTTGGGTGCCGGGAAAAAGGCCTCGGGGGGGATTTCAAACAGGGTCGTGGCCCGGCACCAGGATTGGATCATGACCGATAGCCTGCCATAGGTTCTGGAACCCGGAGTGGCGACAATGCGGTCCACTACCTCCTTTTGCAACATGAGGTGCATGTCCAAGATACAGGACTTTTGTTCTAGGAAGCGGAAGAGGAGCGGAGTGGAGATGTTGTAGGGCAGGTTGCCGACCAGACGTAACTTCCCCCCGGGAGCTACGAATTGGCAAAGATCGAAGGTTAGGGCGTCAGCATTATGGATGGTCAATCGACCCAGGGTGCTGCACGCCTGAGCCAAGCCCGCAATGAGGTCTCGATCCAGTTCGATAGCATCCAGTCGTCCGGCTGAGCGCAACAATTCTCGGGTTATGGCGCCGCGTCCCGGGCCTATCTCCACCAGTATTTCGCCCGGGCGGGGCGCAATGGCGGCGATGATCCGATGGACGACATCCTGATGCTGGAGAAAGTTTTGGCCAAACCTTTTGCGAGGGTGGGGCATATGCGGTGTCATTGACGTGGGGATATGATCAAGTCTGCGCCAAGGTTTGTCCTTGGGTCCAGTCGATTAGCCATTGGGTTGCTGACTCATAAACTGGTCGTGGCGGGAAAAGTCGCGTACCATCAGATGCGGGGTATTGGAGTTTCAAGATATCCGATGAGTTATAACAACAAGCGGGGACGACAAATCCATCGATGAATGAATTCGATCTGACCTATATTGTCCCGGATGGGACCGACCTTCAGGCAATAAAGGATTCGCTCCAGGCGAGATGCCCGATTGGAGAGGATGAGCCCCGACAACTCCTGCGGCGGTTTCATGATACCTTCGACTGGAGTTTGTACCTTGCTGGCGGGGTGCTTGAGGAGCGGATCGAAGGCCATCAACGCCTTATGATCTGGCGCGAATTGAACTGCGAGGCTCCCACCATGGTGTTCGAACTCGAGCAGGACTTGGGGTTCGCCGCCGAACTGCCGCCCGGGTCCGATACGGAACGCCTAACGCGGCTGTTGGGAATACGCCGATTGCTCCCCCTGATGGATGTCCATTCACGACTTCTCACGTGGCGCATCCTCAACGAGGATGACAAAACCATCGCTCGTCTGGAGTTAGAGCAAAATCGTTACGATGACCAGGCGCGCGAACGCCAGGGCCCTATCTCTACCCGCCTGCGTCTACATGCCGTCAAGGGCTATGAAACCGCTTTTAGGGATACGGCGAAGGTACTCAACGAGGAGTTGGGTTTCACCCTGGCACGCACCGAACTCCTCCTGGAGGCCTTGGCCTCCGCCGGGCGCAAGCCGGCTGACTACAGTTCTCAACTCGATTTTCGCCTCGATCCCGATCGTCGTGCGGATGCTACCACTAAAGAGATTCTGCTCCATCTGCTCAACTCTATCGAGGTCAATGTTCCCGGCACCCGCAACAACCTGGACTCGGAATTCCTCCATGATTTGCGCGTGGCGGTGCGTCGCACCCGTTCGGCTCTGACCCAAATCAAGGATGTTTTTGCCCCGGATGTGGTGGAACAGTACAAGGATGCCTTCGGCTGGATAGGTGAATTTACCGGGCCAGTGCGCGACCTGGATGTCTATTTGCTCGATTTCAACGCTTATCAGGCGTGCCTCCCGGAGCCACTGAGGCCCCATTTGGAACCCCTGCGGGACTTCATCCTCGCCCATTATGGTGAAGAGCAGAAGACCTTGATCGAGCATCTGGATTCCCGGCGGTTCCGGGATCTGTTACGGAATTGGCGGGTGTTCCTGGAAGCTCCAGTTCCCGAAAGTTCCGTGGTGCCTAACGCCATGCGTTCCGTAAAGGCGGTAGCCGATGCTCGCATCTGGACCATGTACAAGCGGGTCCGCAAGGAAGGGCGGGCCATGTCACCTACCTCGCCGCCCGAAGACATGCATGAGTTACGCAAGAGCTGCAAGAAGCTACGCTACCTCATCGAGTTCTTCGACAGCCTTTATCCGAAACAAGAAGTGCGTCAACTGGTGAAATTGCTCAAGGTGTTGCTCGATAATCTCGGCAAGTTCCAGGATCTGGCGGTCCAGGCCGATCACCTGCGCGCCATGGCCCAGCGGATGCGGGACGAGGATCGGGCTAGCACCGATACTTTGCTTGCTATGGGGGTCCTAGTAGGCGATCTGCTGGAACATCAACATCGGGCCCGGGAGGAGTTCACACAGATTTTCGCCAGTTTTGATAGTGAAGAACTCCAGGGCTTGTTTAAGGCCCTCTTCGAGTTGCAGAGGCGGCAGGGGAAGGGCGCATGAAGATCATCGCTTCCTACAATATCAAGGGTGGCGTCGGCAAGACAGCTACGGCTGTCAATCTGGCCTATCTGTCGGCTAGAGAGGGCTACCGCACCCTGCTTTGGGACCTGGACCCTCAGGGAGCCGCAACCTATTACTTCCGCATCAAACCTAAGGTCAAGGGAGGTACCAAGGGGCTGGTGGGTGGTCACCATGATCTTGATGACCTGGTGAAAGGCACGGATTTTGATCGCTTGGACTTATTGCCGGCGGATTTCTCCTACCGCAACATGGATCTTATCCTGGAGGATAATAAGCGTCCCACCAAGCAGTTACAGAAGCTGCTCGCCCCTATGGCTATTGCCTACGATTATGTCTTTCTGGATTGTCCACCGAGCATATCGCTAGTATCCGAAAACGTATTTAGAGCGAGTCATGCCTTAGTGGTGCCCATGATCCCCACCACCTTGTCGGCGCGAACCCTGGCTCAATTGCAGGACTTTCTGGAGGGTCACGAGGATCTCAGCAAGACGAACCTCTTACCCTTTTTCTCCATGGTGGACCGGCGCAAGCATTTGCATTTACACCTCATGGAGAGTCTCCCACAATGCTTTCCCACCTTCCTCAAGACCTATATTCCCTATGCGACCGAGGTGGAGCGCATGGGCTTAACCCGTATGCCCTTGCCAGCTTATGTGCCATCCAGCAACCCGATCACCAAGGCCTACGAGGCCCTTTGGCAGGAGATGAAATCTGCGATAAAGGGATCGGCGATTTGGGCAAGCGCGGGCTAGAGACGGTTCCCTTTACCCCTCAGGACAGTGACTGTAAGTACTCATCTACTGCCCGGTCTGGGTCGATTTCGCCCTGGCGGACGGCCTCTCCGTAGCTTTGGTGCCAGGCATTAATCAGGGGCATGGCTCTAAGCCACTCAGCGTGGATGATGCGGGCCAAGGGGCCTCCCCGGTCGAGAAAGCCACTATCCTCGAAGGCGCGCCCGGCGGCAACGCGGTCATAGTCAAGGCGGATGATACGGGTATGCCAGCGTCCGCGGCGCCATTCCAGTTGGCCATAACTGGCGCGTTCGTCCCCATCGAAGGGTGAGCCGACTGAGCCCACGTTGAGGATATCGATACCCTGGAATCGGCGGGTCAAGGGCCTGTGGGTGTGGCCCGTGACGAAGAGGTCCACGTCCAAGGGCACCTTGGCCGGAAGATCTTCATCCTGAGTCCGCATGGAGATACCGTCGCGGTTTCCGAGGAGGGTGCCATGGGTGACATGGACCCACCCCCGGTGAGGTTCGGCCTCGAAGCAGAGATGGTCCGGCCAATCGGAGAGCCAATGTTCGGTACCTGCGATCTGGGCAACGGTGAAATCGGCCAGGGCCCTGAGTCGGGCGTCTATGGGGTCATGGGGTGGTTCGTGCCCGCAGCGCAGGACCCAAACCTCATGGTTGCCGAGAAGGGGCAGCCAGCCTGCCTGCAGGCGCAATTCCTGAAAGAGCCTAAGACAGGCGTCGCTCGTTGGGCCGCGATTGATTAGATCACCTGCCATGATGACCAGATCCGGATTCCAGGTCTGGATATGCGCGACACAGGTCTCCATGGCCGGGAGGTTGGCCTGGACATCGGAAAACACCGCTACCCTCATGAGGGCTGGCCCCTTAGGTTAGCACCAGTCCGCGCTGGCTTGGCGCTGGATTGGGAGATGTAACCCCAAACACTCATCCCGGTGGTCCTGAAGGCCCCGTCGCCTCCAGGCCGGTACCAGGGGAGGGGGCCTAGGTCAAGCCGTTGCGACATGGGTTTTACCTCTGGAGATGGTTGGTTCATCATTAGTTCCGGGGTCGAGTGGCAGATGCGCCCTTACCCTGTTCGTGCCCCTTGGGGCCCCATTTGATTGCCGAGTTCCCGGATGTTGAAAGAACAAGAAGTTACTGAGCCAGACTGGGAAAGCCCGCTTACCATCAAGCTAACCCCGGCCCTGCTCATGCATTCTCTCATGGCCACCGCTACCGCCGTCCATACCGGCTACACGAGTTGCGTGGACGACAAATTAGTAGTGAACGACATGGTCTCCATGGATGGTGCCGTAGGCAACTATGTGCGTCTGGTCGAGCAGGATTTCTACGAGGACGAGGACCCTGATGCCCTCTGGCATGACTGGACCTTGGAGATATCCATTGGCAAGATCCTGACTACGGCCCATTGGCAGATCCCCGCCAATACCTCCCCAATGGAGTGGGAGTGGACCGCGCGTGAGGCGGAGAAGGCCTTTGGCAACGCCTGTATTCTCATGGGTCGGCGTGTCAGGCAGGGCTTGGTAGTCGATGAACCGGTGCCAATCGAACAACCTCACCCCCGCATGAGCCGACACTGAACCAAGCGTCCGTCACCCTTAGGGTAACTAACGGGGGATGGTATTCGATCCTGAGCTAGCACAGGGTGGGTGCCTGGCCTTGCCTACCGGTCCCGGGTAAATGTTGATCTAACTCCTATTTCATTTGCGGGACATAAGGTACCGTCCAAGCGTCGGTCCTCCGGGACGGCAAACTGATCCAGTATCAGGACGGCAATTGGTTAGCAATTCCCCAAGTCCAACCTTCAATTATCACCGAGGATTAAGCCTGTGAATTTCAAAATCGATATCGATATTACCCCTGAAGAGATGCGTAAGCTGCTCGGTCTGCCCGATGTGGAGGCCTTTCAACGGCAGATTCTGGATGACATACGCCAACGTATGGTCGAAGGTGTTGAGGGCTATGACCCCCTCAAGCTCTTTCAACCCTATGTGGTTGGATCCATGGCCTCTTGGGACATGTTTCACAAAATGTTTTCCGCCGCGGTCGGATCTGGCCAACGCTCTGGCAAGACCGAGACCTAGTTGGGTCTTGTTGGACGCTTCTTAATCCAGTCGATCCAATTCTTGTTTGGCCTGAGTGCGGACTATCTCCAGTTCCGCGATGAGACGATTGATGGTGTTATCGACGTCGGCCTCGTTATGCATCATGGGTCCGACGATGATGGAGCCGTCGATTGCATAGCCGTGTTGGCCGAGGCGGATGCCTACCCCGGGTTCTGACGTGATATCGAACAGGGCCCACCCGGTATTGGGGAGATGGAGTTGGAATACGTGTGGCATGGGTATGTCCGGAGGCGGTCTGAATCTGTTCAGGAATTTCAGGTCGTCAATGCTGCCGTCAAACGGTCGAGGCGAAGAGGATGATGGAGGGGCTTGCCATCCAGGTAGGGTAAGTTTTCTGCACCCAACAGCAACCGGCCCTGGGCGTACCACCTCACCACTTGAGGATAGATGCGATGCTCCTCAGTCAACACCCGGGCGGCCAGGCGGGCGGCGTCATCGCCAGATTCCACCTCTACCCGGGCCTGCAGGACCGCTGGGCCCCCATCCAATTCCTCGGTGACGAAGTGTACCGTCGCACCATGTTCCTGTTCGCCAGCCGCTAGGGCCCGATCATGGGTATGCAGGCCGCGAAACTTGGGCAACAGGGATGGGTGGATGTTGAGCATCCGGCCCCGATAATGAGCCACGAAGGCGCTGGTCAGGATGCGCATGAATCCCGCAAGCACCACCAGGCCAGGTTGAAAGCTGTCAATGAGGTCCATGAGCGCAGCGTCGAAGGAGGGGCGGTCGGGGTAATCCCGATGGCTGAGCACCCGCGCCTGTATGGCGGCCCGACGTGCCCGCTCAAGACCGAAGGCATCCGCCTCGTTGGCGATGACGGCGCGGATGCGGAT
>CAZFZB010000113.1:5020-9031 GCA_964523415.1 uncultured Chromatiaceae bacterium | reverse complement strand
CACTCCTCCGGATCCGCTTCCTTGATTTGTCTTGGCACAGTCCGATTAAGTCCGATTATCCCTTTAGAAATTTAGAGAATGCTCATATAGTAATTCTCTAACTATTGGAATATGGTGGAAAACCCCAATACTTGATTCCGGAAATTCCCAATTTATCCGGTGCCGGAATCGTTTAATAATAGCGGCACGATCCAACTCAACCATGACACTTTCATTAACCGAGGAGGTCCAACCCGTGACTCTGTACCAACAACAACGCCGACTTGTTCTCAAAGGCACCTTGGCCGGGGGGGCAGTTCTAGCCGCCACCGGTCTGGGGCTGATCAATCCCCGCCTGGCATTAGCCGCCTGGCCGGCCGATGCCTTCCATGCCACCACCATGGATGAGGCCCTGACCAAGGTGTTTGGCACCACCGCGCTGGAAGCCAGCGACAAGGTGGTTCTCAAGGCCCCCGGTATCGCCGAGAACGGTGCCGTAGTCCCCATCACCATCAATGCCGAGCAGCTCGAAAATGTGGAGTCGATCAGTATCTTCTCCGAGAAGAACCCCACCCCCCTCCTGGCCCGCTTCAACCTCAAGCCCGGCTGCATTCCCGAGATCTCTACCCGCGTCAAGATGGGCGAAAGCGGTGACGTGATCGCCGTGGTCCAGGCGGGTGGCAAGCTCTATAGCGCCCGTACCAATGTCAAGGTCACGGTCGGTGGCTGCGGCGGTTAAGCCGGTAACCTCAAGATCCCATTTTTGGAGAAGAATCCCATGTCAGAAGTCAAACTCCGCGCCGCCCTCAAGGATGGCAAATGTGAGGTCAAGGCCCTCATGACCCATCCTATGGAAACCGGCCG
This sequence comes from uncultured Chromatiaceae bacterium, assembly GCA_964523415.1. GTDB lineage: Bacteria > Pseudomonadota > Gammaproteobacteria > Chromatiales > Chromatiaceae > M0108. Next base: position 8,188 of record CAZFZB010000113.1, on the reverse strand, counting down.
CCGCAAGGATCCCGAGGGTAATCTCATCCCGGCTCATTTCATCGAGACGGTCGAACTGCTTCACAACGGCAACCTCATGGTCGAGGCCGATTGGGGTGGCGCCATCTCAACCAACCCCTTCTTTTCGGTATCCCTGAAGAACGTGGCCGTGGGCGACACCATCGAGGTGCGTTGGGTCGATAACAAGGGCGAAAAGAGCTCCGGTACGGTCCAGGTCAAGTAGTACCTATGGCGCCACTCTTCCCCCTCACCAGCCAACCCGCACGCCCCAGATGAGGTTGCCATGTATAAAAACGCCTTAGCCGCGTTACCCCTGATGCTCGTGGTGGCCGGCCCCCTGGTCGCCGCCCCCGATAAGACCCCGGAGGAGGTGCTCCACGCCCTGATCGATAGCTCGAATTCGGCCTATCTGACCCAGAGCGAGCAGAACCTGATGATGATGCAGGACGATCCGGCTTACTGGATCGGCGAACAGGGGGAGGCCCTCTTCAAGGAGGCCCGCGGCCCCAACCAGGTTTCCCTGGAAAAGTGTGACTTTGGTAAGGGCCCTGGCGTCCTGGAGGGGGCCTACGTAGAGATGCCGCGCTACTTTGCCGACACCGGTAAGGTCATGGATCTGGAAAGCCGCCTCATGTACTGCATGAAGACCCTTCAGGGCTTCACGGATCAGGACAAGGAGCTCAAGGACAAGCACGGCAATACCGATCTCGTCAAGATCCAAACCTACATCGCCAAGCAGTCCAATGGCATGCCCTGGAATCCGCCCATGGACCATCCACTGGAGAAGGCGATGCGGGCGGCGGGTGAGGAGTTCTTCTATCGCCGCGCGGGGATCAGCGATTTCGCTTGCGCCACCTGTCATGCCGCCACGGGCAAACGTATCCGTGCCTCGGTGCTGCCGGATGCCAACGTCCCCGAGGAGTGGACCAAGGCGATCTCCTGGCCCGCCTTCCGGGTCGGGCATGACGCCGTTCGCGGTAGCCAGCATCGTGTCTCCGAGTGTGTCTGGCAGATGCGTCAGGCGGAAATCATCTATGGCTCCGACGCCTCCATCGCCATCATTTCCTACTGGACCGATAAGGCAAGGGGCCAGCCGGCCATCCTGCCCGATATCAAGCGCTAGCCGTCGCCCAAGGAGACCGAGACATGATTGATAAGACCCTCATCGCGGCGCTGCTGGCCACGACGACCCTGATACCCAGCATTGGCCTGAGCGCCGATGTTGCCCCCCCGGCTGATGCCGCGAAAGGCGCCGCCGAGACCAGTCCCGCCAAGAAACCCGCTGCTGGGAAGCCTAATAAGAGTATCAAGACGAGCAAGGCCACCGCCAGTAAAGCCACCAGCGACAAGGCAGCTCCAGACAAGCCCAGCGCCGCTCCAGCCAACCCCGACAGCTCCTCCGGCGTGGGCAAGGCTGTGGCGGCTGGGGCCGTGGGAGCTGCCGCCGTCGGTCTGGCGGCAACGGCCGCCGCCAAGGAAGGGCCGGTCGATTACACCAAGATGACACCGGCGGAACTGACGGAGTACCTGATTTTCGACGCCAAGGGCTTCAAACTGGATCAACCTACCCAGGAAGGCAAGACCGCACGGGAACGGATGACCCAGGACGAATTGCAAAAGGCCTGCTCAGCCCTGCACGGCAAGGTGATCGATCCCGAGACGGCGAAAAGAGTCCAGGAGATGGCCATTGCCTCGCGCGTCTACCCTGAGGGTGGGATCACCTTGGGTGACTGGAAGCGTGGCGAGGCCCTCGCCAAGGAGGGGTCTGGCTTTCGTCTCGGGCCCAAGGTGGATGACAACAGCAAGAAGTTTGGCGGCAATTGCTACGCCTGTCACCAGATGGACCTGAAGGTGCCGGCGCACGGGACCTTGGGCCCCAGCCTGACCGGCCTGGGCAAGATCCGGGGCAACACCCCGGATACTCAGAAGTACGTCTACGAGGTAATTTATAACGCCCATGCCTACTTCCCTTGCACCAACATGCCCCGCTTTGGCGCCAATGGCTTTCTGACGCAGGGTCAGATAGCCGATCTCGTGGCCTATGTGCTCGATCCGGAATCCCCGGTCAATAAGTAGTAGTACCCCTGCCCGATCCGAGTCCAGCCTGGACTTGGATCGGGCCAAGTCATTACCCCAGACCCTAAACCCCAAGCAGAGGATCCGAACCATGTATCTATCCCGGCGAGAATTTACCCGCCTGTTGGCCTTGGGCGGAATGGCCGGGTTGCTGCCGGGGTCGACCCGGGCCGCGACTCAAGCGGGTGAGGGCGAGGCGCTCTACCAAAGTGGCCGCTATGGTAACGTGCGCCTGCTGCACATCACCGACACCCACGCCCAACTCAACCCCATTTATTTTCGGGAGCCGAGCGTCAATCTGGGTGTGGGTGCCGCCTTGGGGCAGCCCCCGCACCTGGTGGGTACGAACCTGCTCAAGCACTTCGGGATTGCCCCGGGTGGCAGGGACGCCCACGCCTTTACCTTCCTCGATTTCGATGCCGGCGCTCAGCGCTATGGCAAGGTCGGCGGCTTCGCCCACCTGGCCACCCTGGTCAAACAATTGCGCGCAGAGGCGGGGGAGGGTAACAGCCTATTACTGGACGGTGGCGACACCTGGCAGGGGTCTGGCACCGCCCTCTGGACCCGGGGCAAGGACATGGTGGGGGCCTGCAACCTGCTTGGCGTCGATGTCATGACAGGTCACTGGGAGTTCACCTACAACGACTCCGAGGTGATCGAGAATATTAATGCCTTCAAGGGTGAATTCGTCGCCCAGAATATCTCGATCTCCGACACGGCCCTGTTCGACTACAAGTTCGCCAACTTCCCGGGCTTCGACGAGGCCACGGGCCTGGCCTTCAAGCCCTATACCGTCAAGGAGGTCAATGGCACACGCGTGGCCGTGATCGGCCAGGCCTTCCCCTACACCCCCATCGCCAATCCGGCGCGATTCATCCCAGACTGGCGCTTTGGCATCCAGGATCAGCACATGCAGGAGATGGTGGATCAGGTGCGAGCCAAGGAGAAGCCCGACGTGGTGGTGGTGATTTCCCACAACGGCATGGATGTGGACCTGAAGATGGCCGCAACCGTGCGCGGGATCGATGTCATCTTTGGCGGTCATACCCATGACGGCATCCCCGCCCCCAGTCTGGTGGAAAACCCGGGCGG
>CAZFZB010000113.1:0-4920 GCA_964523415.1 uncultured Chromatiaceae bacterium | reverse complement strand
TGCAACGCCCTGCGCCAGGCCGGTGACGCCGAGATAGCCCTCTCGCCTGGGTTCCGCTGGGGCACCACCGTGACCCCGGGTTCCACCATTACCTTCGAAAACGTCCTCGACCAGACCGCCATCACCTATCCGGCCACCTATGTCCGGGAGATGAAGGGCAGCGAACTCAAGACCATACTGGAGGATGTGGCCGATAACCTCTTCAATCCCGATCCCTATCTGCAGCAAGGCGGCGACATGGTGCGCGTAGGTGGGTTGGATTACGTCTGCACCCCCACCAATAGCCTGGGGCAGCGCATCGGCGAGATGCGCCTGGACGATGGCCGTCTCGTAGAGGCGGACAAAAGCTACAAGGTCACGGGTTGGGCGACCGTCGGCACCCCGGGGCCCGGGCGTCCGGTTTGGGAACTAGTCGCCGATTACCTGCGCGACCAGAAAACCCTCTCCCTCGTCAAGGTCAATGCCACCAAGCTGGTGGGCATGGCCGACAACCCGGGCCTGGGCTGAGGCCGGTCAATCACCGGCACTACCCCAGGGTCTCAGCCTAGGATTTGCCCATGAAGATTCGTCGCGCCCTTGTTGCCTCCCTGCTGCTCTGGTTGGTCACTAGCCTGCTGATGGCCGCCCTGCCAGGTTGGTTCAAGGATTCCTTCCTCCATCTGGACGAGGAGTTGGAGAATGCCACCGCGGAGGGCAAGCGACTGGTGCTCTACTTCCACCAGGAGGAGTGCCCCTACTGCAAACGCATGCTCGAGGTGAACTTCACCCAGCGCGACATCGAGGCGAAGGCTCGGGCCCAGTTCCATTTCATCGCCATCAACATCTGGGGCGATCTGGAGGTGACCGACCTGCAGGGCAAGGTGACAAGCGAAAAGGATTTCGCTCACGACCGGAGGGTGCAATTCACGCCGACCCTGCTCTTTCTGGATGAACAGGGGAGGGTGACCTTTCGCCTCAACGGTTACTATCCGCCAGAGCGCTTCAGCGCCCTCCTCGACTATAGCGCTCAACGCCCCGCGCCCGCCGGCTCTTTCCAGGATTTCCTGGCCGCCCGGGCTGGTCCCCAATCCAGTACCGAGTTACACCAGGACCCCGGCTATCTGACCCACCCCCTCAAGCTCAACCAGCGTCCCAGCGCCAAGCCTTTGCTGCTGCTCTTCGAACAGCCCAGTTGCCAGGCCTGCGATGAACTACATCGCGAGGGCCTGGCGCGGGACGAGGCCAGGGAATTGCTGAGGCAGTTCGATGTCGCCCTGGTCGATTTCGGCTCCTCGGAGCCCCTCATCACCCCGGATGGCCGCGAGATGACGGCTCGGGACTGGAGCCAGGAGCTGGGTATCAATTACACCCCGACCCTGTTGTTTCTGGACGCCGGGGGCCAGGAGGTGTTTCGTACCGATAGCTACATTCGCCCCTATCACATCGCCACCAGCCTGGCCTATGTCGCCACCGGTGCCTATCAGCGCCAGCCGGAATTTCAACGCTTCATCCAGGAACGGATTGAGACGCGGCGAGAGTCTGGCGAGACTGGTCCGCCCAAGCTCTGGGATTAGGTCACGCCACCTTAGACGGCCATGCGCGGGCCATGTCATCCCTAGCTTGGTGCCGCCACCTTGCCGTCCGCCTCCTGGCCCTGGGTCTCTGGATGGCGGCGACCTCTGCCGAGGCGATCCAGGAGATCCGTATCGGCGTCCTCAGCCACCGGGGTACCGAACTGACCCGTGAACTCTGGCAGCCGACCGCCGACTACCTGACGAGCACCCTGGAGGGCTACCGCTTCGAGATAGTCCCGCTCCCCTTCAGCCGCATCAGCGAGTACGTGGAAATGGAGTTCGTGGACTTCATCCTGGTCAACCCGGGCATCTATGTTGCCCTGGAGGTGCGCCAGGGGATTTCGCGCCTCGCAACGCTCAATAACCGGGAAGGGGACCTGAGCCTGAACCAGTTTGGCAGCGTCATCTTCACTCGTCAGGAACATGAGGATATCCAGCGCCTCTCCGACCTGGCCGGCAAGAGCTTGCTGGCGGTGGACGAGACCTCCCTCGGGGGCTTCGAGATGGCCTGGGACGAGCTTTTGCGCCAGGGGGTCGATCCCTATCGCGACCTCGCCCGGCTGGCCTTCGCCGGTGATCACGACAGTGTGGTGATGGCGGTGCTGCTGGGCCAGGCCGATGCGGGAACCGTGCGCACCAGCATCCTGGAGCACATGGCGGCGGAGGGGCTGATCGATCTCAACCAGTTCAGGGTGCTCAATCCCAGGCCCACCGACCGCTTCCCCCTCATCCACAGTACCGATCTCTATCCCGAGTGGCCCTTCAGCAAGGTCAGTCACACCCCTAACGACCTGGCTCAGCAGGTGGCGGTGGCCCTGCTCAGGATGCCCCCCGATCACCCTGCAGCCCTGGCTGGGAATTACGCTGGCTGGACCGTGCCCCTCGACTATCAGCCGGTCCACGACCTGTTCCGGCGTCTCAGGCAGCCCCCCTATGATCAGGACTTCACCCTCAGTGATGTGGTGCAGCGGTACCTGGCTTGGGTGGTGGCGGGGCTGATCCTCCTCCTGCTGATTGCATCCCTGCTTTACCGGATCTGGGGACTCAATCGGCAACTGCGCAAGGCCAAGGTGAACCTGGAGGCGCAACACCTCCTGATCCTCAACTCCGTCGCCGACGGCATCTATGGTGTCGATCGCGAGGGCAATTCCACCTTCGCTAACCGGGCCATGACTGAGATGACCGGCTGGCGCGCCGAGGAGATGGTCGGCCGTAACCAGCATGAACTCCTCCACCATACCCGTAGCGACGGTACCCCCTTTCCCGCCCGGGAGTGTCCCGTCTATCGCAGTTGCCAGGATGGCAAGGCCCGTCACATCCCGGAAGACTGGTTTTGGCGCAAGGATGGCAGCCACTTCCCAGTGGAGTACGCCTGTTCCCCCTTGCGCGATGGAAAGGGCGACATCATCGGCAGCGTGGTGGTATTCCGCGACATCAGCGAGCGTCAGCACAGCGAGGAGTCCCGCCGCCGCCACCAACGCGAACTGGCCCACATGGGCCGCCTCAACACCCTCGGCGAGATGGCCGCCGGAATCGCCCACGAAATCAACCAACCCCTCACGGCCATCGCCTCCAATGCCCAGGCCTGCATCCGTCTGCTCGACAGCGGTCTCGATGGCCAGGGGGCCGGCCGCCTGAGCGATACCCTGGTCACCATTACCATGCTGGCCCAGCGCGGTGGCGACATCATCCGGCAGATGCGCCAGTTCGTCAAAAAGGAAACCCCGGTCAAAACTGCGCTAGATATCAATGAATTGGTTCAAAAGGTCTTGGTACTGATCCGCTCCGAGGCCCAACGGGTCGGAGTTCAGGTCCAGACCCGACTTGGCTCGGACCTACCCTTGGTCTGGGCACAGGACATCCAGATACAGCAGGTCATCCTCAACCTCGCCACCAATGCCATCGATGCCATGGCCGACCCCGGTCTCACCGAGCGATGTCTTACCATTGCTACCGCAGCGCCTGGTCCGGATCGGGTCGAGGTGGTGGTGCGCGACACCGGTATAGGGGTGGACGAGGCCTTGCGTACCGAAATCTTCAAACAGTTCGTCACCACCAAGAGCGGGGGCATGGGCCTGGGCCTATCGATCAGCAAGGGTATCGTCGATGCCCATGGGGGCAGCCTCCAACTGGAGGTAACCGGCCCCACCGGGACCCAGTTTCGCTTCAGCCTTCCCGCGCAAGGTATCTGAGAGGCTACAATTCCAACTCGGCCTGGCCGGGTGTCAGACCCTCATCCTCCCCGGCGCCAAGGCCAGGCACCACTGACTCCCCGGGGGATCCATGTCAGCGAGACAACCAACTATTTACATCGTCGATGACGACCAGCAGGTGCGGGAATCGATCCAGCTCCTGATGGAATCGGTGGGCCTGGAGGTGGCCAGTTATGACTCGGCCCAGGACTATCTGGACCACTTCAGCCCGGACCAGCACGGTTGTCTAATTCTCGATGTGCGGATGCGGGGCATGAGCGGCCTGGAACTGCAATCCCGCCTGCAACAGTTCCCCAGCCACCCGCCCATCGTCATGATCTCCGCCCATGGCGATGTCCCCATGGCCGTGCGCGCCCTCCAGGCCGGGGCCCTCGACTTCCTGGAAAAACCCTTCAATGCCCAGGCCCTGCTTGACAGTGTGCACCGGGCCATGCAGCAGGATGCCCTGCGCCGGGGTGAGGCCAGCCGTCTCGCCGAGATCAAGGAGCGTATCGCGCGGCTGACCCCCCGCGAGGCCGAGGTGATGCTGCGAGTGGTGGATGGTCAGCGCAATAAGGTGATTGCCAGTGAGATGGGTATCACCCAATCCACCGTCGAGGCCCATCGGGCCCGGGTGATGGAAAAGATGGCGGCCAGGACCCTGTCAGAACTCATGAGGATGCTAGTCACACTGGAAATTTGCGAGAGCAAGGGGTAAAGGCAAGAGGGTCCCAAGTGAACCGACACTCAATTTCGGACCTGATGCTATGTGTTTGGTCCCTGAGATTATCAACCCTGAAATAAACAAGGCGCGTGGGAAACCTCCCGTTGCCCTCTGGTCTCCCCGCAGCGTTGGGGTTGGGTTGCCCCTGGTTAATCTGAAACCTATGGACGAAGCGAATGAGATTGACTTCCATTATTGAATCGGAACTTTCTCTGCATCCGGATTTCCGGCAGCCCATGCGCCGCATGGGGCTTTTCCTGCTGCTTCTCGCCCTAATCCAGTTCATCGCCTGGTTGGCGCCGACGATTCCGGATAGCAAGGGCATCCCACATTATCTGCCACTGCATCTGATCCTCGAGACCGTTTCCATCCTGGTCTCGATGATGGTTTTCGCCTTGGGCTGGAATTCCCGCAGTACCAGGCTCGCAGGCAATATCGTGCTGATCGCCAG
>CAZFZB010000112.1:0-9111 GCA_964523415.1 uncultured Chromatiaceae bacterium | reverse complement strand
GGTGCGGCGCACCGACGCGGACCTCGACGCCGCCTTTCTGGCGGAATACCGCCAGATGGTCGGGGAGTTCTCCGGCGAACTGGAGCGCAGCGAGGCGGCGCTGGCGGGGGGCTTGAGCACCTAGTACTTCGACCAACGCAAATCCCGCGTCAACCGCACCCTGGAGGCGGCCCTGGGCCCCGCCCTGGCCGCCCCCTACCTGATCCAGGGCGATAGCATACGGCCCCGCACCCGCTATGGGCTGCGCCTGGAGGCGGAGGCGATCCGATTTGGGGCCAGCGACTCCGCCACAAGCTTGCGGGCTCAGTCTGCCACCCCTACCAAGGAGGACACTTGCCATCGGCGCCTAGCGCGTGACCGTCTCTAGCCGCAACAACAAACACATCAGCACGAGACCCTGATGATGGACAACAAGCACTTGCTCGACGCCACTACTCGCCTCGCCTTCTTCGCCTATCTTCACGACCTGGGTAAACTCGCCCGGCGCGACAAGCAGAGCAGGCGGGTTATCACCAACACCGTCGGCAGGTACGGCGAGATGAGCGGCATCCTCGGCGGCTCGCTGCCCAAGATACCAGCGCTGACGCTGGAAGGGACGGCGCCGCTGCTGGAGGAGTTAGCATGATCAAGCCACCTGTTCCGACATAGACCCGACCTAAAGGGGATTAAGACAAGTCCAAGTCGTCAAATTCGTCTAAAAGGAAATTGTTCCGACATAAACCCGGGCTAACGGGACCTCGACACAGTGCGGGGGGGGGGGGGTGAGACGCGAGGCAGGCCACCCGATAGGGATTGCCGAGGAGGGTATGGGGCAACCGCGCCGCCTGGCACCAGCCCCGCCGGGCACCGGACGGGCGTTGGCAGCTACCGCGCCCAGGTGGCAGCTAACGGCACCTGTTTCGGGGACCTGATTGGCGGACCCTCAAGGGCGCGGGTTGTGATCCGCGTGTCATGTGGACCTGGTGCCGCAGGAGGGATCCCCGATCATCTGCCACCGCCGAAAGGTGGCCGCCTGGCCAAGGTTGCGGTGGCCGTCATCCCTCAGATTCCAGACGGTAGCCTGGAGAATGCGAAACCGGACGCCGGTCTTGGCGATCCGCACGCCGGCATAGTCATCGATGTAGCCGCGTGCGGCTACCTCCGCCAGCAGGAGTTCCCTTTCGGCGCGGATGGAGGCCTCGGCGGTGAAGCGCGAAGGCATGGCCGTGAGTTCTTCCCAGGTCATGGCAAAAAGGTTCAGGGCGGCGAGATTGCCATAGTTGAGGATGGGGTCGGGCGCGGTATCGTGGGATAGCACGACAAAGGGGGCATGGAACAGCACCTCGGCGGCGGCCTCGGGGGCTAGTGCCGGGTCCAGCAGATGGCGGCCGGTCAGGCTTTGGTAGGTCCAGCGCAGCCGTTCCGCATGTTCAACCTGAAAGTGATTGGCGGGGCAAGGTATGAGCATGGGGGTCCTGTGTGAACACTTAAGGTTATCGGGGAGCGGGGCGGCAACCTAAAGCTGTTGGAAGGCGATAGACGTCCGATATGCCATGGGTTGCCGCGAAACGGTCGTAGGCGCTCGGCTTGCCGGCGCTACAACGCCGACGCCGGTTGAGCGCGGGCCTGCCTGTGCGCCTGACCGCTGCGCGCAGGCGGGTCGCACGCAGACAGGCAAACCACGCGCCTTGGTCAAAGCCAATACGTAACGCAGACATAGCCTTGAGGTTAGTCCACCCTCATGGCGTGCAAAGGCCCCTCGTCCGGGGCCCCTGATCCTCCCGACGCACATCCACGGCGAGGTTGGCTCACAACCCCTTGGTTCACCCACGTCTCCAGCGCCACCGCGGGCCCCGGTCTGCCGAAATAATAGCCTTGGAAGGCATGGCAGCCGAAACTGGCCAGCATATCCCGATGGGCGGCGGTTTCCACGCCCTCGGCGATTACCGCGAGCCCCATGCTATGCGCCAGAGCGACGATGGTTTTGGCGATAGCGGCGTCGTTGCTATCGACCAGAACATCCCTCACAAAGGACTGGTCGATTTTTATTTGATCGAGCGGCAGGCGCTTCAGATAGGAGAGGGATGAATAACCGATGCCGAAGTCATCGAGGGCGAAGCCGACCCCCCTGGATTGCAATGCCCGCATCTTTTCAACAATGTCTTCGACATTGTCGAGAAGAAGGCTTTCGGTCAATTCCAGCTTCAGCCGACCCGGGGAGATAGGGGTCCGTTCAATCAACGCCACCACTTGACTGACAAAGTCGACCTGGCGGAACTGGCGGGCACTGACATTGACCGCCACCGTCAGGTGCGCCATATGCTCTTGCAAGGCCCACGCCGCCAACTGTTGGCAGGCCGTGGCCAGCACCCACTGACCGAGGGCGAGAATCAAACCGGTATCCTCGGCGAGGGGGATGAAGTCCGCCGGAGAGATCATACCGCGGCGGGGGTGCTGCCAACGCACCAGGGCCTCGGCACCTGTCAGCAGGCCTTGTTCATCGACCTGCGCTTGATAGTGGAGAACGAACTGCTCCTCGCGTAGTGCCTCCCTCAGGTCGTTTTCCAAGGCTGCGCGTGCGGTCACCGCGGCCTGCATGGCGCTATCGAAAAAGCGCAGGGTGTTGCGCCCGGCAGCCTTGGCCTGATACATGGCCAGGTCGGCCTGCCGTAGCAAACCTTCGACGACCTCTGCCAGCGGCTCTTGGCAAAGCTGTCCAAAGCCACAAAACAGGGTGACACCAATGCTGGCGCTGTTGTGATGCTCATTGTCGCCAAACCGGAAGTTTTTTCGGAGTGCGGCGACCACCTTCTCGCCAACCTTGGTCAACTGGGCCGCGGCCTCCCTGGGACTCTGGCTCAAGTCCTCCAGCAAGACGATGAATTCATCACCGCCCAGGCGGGCGACGGTGTCGCCCTTGCGGACACAGCCGGCGAGCAGTTGTCCGATCTGCTGCAACAAGCGGTCACCCACTCCGTGGCCATGCGTATCGTTCAGGGTCTTGAAGTTGTCCAGGTCGATCAGGAGCAGGGCTCCGTGCCGCTTACTGCGTTCGGTGGCCAGGAAGGCGTGCTGCAAACGATCCATCAGGAGGCGACGATTAGGCAGATGGGTGAGGGGATCAAAAAAGGCAAGATGCCTGACCTCCTCCTCGGCGGCACGGCGTGCGGTGATATCCTGCTTGAAAGCGAGATACTGGCTGATCTGCCCATCCGAATTGCGGATGGGCGACACAATCGCGAACTCGATGAATTCGCTGCCGTCCTTCCGCTTGTTGATGAATTCCCCTTGCCAGGTGCGCCCCTCTTTCAGGGCACCCCACAATTCGGGATAGATGGCAGGTGGTGTTTTTCCGGAACTGAGCAGACGCGGATTCTGCCCAATCAGATCGCTCCGGCTATAGCCGGTATTGACCAAGAAGAACTCGTTGACGTAGTCGATACGCCCGTCAAGATCGGTAATGACGATGCTGACCGGGCTTTGCTCGACCGCCTGAGACAGCTTGCGCAACTGCGCCTCGGCGGCCCTGGTCCCGCTGATGTCCCGAAAGGCCACGACTATCCCCGCCTCCGGATGATCAGCGAGCAAAGGGGCCACGGTCAGGGCAACGGGAAAGCAGACGCCATCCGGACGGAAGAACCACTCTTCCTGGTGTCGCGTTTGACCATCCTGCCGCAGATGGCAGAGCGAACATTCGCTGATTGGGTAGGGCCGCCCATCGTGACGCTGCGGATGCAGCAGCTTGTGGAGGTCGTGGCCCAGGGCCTGGCTCTCTTCGATCTGCAACATCCCTAAGGCCGTGGCATTGATGAAACGGCAACGCCCCTCAGCGTCGGCACCGCAAACTCCTTCGCCCAGTGCTTGCAGAATGGCGCGTTGACGTGCCTCACTCTCGGTTAAGCGGCCCATGCTTTGTTTCAGCTCGACACGCTTGGCCTTCAGCCGGCGGTTGGACAGCCAGAGCCGGACGGTGACGACGAGCAGGAACAGGCCCCCGGCCATGGCCGTCGTCGCCAACCCGACCCGATAGCGACTCCAGACATCGCCTACCGAGAATTCAGGCGTAGCGTCATAGGGTGGCAACCGCAACTCGCGCAACAGGACGTCGACACCATGGTAATCCGCTGGGATGGTAAAGCCCTGAATGCTGATCGCCTGTGCCACTTCTCCGCCATGGGGCAATACAAGCAGCGCCGCCGCGACTCGCCTGGCCAAAGCGCCATCGATCCGGGGCATCGCCGTGAAGGCCCATTCCGGAAACAGCCGGGTGGACAGAAGGAAGGGGAACCCATCGATGATCCGCGGATTAAGAATCCTGAGTTTGGAGAGATCCAGCCTGCCTTCACGGGCCATCGCCTCGAGGACACCGCTACGCACCAAACCGATATCAGCGGCCCCCGTGAGGACGGCCTCGATCGCCCGATCCTGCGGCTGTCCGGTTTCCATGATCTTGGCGTCGGTCGGCAAGACGACGCCGGCGTTAGCAAGTTCTTGAGCCTGCATCTGATAGCTGCCGAGGGAACTGATGCTGCTGGTGGCGACGGTCTTGCCCTTTACGTCAGCCAGTTTGGTGATGTCCGCGCGTCCGGCCTGCGTGAATATGACCCCGCCGAAGGTTGCAAGCGCGTTACCGCCTTCTTTTTCAACGAGGGTGGCGAGTGGGGAGGACAGGCCGTTGCGGTACGTCATCAGGACGTAATGAGAGGGCTGGGTCAGAACGAAGTCGACCTGCCGCGCGGCAATCGCCTCTTCCAGTTCGGGGTACTTATAGGCCTTTAATACAAACCGGTGGTCGGGATTTTCCCGATTCAGATAATCGGCCAGCGGTTGCCAACGCCGTTGCGTTTCGGACACAGGGCGAAAGGCCAGAACAGCCAGTCTGACCAGGTCGTCGGCATGAGCAGGGGGTAACCACCCCATGAGTCCGGCGAGAAGCGCCACGAGGAGCAGCGTGCCCCGCTTCAGATCCGCGGCACTCGCTTTCATTGCACGGCACCCTGTAGGCATCATGCGGAGCGCCTCGTTCCGTACCCAAGGAGAAGTGGCTTGGTGGGGGCCTCGCTGGTCAAGGCCCGGCCACGACAATTAGACCAACTTCCAGGCAGCTTCGCCCCACCGTCAGTCATCATGCCTTAGGCTCCTTGCGATGCCAACAACAATTGTGAGGTCCGGGCGGCCTGACGTTTTCCACCTGCTCCACCGCCTGCCAGGGCGTCGGTTCCCTGCAGGGTACCCAGGTCCCCATACTGGCTATAGGAAGGGGTTAAGGGAGCGCTCCTCACCGGAGCGGGGACCAGAATTGGGGGCTGGCGACCGGGGCTCACGCCGCGAGGGTGAATGATGTCACAGATCTCGACCCGGCGAGCCAAACGGGGTGTGGGATGACCTGGCCGCCGGGGATTCCTGACGGCGCGGGTGCAAGAGCTAGCGCAGGGTTTGACCCTGGTGGGTTGCCGCTGTTCAGAATCTCATTGCCCCGCTGGACGGGTATATACTCGCAAGCCTCTTTGTTCATCCTGTCCTGGTGCCGGAGTCATCAGTCATGCGTCATCCCCGCCGATCCCGGATAGCCCCGCTCTGGCGCACGGCCCTGCTCGTGGCGCTGCCCCTGATGGCCGCCTGCGATCGTCCGGTGGAGCCAGGGGTCGCCGCTGATCCTGGCGATCGTCGGGATTTCGTGGGCAACTGGTCGGCTACCGGGACCCGCAAGGTGCTCGAGCTGGACGCGGGGCACTGGGTGGCCATCTTCGACTACAACGGCTCCCTGGTGCTGACCGGCGCCCAGCGCCCTCATCTCGGTTTCAAGTCCGAGGTGATCGGGTTCTCCGACAGCAAGACCGGCGTCCAGGCGCGCAGCGTCTGGACGGACGAGCATGGGGAACGGGTCTTCAGCGAGTTGGTGGGGCAGGAGACCGGGCCCGGTAAGCCCATCGCGGGCCGGTTTACCGGGGGAACGGGACGCTACGCCGGGGTTAGGGGGGAGTACAGCTTCACCTGGCAGCGCCTTTACTCAGGCGAGGACGGTCGGGTGAGCTTGCGGGTGGCCGGCCTCAAGGGCTGGGCGCGGCTCGGCTCGTCTGAGGCGGCCCTACCCCACGCAGGAGATCAGCCATGACTTCACTTGGTCTCGGGTTGCGGCCCACCCCGACACAACTGGCGTCGTTCGCCCTGGCCCTCGGCATCTGGTTCTTCCCAGTGCCCCAGGGGTTGACGCCAGAGGCCTGGCACCTGTTCGCCATCTTCGCGGCAGCAATTTTCGCCGTCATCGTCAATGCCTTCCCGCTGCTGACCTCAGCCCTTCTGGCCGGCGCCGCGGCGGTCCTGACCCACACCCTGGCTCCGGCTCAGGCCTTCGCTGGCTTTGCCAATGCCAGCGTGCTGCTGGTCGTGGTGGCCTTTCTCGTCGCGCAGGCGGTCGTCCAGTGTGGCTTGGGCCGGCGGATCAGTCTGCACGTGGTCAAACGCTTCGGCGCCTCCACCCTCGGTCTCGGCTATAGCATCTTTCTGACCGACGCCTTGATCGCACCGGGTTTCCCGAGCAATACCTCGCGCGGGGGTGTGCTCTACCCCATCATCCTGGCCCTGGCCCAGGGCAGCGGCTCCCAACCAGGGGACGAGAGCCACCGCCGGCTGGGCGGTTTTCTGATGTTCAGCGGCATGGCGAGCCTCAGCGTCTCTTCGGCCCTGTGGCTGACCGCCACCTCGGCGAACCCAATCGGGGTGTCCCTGGTGGCGGAACAGGGCCTGCATGTCCACTTCGGGTCCTGGCTGCTCGTGGCCTCGGTGCCAACCCTGGTGGCCATTCTGCTGCTCCCGAGCCTGCTGTATCGCCTGTTCCCGCCCGGGGTGACCGCTACGCCAGATGCCCCCAGGGCGGCGCGCGAGGCGCTTGCGGCCATGGGTCCCCTGTCGCGGGACGAGCGCATCACCGCCCTGGTCTTCGGCGCCATGGTGTGCGCCTGGATACTGGGTGGAATCCTGGCCCTGAGTAACACGGCAGTTGCCTTAGGGGGACTCGGGTTGTTGCTCGCCACCCGGGTGCTGACCCTGGAGGACATCCATGAGCAGGGCGGCACCCTGGCCACCTTCCTGTGGCTGGCCGTGCTGTTCGCGTTGAGCGGACAACTCAACGAGATGGGCTTCATGGGTTATGTGGGCGAAAGGCTGGCGTTATTGCTCGGCGATCTGTCCTGGCCAATCGCTTATGGGGTGCTGCTGTTGCTGTATGTGCTGCTGCATTACCTGTTCGTCAGCCAGTCGGCCCAGGTGCTCGCCCTTCTCGGGGTGTTTCTCGATGTTGGTGTCCAGGCTGGCGTACCCGTCCACCTGATGGCCTTCGCGCTGCTGTTTGCCAGCAGCTATTTTTCCACCCTGACGCCACAGGGCGGCAGCCAGAATGTCATCTTCGTCGCCAGCGGCTATCTTACCCAGCGCGAGCTTTACCGGCTGGGGCTCCAAACCACCCTCTTCTGCGCCCTGGTCTTTCTGGTGGTGGGGACCCCCTGGATCCTCTGGGTCGGGACCTTCCTCTGGTAGCGCGGGCATCCGGGCCCAGGTGGGCCAGGCCGATCTGAAGCGGTCGAGGCCCGTGGGTCCCGGGCCCCCAGGCTAGCGGGTCCCGGAGCAGTAGTCCCGGAAGCCCTCCGCGGTCGCGGCGAAGCCCCGTTCCCGCGCCAACTCCCAGGACCGGACGCATCGCTGCTCCCGCGCGCACCAGCTATAGCCGGCCGAGCCGATACAGCCGTGGGCATCCCGATCAGAGCCGGGCATAGCTCCTGGGACAGCCTCGGCGCCGTTCACCGGGGCGGTGGGTGCGGCGGGCGTCGCGGCCAGGATATCCCCTGCCCCCACCGCCAGCAGGACCGTCAATGCCAGAAAAGGCTCTTTCATGCTTGCCTCCGGTTTCGAACCTGATCCACTTGTCCCACTTGATCCACTGAACAGGATCTTACCCCCACCGCGCCACTGGATCCCCCGACATTTGCCCGGCCCTACCGGTTGAGGCGCCAAGTTCAAGGGGATGCGGTGCAGGTCGAGCAGGACGGGTGATCAACACTGCGCTATGCTCTCCACCTGGCCCATCACCCCATAGGAAGCCGCGATGACCCAAGTCGTTTACATGATCCCCAAACGGACCCGGCTCTTCTGGGACCCCAGCCTCGAACCCCTGCTATTGGAGGAGGAGGCCGGCGTAGAGGTGCCCCTGCTGGGTTACGTCAGCGCGGGCCGGCCCGTAGAGACCCCCGAGGAGCAGGAGACCATCCGGGTTCCCAGCCACATGACCCGCAAGGCGAGTTATGCCCTGCGGGTGCGCGGTCATTCCATGATCGACGACCAGATTCAGGATGGCGACATCATCGTGATCGAGCAACGCCAGACCGCGGAGAATGGCGAGACCGTAGTGGCCCTGATCAATGGCGAGAAGGTGACCCTGAAGCGCTTCTATGTGGAGGCGGGGGGCGTCCGTCTGCAACCGGCCAACCCCGAGATGGAACCCCTCTATCTCCGCCACGACGAAATCGAGATTCTGGGTATCGTCTCCGGGGTGGTGCGCATGACCTCCTGAGGCAATCCGCCCCTCGCAACAGGAGCCGTGGGTCAGGCCCGCGGCGGCTCACCCCCACCCTCGATATACCCGGCGCAGGACTCATGATCCCCTATCTGCTGTTTTTCCTCCTGTTACTTCCCCAAACCCTGACCGCCGAAAACAACTATCAGACCTACTCCAACGCGCGTTTCAATTACTCCATCGACTATCCCGCCAATTTGCTGATCCCGCAGGGTGAGGCCCCCAATGGCGATGGCCAGATCTTCGCCTCCCGCGACCAGGAGGCCCGCATGATCATCTACGGCACCCATAACGTGCTGGAGCAGACCATTCAGGATCTCTTCAAGAAGGAATCCCAGGATGCCTCTTCCAAACAAATCACCAAGAATGTCACCTACAAGCGTCAGAAGGACAACTGGTTCGTCGTCTCCGGCTACATAGGCCCCAAGATTTTCTACCAGAAGACCTTCCTCTCCAATGACATGTTCAAGAGCTTCTATATCGAGTACCCGCAGAATCAACGTCATCTCTATGACCCGATCCTGAGCCGCCTGGGGAGTTCGTTCAAGGGGTGAGGCGGCCTG
>CAZFZB010000111.1:0-9209 GCA_964523415.1 uncultured Chromatiaceae bacterium | reverse complement strand
CGGACAACGATTCCAACACGGTGAGCTTGGTGGAGACCTTGGAGCCGCCGACGATTGCGACCATGGGCCGAGCCGGATTGGCCAGGGCCTTCTGCAGGGCCTCGAGTTCTTCGGTGAGCAGGAGCCCGGCGCAGGCGACCGGGGCATAGGTGCCCACGCCGGTGGTGGAGGCCTCGGCCCGGTGGGCGGTGCCGAAGGCGTCCATAACGAAGACGTCGCAGAGGGCGGCGTACTTGCGGGCGGTCCCCTCGAGGTTTTTCTTCTCACCCGGGTTGACGCGGCAGTTTTCCAGGACCACCAATTCGCCCTCGGCGACCTCGAAGCTGCCATCCATCCAGTCCTTGATGAGGCGCACAGGCTTGCCGAGACGGGCGGCGATGTTGTCGGCAACGGGTTGAAGGGAGACCTCGGGGGTCCATTCGCCCTCGGTAGGGCGACCGAGATGGGAGGTGACCATGACCTTGGCACCGGCCTTCATGCAGTGCTCCATGGTCGGCATGGAGGCGGTGATGCGCGCGTCCGAGGTTACCTTACCCTCCTTGACGGGGACATTGAGGTCGGCACGGATCAGCACCCGCTTACCAGCTAGATCGAGATCGGTCAACTTGATGAATGACATGAAACAGCTCCCCCTGTCATGGTTATGGACGACTAAAGCAATTGGGAAAACGCCCCTGGCTTTCCGAACAACTCTGGCATGCGTACCGATGGGGTCAGGAATGGCCCTGGAACCCGGGGTGAGGTGGGCGGCGTCCCTGCCGCCTCCTTAGGGTTGCAGGCCCGTCTCCTCTCAGGAGACGTGCTCAACCATGCGCAACATATTGCAGGTATAACCGTATTCGTTGTCGTACCAGGCCACGACCTTGACGAAGGTCTTGTCGAGGGCGATGCCGGCCTCGGCGTCGAAGATCGAGGGGGTGGATCTGCCGCGGAAGTCGGTGGAGACGACCTTCTCCTCGGTGTAGGCCAGCACGCCAGCCAAA
This sequence comes from uncultured Chromatiaceae bacterium, assembly GCA_964523415.1. Lineage (GTDB taxonomy): Bacteria > Pseudomonadota > Gammaproteobacteria > Chromatiales > Chromatiaceae > M0108. The sequence continues at coordinate 8,226 of CAZFZB010000111.1, read as the reverse complement.
TCACCCGACTCGGAGGCGGCCTTCATCGCCTTGCAGATGTCAGCGTAGTCGGCCTCCTGGTTCAGCTCGACCGTGAGATCGACCACGGAGACATCGGAGGTCGGAACCCGGAAGGCCATGCCGGTCAGCTTCTTGTTCAACTCGGGCAACACCACGCCCACGGCCTTGGCGGCGCCGGTGGAGGACGGGATGATGTTCTCCAGGATGCCGCGGCCCCCGCGCCAGTCCTTCATGGAGGGGCCGTCGACGGTCTTCTGGGTGGCGGTGGCGGCGTGGACCGTGGTCATGAGGCCGCGCTTAATACCCCAGTTGTCATGCAGGACCTTGGCGACCGGGGCCAGACAATTGGTGGTGCAGGAGGCCGCCGAGATGATGGCCTGGCCGGCATAGGTCTTGTGGTTGACACCGTAGACGAACATGGGGGTGGCGTCCTTGGAGGGGGCGCTCTGCACAACCTTCTTGGCGCCTGCGGCGATATGCTTCTGGCAGGTCTCCTCGGTGAGGAAGAAGCCGGTGCACTCGATGACCAGATCGGCGCCGATCTCGTCCCACTTCAGGTTGGCGGGGTCGCGCTCCGCGGTCAGGCGAATACGCTTGCCATTGACGATCATGGTGTTGCCGTCAACGGCGATGTCGCCCGCGAAGTTGCCATGGACCGAATCATACTTAAGCATGTAGGCCAGGTAATCGGGGGCCAGCAGATCGTTGATACCCACGACCTCGATGCTCGGGAAGTCCTTGGCGATAGCACGGAAGGCCATGCGGCCGATGCGGCCGAAACCGTTGATGCCCACTTTGATCGTCATGCGTTTGCTCCTGGTCAGGTTGTAAAGGTTGAAAGGGAGAGGCGGGGCCTCCGATGAGGCCCCGCGGCGGTTCTTAGAGGAGGCCCTTGACGGTGGCCACCACCTGATCGACCGTGAAGCCGAAGGCCTTGAAGAGATCCCCGGCGGGGGCGGACTCACCGAAGCGGTCGATACCCATCACGGCGCCCTGGCAGCCGACATACTTCCACCAGCCGGCGGTGCTGGCCGCCTCGATGGCTACGCGCCGGGACACGGCGCGGGGCAGCACGGACTCACGGTAGGCCGTGTCCTGGGCATCGAAGACATCGGTGCTGGGCATGGAAACCACACGCACAGCCTTGCCGCTGGCCTCCAGGGCCTCGGCGGCCTTGACCGCCAACTCCACCTCGGAACCCGTGGCGATAAGGATGACATCCGGGGTACCGGCACAATCGCGCAGCACATAGCCGCCGCGTCCGATGCCCTCCATCTGGCTGGAGTCGCGCTCCATGTGGGCCAGGTTCTGACGAGAGAAGATCAGGCAGCTCGGGCCCGTCTTCCGCTCGATCGCCAGCTTCCAGGCGATGGCGGACTCGACCGCGTCGCAGGGGCGCCAGACACTCATGTTGGGGATCAGGCGCAGGGTTGGGATCTGCTCGACGGGCTGGTGGGTGGGGCCATCCTCTCCCAGGCCAATGGAGTCATGGGTATAGACGAAGATGGACGGCACCTTCATCAGGGCCGCCATGCGCAGGGCATTGCGGGCGTACTCGGAGAACATCAGGAAGGTAGCGCCGTAGGGAATGAAGCCCCCGTGCAGGGCGGCGCCATTCATGATGGCGGACATACCGAACTCGCGCACCCCGTAGTAAAGGTAGTTCCCGGAGGCGTCCGTACGGCTGACACCCTTGCAACCCTTCCAGATCGTCAGGTTGGAGCCGGCCAGGTCGGCGGAGCCGCCCAGGAGCTCCGGCAACAGAGGGCCAAACCCCTCCAGGGCATTCTGGGAGGCCTTGCGGGAGGCGATGGTCTCGGCCTTGGCCGTCACGGCCGCAACGAAGGCCTCGGACTTCTCGGCCCAGTCGGCGGGCAGGTCCCCGGCCATGCGGCGCTGGAACTCCGCGGCCTGGGCGGGATAGGCGGCAGCATAGGCCTCGAAACGGACGTTCCACTCGGCCTCGGCGCGGGAGCCGGCATCCTTGGCATCCCAGCCGTCCCGGACATGCTGGGGAATCTCGAAGGGGGCGTGACGCCAGCCCAGGTTCTCGCGGGTCAGGGCGATCTCGTCGTCGCCTAGGGGGGCCCCGTGGCAATCCTCCTTGCCCTGCTTGTTGGGCGAGCCGAAACCGATGATGGTCTGGCAGCAGATCAGGGAGGGCTTGCCGTCCACGGCACGGGCCACCTCGATGGCGGCCTTGATGGACTCGGGGTCATGGCCGTCCACCTGGGGGACCACATGCCAGCCATAGGCCTCGAAGCGCTTGGGGGTGTCGTCCAGGAACCAACCCGGGGTATGGCCGTGACCGCGCACCTCGCCATCGATGGAGATGTTGTTGTCGTCGTAGAAGCAGATCAGCTTGCCCAGACCCAGGGCGCCGGCCAGAGAGCAGGCCTCGTGGGAGATGCCCTCCATCAGACAGCCGTCCCCCAGGAACACGTAGGTATAGTGATCGACGATCTCATGCCCGGGCTTGTTGAACTGACCGGCGAGGATCCTCTCGGCGAGGGCCATACCCACCGCGTTGGTGATGCCCTGCCCGAGGGGGCCCGTGGTGGTCTCTACACCGGGGGCATAACCGTACTCGGGATGTCCCGGGGTCCTGGAATGAAGTTGCCGGAAGGACTTGAGGTCCTCGATGCTGAGGTCGTAACCCGTGAGGTGCAGCAGGGAGTAGATCAGCATGGAACCGTGGCCGTTGGAGAGCACGAAGCGGTCACGGTCCGCCCAGTTGGGGTTGACCGGGTTGTGGCGCATGTAGTCGTTCCACAGCACCTCGGCGATATCCGCCATGCCCATGGGGGCGCCTGGATGACCGGACTTGGCCTTCTGAACGGCATCCATGCTCAGGGCGCGGATTGCGTTCGCCAGTTCTTTGCGTGAGGACATGAAGCCCCTCCTCGTAGTTGTTGTAGAGACGGAAGTCTTGTGGTCGGCGCCTGGGCGGGCCGGCTGCGCGCCCTGGCCAGCATGGCAAAAGTTCATATATTTTGCCTATTTCAGTCCCTCTCCGCAAACCAACTGGGCTTATGACGGCAAAAATACTTTTATAGATGCTAATATGCTGATTTTGTTACCCAGCCAAAGATCCTGACCCCGAAGGGCCAGGGATCCCGTCACTCCTCCCGCCACTTGATGGAGCAACCCATGCTGGGAATCTGGTCACGTGGGCCCTCTCCCAGGGTGGCGACCTGGGTCATGGCCTCGAACAGATCCCGCCGGACGCCCGCCGGGGCGGCCTCCTTGCGGCTCTCGTCCAGGCGGCCCCGGTACTGGAGTTCCAGATCGGCGTTATAGCCAAAAAAGTCCGGGGTACAGACGGCGCCATAGGCCTTGGCCACCTCCTGGGTTTCATCGAGCAGGTAGGGGAAGGGGAAGGCGAGCTCCCGGGCCAGGCGCTGCATATGGTCGAAGGAGTCCTCCGGGTAATCGCTGGGGTCGTTGGCCATGATGGCCACGCAGCCGATGCCGAGGGGGGCCAGGTCCCGCGCGTCGCGGATGATGCGGTCGATGACCGCCTTGACGTAGGGACAATGGTTGCAGATGAACATCACCAGCAGCCCCCGCTCCCCCTTGCACTCGTCTCGGGTCCAGCGGCGACCATCGACGCCGGGCAGGTTGAAATCCGGGGCTTGCCGGCCGAAATCGCACAGGGGGGTTTGCAGGGATACCATGGGTGACGACTCCTCAGTAGGGGGCTTGGCAGGGCAAGGTAGGCTCGAGAAGCGGCTCATCTTAACCCTTGGGCGGAAAAATCCAAGACCGGCACTAGGAATCAGCAGCCAGGGGCCCTAAAATTCCACCTTTTCCACCGGCCCCCCGGGGAGCCATTGCCAGGTACCCGCCCCTAATCATGTCGAAAGCAACCCTCTTCACCTCGGAATCCGTCTCCGAGGGTCATCCCGACAAGGTCGCCGATCAGATCTCCGACGCCATCCTGGACGCGATCCTGGAACTGGACCCCGATCCCCGGCACGCCCGCGTCGCCTGCGAGACCATGATCAAGACCGGGGCCGTCATCGTCGGCGGCGAGATCACCACCAACGCCTGGATCGATCTCGAGGAGGTGGTACGCGGCGTGGTGTGCGACATCGGTTATACCAGCTCCAACGTCGGGTTCGACGGCTCCACCTGCGCGGTCATCTCCCTGATCGGTAAACAGTCCGGCGACATCGCCCAGGGCGTTGACCGCTCCGCCCCCGAGGAGCAGGGGGCAGGCGACCAGGGCCTCATGTTCGGTTATGCCACTAACGAGACCGACGTCCTGATGCCCGCGGCCCTCACCTATGCCCACCGCCTGATGCTGCGCCAGTCCGAGATGCGCAAGACCCGGGTCCTTCCGTGGCTGCGCCCGGACGCCAAGAGCCAGGTCACCCTACGCTATGTCGACGGCCAGGTGGCGGGGGTGGAGGCGGTGGTGCTGTCCACTCAGCACGACCCGGACGTAGACTACCGGCACCTGTGCGAGGCGGTCATGGAGAACATCATCCAACCCGTCATCCCTAAGGATTGGATCCACAAGGACACCAAGATCCACATCAACCCCACCGGTTCCTTTATCATCGGTGGCCCCGTCGGCGACTGCGGCCTGACCGGGCGCAAGATTATCGTCGACACCTACGGCGGGGCCGCCCGCCATGGTGGCGGCGCCTTCTCCGGCAAGGACCCCTCCAAGGTGGACCGTTCCGCCGCCTACGCCGGCCGCTACGTGGCCAAGAACATTGTCGCCGCGGGGCTCGCCGACCGTTGCGAGATCCAGGTCTCCTATGCCATCGGCGTGGCCGAGCCGACCTCCATTGCCATCGAGACCTTCGGGACCGCCCGAATCGACGAGGATCGCATCGCCCAACTGGTGCGGGAGCACTTCGACCTGCGCCCCTACGGCATCATCCAGATGCTGGATCTGGTACGGCCCATCTACCGCAAGACGGCGGCCTATGGGCACTTCGGGCGCGAGGAGCCGGAATTCACCTGGGAGCGCACCGACCGCGCCGCGGCCCTACGCGAGGCGGCTGGGCTCTAGACCCCATGCCTCCCCCCCCCACCGAGGAGCGCTGCGACCCCATGGGGGCCAGGCTCGGTGGTGGCCCACCTTGCCAACGGCGCTCGCTCAACTGACCACTGGAGTTGACGACTATGAGTGAGTTCACCGACTACAGGGTGGCTGACATCGCCCTGGCCGACTGGGGCCGCAAGGAAATCGCCATCGCCGAGACCGAGATGCCCGGTCTCATGGCCCTGCGCCGCAAGTACGGGGCCACCCAGCCCCTCAAGGGCGCCCGGGTCACCGGCAGCCTGCACATGACCATCCAGACCGCGGTCCTCATCGAGACCCTGGTCGCCCTCGGCGCCCAGGTGCGCTGGTGTTCCTGCAACATCTTTTCCACCCAGGACCACGCCGCCGCCGCCATCGCCGCGCGGGACATCCCCGTCTATGCCTGGAAGGGCGAGACCCTGGAGGACTACTGGTGGTGCACCGAGCAGGTAGTCAACTGGCCCGACGGCGGCGGACCCAACATGATCCTGGACGACGGCGGCGACGCCACCCTGCTGGTGCACAAGGGCGTCGAGTACGAGCAGGCCGGGGCCGTGCCCGCCCCCGCCCCTTCCGATAACGAGGAGTGGCGGGCCATTCTCGGCGTCCTGGGCCGCACCTTCCAGCGCGATGACCGGCACTGGACCCAGCTCGCCGCTGGGATCCGCGGCGTCACCGAGGAGACCACCACCGGCGTCCATCGCCTCTACGAGATGGCCAAGGCCGGCACCCTCCTCTTTCCGGCCATGAACGTCAATGACTCGGTCACCAAGTCCAAGTTCGACAACCTCTACGGCTGCCGCGAGTCCCTGGTGGACGGTATCAAGCGCGCCACCGATGTCATGATCGCCGGCAAGGTCGCCATGGTCTGCGGTTACGGTGACGTCGGCAAGGGATGCTGCCAGTCCCTGCGCGGCCTGGGCGCCCAGGTCTGGGTTGCCGAGATCGACCCCATCTGCGCCCTCCAGGCCGCCATGGAGGGCTATAAGGTGGTCACCATGGAGGAGGCGGCGCCCGTGGCGGACATCTTCGTCACCGCCACCGGCAACCTCGACATCATCACCCACGACCATATGCTGGCCATGAAGGACCAGGCCATCGTCTGCAACATCGGCCACTTCGACAACGAGATCGACGTCGCCTCCCTGGAGCAATACGAGTGGGAGGAGATCAAGCCCCAGGTGGATCACGTCATCTTTCCCAGCGGCCGCCGCCTCATCCTGCTCGCCAAGGGCCGGCTGGTGAACCTGGGCTGTGCCACCGGCCACCCCAGCTTCGTCATGTCCAACAGCTTCACCAACCAGGTGCTGGCCCAGATGGAACTCCTCAACCACCCCGACCAATACCCGATCGGGGTCTACGTGCTGCCGAAAAGGCTCGACGAGGAGGTGGCCCGCCTGCATCTGGGCAAGATCGGCGCCCACCTCAGCCAACTCAGCCAGGCCCAGGCCGATTACATCGGCGTCCCGGTGGAGGGGCCCTACAAGCCCGAATATTATCGGTATTAAGGTTCTCCCGGGGGCCGCGGGCCCCCGGGCGCCATCCCCCCGGGGTACTTGATATCCAACCTCCGCGCGGGGATGGGCCGGCGTCCCTCCCCGCCCCGAGAGCCCCGCCCCCTCCCGCCAACAGACTCCGCCCCCCGCCAGGAGCACCCATGCCAGCCCCACGCCCCGACCACCGCTCCTTCAGTTTCGAGTTGTTCCCGCCCAAAACCCCGGAGGGAATGGCCAAGCTGGCGGCCAGCATCGACCAGATGAATGCCGTGGGGCCCGAGTTCTTCTCCGTCACCTACGGGGCCGGCGGCTCTACCCGGGAGTCCAGCTTCGCCGCCCTGGACCTGCTCCTGGCCAAGGGCGTCGAGGCAGTTCCCCACCTGGCCTGCATCGGGTCTAGCCGGGCCGAGATCCGGGGCATCCTGGCGCGCTATCAGAATCAGGGCATCGGCCACCTGGTCGCCCTGCGCGGCGATCTGCCCTCCGGCATGGGGCTGGGGGCCGCCGGGGACTTCCGCCATGCCGATGAACTGGTGGCCTTCATCCGCCAGGAAACCGGCGACCACTTTCGCATCGAGGTCGCGGCCTACCCCGAGGTCCACCCCCAGGCCCCCAACGCCGAGCAGGATCTGGTCAACTTTCAGCGCAAGGTCCAGGCGGGCGCCGACGCCGCCATCACCCAGTATTTTTATAATCCCGACGCCTACTTCGACTTTGTGGAGCGCTGCCTGGCCCGGGGCATCGCCATTCCCATCCAGCCCGGCATCATGCCCATCACCAACTTCTCCCAACTCGCCCGCTTCTCCGATGGCTGCGGTGCCGAGATACCGCGTTGGATCCGCAGGCGCCTGGAGGCACTGGGCGACGACATCGCGGCCATCCGCGCCTTTGGTCACGAGGTCGTCCTCGGCCTCTGCCGCCGCCTTCTGGAGGGCGGGGCACCCGGGCTGCACTTTTACAGTATGAACCAGGCGGGTCCGGTGCTGCGGCTATGGCAGGATCTCTGCTTGGAACAGGAGGGATCCCCTTAAGCCGGGAGTCCCTATCCCCGCAACGGGCAAGGGCACCCGTTCCCCGGTGGAGGATCCGTTGGGGCATCGGCCCGCCGGAAGGACTCTGGCAGGGTGCGGCCTCGACAATATCTTCAGCCGATAGCCCCGACGCCGGCTCGGGTGAGCAGCACAGTCAGGATCTGGTATTCGCCCGGCATCAGCCTCCAGCCTGATGGGCCCGCGTGACCCCGCGGTGAACCAGGTCGTTGCACGGATTGACATTCTCGACCAGAGCCGCTCGCCTGTCGTGTCTCCTCACCAGGTTTGGAAAGAATCAGAATGGGGATAGAGGTCCCTGCGCTAAGATCAGGGACGACCTCGGGCCATCCCGGAGATCACGTCTCGCTACCATCCTCACCCATCGACTGCTCTGAAACTAGAGTTACCGGGCGCGGATCAGGTTGGATGGGTTCGGACGAATCCCCTGTCTCAGCCTCGCAGGGCTGCCAGCTCTTGCGCCAGATCCCCCACCCCAATGGCTTCGATCCCATCGCCCTACGCTGCGCGCCAAGGAGAGTGAAGCGAAGGTCCGTAGTCCCCGGAAGGCGTAGGTGCGGGCGTATGGCCGAAGTGGCGAAGGGGCCCATAGGTCCCGAAGCCGCGAAGGCCCTATGCAAGCACATCCGACACGCCGTCGAGC
>CAZFZB010000110.1:1965-9347 GCA_964523415.1 uncultured Chromatiaceae bacterium | reverse complement strand
TGGCGCGGGGGGATGACCGGCTCGTCTTCGATGCCGAGGACCTCAACGAGGAGGATTTTTTCGCAGCCCCGCCCTACGACCTGGATCGGAGCCGGCTGCCCGGTGAACGGCCCCTGGTCGTCTTTTTCGAGCGTGGGGACTGTCATGCCTGTGATGTGCTGCATGGCCAGTTGCTGCGCGACCCCGGCCTGCGCGCCATGGTTCAGGATCTGGATAGCGTGCAACTCGACATGCGCGCTACCACACCGGTGGTGACCCCGAGCGGGCAACGTAGCCGGGTCCGGGACTGGGCCGCCACTCTGGGCCTCTTCCATGCCCCCACCCTGATCTTCTTCGACGAGCATGGTCGGGAGGTACTGCGTCTCGACTCCCTGGTCCGTTTCTATCGTCTCGGCCAGGTGCTCAGCTATATCTCCAGCCGCGCCTATCGGGACCAGACCTATCCCCAATGGCGCGCCCAGCGCTCCGAACAGGGCCATGGCTCCGACCCCGGCTAGGCAAGATACCCAAACCGCCTGCCCTCGCACCCGGGTCTGACTTGCCCTAGGGCCTCACCCGGATTTGTGCGCCGCAACATTTCCGGCTATGGTTAGGACCTGACGAGACCGCCAGCGCGCCCCCTCCGGGACGCGAAGGCAGGGGCTGGCCAGCTTTCGACCCCAATTCCCGCTTCCTGGCCCCCGATCCGGTCGCCACTTTCCATAACCGGCCCCACGGGGCCCCGTTGGACACCCGGTAATGTCAATGCAATTCAGTCTCTTTGTGGCCGGGGCCGGCAGGGGTACCGGGAAGTCAGTGGTCGCCCTCGGCCTCATGGAAATGTTCTCGGCCTTCAATCGCAAGATGGGTTTTTTTCGCCCCATCGTCCAGCGAACCGCGCGGGAGGATAGCCTCATCGAGCTCATGCGCGCCCGCTACAACCTGCCATTCGATCCTGAGATGCTCTATGGCTGCACCGCTGAGGACGCCAAGCACCTGCTGGGCAGAGGACATCATGATGAACTCCTCAAGCGCATCCTGGCCAAATACAAGGCCCTGGAGGAGGCGTGCGACCTGGTGGTGTGCGCCGGCACCGACTTTGACGGCCTGGTGCCCTCCCTGGAATTCGACTTCAATGCCGACCTCGCCAACAATCTCGGCTGTCTCCTCATCGTCGTGGTCAAGGGCTTCAACCGGGACCCCGAGGAAATCCTGGATACCGTGCGGCTGGCCCAGGAATCCCTCGCGGAGCGCGGCAGCGATGTCTGGGCGACCATCATCAATGGCGTGGCGGCGGAGCATCTCGCCGTCATGCGTGAGCAGGTCAAGTCGGCACTGCCCGAGGCCTCGGTCTATGTACTCCCGGAGCTTCCCCTGCTCGGTCAGCCGACCATCGGCGAGATAGCAAGGGCCCTCGAGGCGCGCCGCCTCTATGGCGACGAGGATACCCTCATCCAGGTGGCGACCCACTTCAAGATTGCCGCCATGGAGATCCCGGACTTCCTCAATCACCTGGAGGATGGCTCCCTCATCATTACCCCGGGCGATCGTGCTGACATCATCCTCGCCAGCCTGGTCGCGGATGCCTCCACGAACTTCCCCCGTGTCGCCGGGCTTCTGCTGACCGGTGGGATCGAAATGGGGGAGAATCTGCGCCGGCTCATGGGCGGCCTGCGGCGCGCCAAGGTACCCATCCTCAGCGTCGATACCGATACCTACCTGACCGCCATGAACCTGAACCGGGTCCATGCCAGTATCCTGCCCACGGATGATCGCAAGATCGCCGCCGCCATTGGCCTCTTCGAGGCCAATGTCATGAACGAAATGCCGCAACGCCCCCCGGATCGGTCCCTGGAGCGCCGCACCCCCCTCATGTTCGAGTACGAGTTGTTCCGTCGCGCCAAATCCCAGCGCCGCCACATCGTGCTGCCGGAGGGGGAGGACGAGCGCATCCTGCGCGCCGCCGAGATTCTCTGCCTACGCGACGTCGTCGACCTGACCCTGCTCGGCGACCCCGACAGGATCGGCACCAGCATCCGGGACCTAGGCCTCAAGCTCGGCCACATCCGCATCATCGACCCCCTGACCTCACCGGATCGCGAGCGCTACGGTCGCACCTATTTCAACCTTCGGCGGCACAAGGGCATCTCGGAACAGATGGCCTTCGACCTGTTGCAGGACGTGAGTTACTTCGGCACCTGCATGGTCTATCACGGAGACGCCCATGGTATGGTCTCCGGGGCCATGCACACGACCCAGCACACCATCCGGCCCGCCTTCGAGATCATCAAAACCCAGCCGGGGGCCAGGATCGTCTCCAGTGTCTTCTTCATGTGTCTGGCGGACCGGGTGCTGGTTTACGGCGACTGCGCCGTCAACCCCAACCCCGACGCCGAGCAGTTGGCCGACATCGCCATCTCCTCCGCCGAAACCGCCGCCGCCTTTGGCATCGAGCCGCGGGTGGCCATGCTCTCCTATGCCACCGGCACCTCCGGAAAGGGCGCGGATGTGGACAAGGTCCGCGAGGCCGCGCGCATCGCCCATGCCCGCCGGCCCGACCTCAAGCTGGAGGGGCCCATCCAATACGATGCCGCCGTCGATCCCGACGTGGCGCGTTCCAAGATGCCGGACAGCGAGGTAGCCGGGCAGGCCACCGTCTTCATCTTCCCGGACCTCAATACTGGCAACAACACCTACAAGGCCGTGCAGCGCAGCGCCGACGCCATCGCTATCGGACCCGTCCTGCAAGGGCTCAACAAGCCCGTCAATGACCTGAGCCGCGGCTGCCTGGTCGCCGATATTGTCAATACCGTCGCCATCACCGCCATCCAGGCCCAAATGACAACGGCCTAAGCACCGGGCGAGGAGGGCGCCTGCCCCCTTCCCCCCAGATTCTGGAAATGCCATGAAGGTCCTGGTTCTCAATTCGGGTAGCTCATCGATCAAGTATCAGCTCTTTCAGTCCGATCACTGGCAGGTCCTGGCGGCGGGCGCCGTCAACCGCATCGGCGAGTCGCAGGGTGACTTCCAGGGGCGCTGGCGCGATGGGGCAGGGCAGGAACAAGCCTTCACCCAGACCCTGCCCGTCCCCCATCATGGCGCGGGACTGGAGCTCATCCTCGCCCGGTTGCGGGAGTCTGGGGTTCTGGCCGAACCGGGCGACCTGGTTGCTGTGGGCCACCGCGTAGTCCATGGTGGCGAGGCCTTTCAGCACCCGACCCGGGTGGACGAGGGGGTCCTGGCCGCCATGCGTGACATGATCCCCCTGGCCCCCCTCCATAACCCGGCCAACCTGGAGGGCATCGCGGTGGCGATTCGCCTCTTCCCCGGGGTGCCCCAGATCGCGGTCTTCGATACCGCCTTCCACCAGACCATGCCCCCCGCGGCCTATCGCTACGCCCTGCCCGAGTACCTCTACCGGGACCACAGGGTCAGGCGCTATGGCTTCCATGGCAGTTCTCACGCCTATGTCAGCCGCCGGGCGGCGGCCCTACTCGGTAAGGCCCCGGCGGATTGCAACCTCATCACCTTGCACCTCGGCAATGGCGCCAGCGCCACGGCGGTGCGCGGGGGCAGGAGTATAGACACCTCCATGGGCATGACGCCCCTGGAGGGCCTGGTGATGGGCACCCGCTGCGGTGACCTGGACCCCGCCATACCCTTCTACCTGGCTGAGAACCTGGGCATGGACAACCCGGGCCTGGACGACCTCCTGAACCGCCGCAGCGGCCTGCTCGGACTCTGTGGTGTCAACGACATGCGCGAGATTCACCGCCGCATCGCCCGGGGTGACCCCCAGGCCCTCCTGGCCCTGGAGGTCTTCTGCCACCGGCTGCGCAAATATCTCGGGGCCTACTGGATACAACTGGGCCGCCTGGACGCCCTGGTCTTCACTGGCGGTATCGGCGAGAACGATGCCGAGGTCCGCGGCCGCACCTGCCAGGACTTGGAGGTCCTGGGCATTCGGCTCGACGCTGCGGCCAACCGGGCCCAGGACCCCACTGAGCGGAGGATCAGCCGGCTCGACAGCCCGGTGGCGGTCTGGGTCATCCCCACCAACGAGGAACTGGAGATAGCCCGACAGGCCCTGGGCGGCTAGCCCGGCAACCCGCCGGCGCAGGATGCCCGCCGACCAGCCTCTCCTCCGGGGGAATTGCACTTATACTGGCGGGGTCCTCATGGCCCGAGGTGACACCCCGGGCCTATGACCCTGTCAGCCCTGACCGCAGCCCTGTCCCCGCCGGAGCTACCCATGACCCTGGTTCAGACCGAGAATCTTAACGTCCTCGCCTTCGATCACATGCCCTCGCCCGACGAGGTCAAGGCCCGGGTGCCCCTGACGGAGTCTGCGGCGGCGCGGGTGGTGGCGGGGCGCCAGGCCCTGATGGACATCCTCGACCGCCGGGACCCCCGCCACTTCGTGGTCGCGGGTCCCTGCTCCATCCACGACCCGGTGGCCGGGATCGAATACGCCCACCGCCTCAAAGCCCTAGCGGACGAGGTCGCGGATGTCCTGGTGTTGGTAATGCGGGTCTATTTCGAGAAGCCGCGCACGGCGACGGGCTGGAAGGGCTTCATCAATGACCCCTTCATGGACGACTCCTTTCGCATCGACGTGGGCATGGAGAAGGCCCGCCGCTTCTTGCTGGATATCTGTGAACTCGGTCTGGCTACCGGCACCGAGGCCCTGGACCCCATCGCCCCCCAGTATTACGGCGACCTGGTGAGCTGGACGGCCATCGGCGCCCGCACCTCCGAATCCCAGACCCATCGGGAGATGGCCTCGGGCCTTTCCACCCCAGTAGGCTTCAAGAACGGCACCGACGGTGACCTGGATGCCGCCATCAACGCCATCATCTCCGCCGCCCATCCCCATAGCTTCCTGGGCATCAACAACCAGGGCCAGTCCGCCATTACCCGCACCCGCGGCAACCCGTATGGCCACCTGGTGCTGCGGGGTGGCGGTGGGCGGCCGAATTACGACTCCGTCTCCATCTCCCTGGCGGAGCAGGCCCTTCATCAGGCTGGGCTCCCGGGCAATCTCGTCGTGGACTGCTCCCACGCCAACTCCTGGAAGCGGCCCGACTACCAGCCCCTGGTGATGCGGGATGTGATGCACCAGATCCGGGAGGGCAATACCTCTGTGCTGGGCCTCATGATCGAGAGCCACCTGGAGGCCGGCAATCAGCCGATTCCGGCGGACCTGTCCCAACTCCGCTATGGCTGCTCGGTGACCGACGCCTGCGTCGGCTGGGACGCGACCGCCGCCATGATTCGCGACGCGGCCAGCCTCTTGCGCCAGCTCCTCCGATCCGGCGGGACCCTCCCGCCGGACCGCTAGGGCCGGGACCCCTCAGCCCCCGTTCAGCCGCGATCCCCGCCTGACTCCCTGCCCTCGACAAGGGGGAGCAGGGCCGTCCGGGCGACCTCGGTCGCGGCCTCCAGTTCCGCGATCAGGGCCTCCCGGTCCAGGGTCCCACCCGCGGTCAGGGCCGTCTCCAAGTCGCGCAACACCTGGGCTAAGCCGTCCGCCCCCAGGGTTAGGGCTCCGCCGCGCAGCCGGTGCAGTTGCTTGGCCGCCTGGCTTGCTGCCTCGGGCGACTTGGCGCGTAGGTTGTGACACAAGTCGGTGAGGGCGCCATCGAGGCCGGCAAGGAAGAGCCGGGACAGCCGCAGCCAGGTGCCGCATTCCCTCCCAGGCGGTCGATGGCCGCGGCCAGGTCAAAGCCGGGCGGGCTCGGCCAGGCCCGGGTCGCCGGCTGCTAGCGGTGCCGACGGGCCGCTATGACGCAGAAAGGCCCGGCCCAGCTCCTCCAATGTGATGGGCTTGGCGAGGAAATCGTTTATCCCAGCCCCCAGGCGGCGCTCTCGCTCGTTGGGTAGGATCCCGGCGCTGATGGCGAGGATCGGCAGCGTGGCGAGGTGGGGCCACTGCCGCAGGAGCCGGGTATCGGCCATGCCATCCAGGACCGGCTTCTGCACGTCCATCAGCACCAGATCGAAGGGCCGGGGGCCCGTCGGCCGCTCCCTCGCGCCCGGACCCGGGTTGGCCAGGAGCACCTGATCCACCGCCTCGCTGCCGCTCCCGGCCAGCGTCACCTCGGCCCCCAGTTGACCCAGGAGGCCCTGCAGCACCAACTGATTGATGTCGTGGTCCTCCGCCACCAGGACGCGCAGCCCGGCGAGGGGAATCGCCGGCACGGCCGGGTGCTGGTCCGCCTGGGCGTCACCCGCCACCCGGACCTGATTCAGCGGCACCTCGAACCAGAAGAGGCTGCCCTGGCCGGGTTGGGAGCTGACGCTGATCTCCCCGCCCATCGCCACCACCAGTCCCTTGGCGACGGCCAGAACCAGGCCACTGCCGCCGAAACGCCGGGTCATACCGTTCGCCCCCTGGGAGAAGCGTTCGAAGATCCGCTCCCGTTGCGCCGCGGGGATGCCGATCCCGGTATCCTGCACCTCGCAGCGCAGCAATACCCTGTTGCTCGCCCCTGGTGCACAGGCGATCCGGATCTCGACCGCCCTCCTGCGTGAACTTGATGGCGTTATTACCCAGGTTGAGCAGTACCTGCTGCAGCCGCAGGCCATCCCCGACCAGCTCAGCGGGGCACTCCGACGGTTGGGTGACGCTCAAGGCCAGGCCCTTTCGCGCCGCCGCCTCGGCCAGGATATCGGTCACCCCCTGCACCTCACGGCGCAGCTGGAAGGGCAGGTGGGCTATCTCGACCCGCCCCTCCTCGAGCCGCGAGAACTCGAGGATATCGTTGAGGATGTTGAGCAGGAGCTGAGCGCTGCGCTGGGCCTTGGCGACATAGTCGGCCTGGGTCTCGTTCAGGCGGGTGCCTTCCAGAAGTTGCAGCAGGCCCGTGACCCCGCCGAGTGGCGTGCGGATCTCGTGGCTCATGGTGGAGAGAAACTCGCCCTTGGCGAAGGCGGCCTGTTCCGCCGCCTCCCTAGCGGCACGGAGATCGGATTCAAGTTGCTTGCGCGTCGTGATATCGCGCAGGGCGACGAAGGCCGAGAGCCGGCCATCCAGTTGCAGGGTCTGCACCGTGACTTCCGCCCAGAAGTCGGAGCCCGTGAGACGGCGATGCACCCACTCGAACTGGTGATACCCCTGTTGCCGGCAGATCGCGATGATGGGCAGGATGGCCTCCGGGGACGGGGTGCCGTCTGGCTGCAGCGGTGGCGAGATCCGATACAGGTTCAGGCCCAGCAATTGGACCCGGGTGCCCGCGAGCAATCGGCAGGCCGCCTCATTGGCCGCGTCGAGGGTCCCGCTGGCGTCATCGACCAGCAGGAAGGCATCCGGCAATCGTTCGAACAGCATGAGGTAACGTTGCCGAAACTGCCTTTGCACGGTGATGTCGCGATTGATCCCGAGCTCGCGTACAGGCCGGCCG
>CAZFZB010000110.1:0-1865 GCA_964523415.1 uncultured Chromatiaceae bacterium | reverse complement strand
CCCCCCTCCACGGCGGGCAGGCCATAGATATCACACAGACTCGTGTCCCAGTACCCCAACCCCGTGGTCAGGTCCAATTCCCAGATGCCGTTCCTGGCGGCCTGGGTAGCCAGCTCCAGACTCCGGTTGGCCTCCTGGATCTCCTCCGTCCTCGCCGCGACGAGATCCTCCAGGTGCCGCCGGTACCCCTCGAGCTCGATCTCGATGCCCCGTTGCTCGGTGACGTCCAGGCCGGTGGCCAGGACATGGGATACCTGCCCAGCCGCGTCTTGCAACACCGAGTTGTGCCAGATGAACAGGCGCCGTCCGCCGTCCTTGGTGAGCCACTCGTTCTCGCACTTGCCGGTCAGGTGGTCGTGGGTCAGATCGTCAAACAGGCCGCGCACGGCCTCCTGCACCTCGGGGGGAATCAGGTAATCCCAGATCGGCTTACCCCTCAGTTCCTCGAACCGATACCTGGTGAGGTTCTGGGCGGCCTGGTTGAAGCACTGGATGCGGCCCTGGACGTCCAGCAGTACGCAGACGTTGACCATGGTGTCCAGCAGGGATTGCGTGACCCTTCATCAGCTCCCACTCGCTGGCATCGAGCCGGCAGGGCTTGCGCAGGATGACGCGGGGGATGCCGATCTTGCCGGTGTTGTGCATGGGCGCTGCGGTCTCCAGGAGGCTGCAATCCTCCTGCGACCAGCCGCTGGCGGCGGCCAGGGCCCGGGCGTAGGCGGCCATGCGCCAGATGTGGATGCCTGTATCGGGGTCCTTGTGTTCTGCGGCGACGCAAAGCATGGTGATGGCGTCGCGGTAGCTTTGTTCCAGGCGGGTGACCCCGACCAACGACAGGTGGGTGCGCACCTGGGAGCGCAGGATGGGCGGCGAGATGGGCTTGGTGATGTAGTCCACCGCACCGGCGGGAAAGCCCTCCGCCTCGTAGAGGACATCCCCGGGGCTGGTGACGAAGATGACGGGTATCGGCAGAGTGGCCGGGTCGGCCTTGAGGGTACGGCAGACCTGATAGCCGTCGATGTCTGGCAACTGGACGTCGAGCAGGATTAGCCCGGGCTCGAGCCTGCGCGCCGCCGCCAGGGCGCTGGACCCGCTGGTGGCCATGGCCAGCCGGAGGCTGTCCCCGAGTATCTCGCGCATCACCACGATGTTCGCCGGTTCGTCGTCCAGGATCAGGAGGTGTGTCCTGACCATGATCAGTCCCCCAGGGACAACTGCAGTGCCGCGGCCAGGTAGCGCAGGGCTGTCCGGTACAGGGTATCCAGGGCCAGGTCCAACCCCAGGGCCGCCTCGTTGCCCGCGAGGGTCTCGACAAACAGGATGGGAAGGCTCAGGTCGCGGCCCTCGGCCGGCACTGGCGTCCCCGGGGTATCCGACTGAGTGTTGTCAAACCCAGTTAGGACCTCCTGCTAGGCTCCCTCCTCGATGCGAAATCTTGCGGCCACCGGCACCCGCGGCGCCCACGCCAGGGCCTGGATCTCGGGGTAGGCGGCAAGGGGCCCGCGGGTGAAGGCCTGGACCTCTGCCCTTTCCACCTCATTGGAGGCGGCGTAAAGGGCGGCGATGGCGTCGAGCAACGAGAGGTTACGGTCTATGACCGTCTGAACTGCAGCCGACCGGCCCGCCGCGTCCAGGTCGAAGGAGGTCTGAATGTGCGCCTGCTCCAGGCGCCATAGCGAACCCACCTCCAGGAGGCTGATCACCAGGCCGGCGGCGGCAACGGCCATCCGGGTCATTCGGCCGCTGGGCAGGGGAGGGAAAAGGGCAAATCTGGTCATGGTCTCGAAGGGCAGGATTCGTCCGGGTAGGGGGTGGGATGCAGGGCAGGGGTTACCCAGCACCTCGGCGAGCTCCCCTGCCTGTAG
>CAZFZB010000109.1:6493-9421 GCA_964523415.1 uncultured Chromatiaceae bacterium | reverse complement strand
CATGAAGGAACCCCTACATCTCAGCCTTTTGGTCCTGATCGGCCATCTGACCCTTCAGGGTGCCCTGGTTCTCCGGGCCCTGATGCGTCCCCATCGGGAGCCGGCATCGCGTGTCGCCTGGGTATTGATCATCCTGATCTTCCCGGTGCTGGGTATTCTGGCCTATCTGTTGGTCGGTGAAACCAGTATCGGTCGCTGGCGGTCGGAACGGCTGCGCCAAACCCTGGCGCGGCTGCCAAGTCCCGGGGCATTGAGGTGCACCCCGGGCGGTGCTCAGTCCGAACCCGGACCCGTCATCGCCGGGCGTTATCGGCACCTTTTCGAGCTCGGTCAGTCTATTACCGGCTTTGTCCCCTGTGGTGGCAACCGGGGGTCTTTGGCAGTGGATTCCGATCGGGCCATCAAGGACCTGGTGCAGGATATCGATGCCGCCCGCGATCAGGTCCACCTGCTGTTCTACATCTGGCTCCCGGATAATAACGGCACCCTGATGGCCCAGGCCCTGATAGGTGCCGCCGGACGTGGCGTCATCTGCCGGGTCATGGCGGATGATTTGGGTTCGCGCCAGCTGATCCGCTCGCAACTCTGGAGCCAGATGGCGGCAGCCGGGGTCCGTCTGGCACGCGCCCTGCCTACTGGCAATCCCTTGCTGGGCTCCTTCCTGGGACCTCTGCGGGGCCGGGTGGATCTGCGCAATCATCGCAAGCTGGCCATCATCGATAACCGCATCACCTGGTGCGGCAGTCAGAATTGCGCGGATCCCGCCTTTCTCATCAAGGCCAGGTATGGGCCCTGGGTGGATATCTGGGCGCGGTTCGAGGGGCCCATCGCCCGCCAGAATCAATGGCTCTTCGCCAGCGATTGGATGGCCACTATCCCGAGGGAGGATTTGAGTGATCTTTTGTACGAGCCCTGGCTTGCACCTGATGCCGGATTCTTCGCCCAGGCCATGGGTACGGGTCCCACGGTGCGCAACGCCGCCATGCCGGAGCTGTTCGCGACCTTGATGTTTGCCGCGCGCCGGAATCTGACGATTACGACGCCCTACTATGTCCCCAACGAATCCATGCAGGCCGCCCTCTGTGCCTGCGCCCGCCGTGGGGTGCGGACCAGGCTCCTGGTGCCAGCCCGCAATGACTCCTGGATCGTAGCTGCCGCCAGCCGGAGCTATTACGCGGATTTGCTGGATGCCGGGGTCGAAATTTACGAGTTCATGGGCGGCCTGCTGCACGCCAAGACCATCACCCTTGATGGCGAGATTGCCCTCATCGGTTCCGCCAACATGGACCGACGCAGCTTCGATCTCAACTATGAAAATAATGTCCTGATTCAGGATGAGACCATGACGGGGCTGATTCAGGAGCGCCAGGAGAGCTACCTCGCCCAGTCCAGGCCCATCACCCGGGAACTGGTTGCCGCTTGGCCCAGGTGGCGTCAACTCTGGAACAATACCATCGCCATGCTCGGGCCTGTCCTCTAGCCCTGGATGGGGGCAGACCTAAAGGGTCTTGATAAAAACCTTGGAATTGCGCCGATAGTTGTAGAGGGCCTGCTTGGCCATGGGCAGGTCAGCCAGGCGGGCGGGTTCGAATCCGCGTTCGCGAAACCAGTGGGCGGTCTGGGTGGTTAGGACAAAGAGGCGGCCAATGCCGCGCTGACGGGCAAGGTCCTCCATACGTTCCAGCATCAGGGCGCCGCGGCCGCGATTACGGTAGTCCGGGTTGACGGCAAGGCAGGCGAGCTCGGCCATGCCCTCTGCCGGGTAGCCATAGAAGGCGGCGCAAGCGCTGGCCATACCGTCACGCTCCATCAGGAAGAAGCGGTCGATCTCCGTCTCTATGCGCTCGCGGGAGCGCCGCACCAGGGCACCTGACTCCTCCAGGGGCCGCAGCAGTTCCAGGATGCCGGCGACGTCGTCGATGCGGGCCGGACGCAATTCCTCGAAGGGCTGGTCGGTGATCAGGGTCCCCACGCCATCGCGGGTAAAGAGTTCGCGGAGCAGGGCACCATCCAGGCGGCGCGGGACCAGATGGACGCGTTTCACCCCCTGGATGCAGGCATCGGCGCCGGCGCGCAGGGCCTGGGCCAGATCCCCCGTCAGCTGGGTATCGGTGTCCAGCAACTCCCCTACCTCGCGGCTGAGGACGTTGGAGACGAGCTGGCCATTGGCATCGGTCAGACCCTCACCCTCGAGTAGGAAGATCAGCTTGTCTGCCTTGAGGGCGATGGCCGCGGAGCGGGCCACGTCCGTAGCGCTCAGATTGAAGACCTCCCCCGTGGGGGAATAGCCAATAGGCGGCATCAGGGCCACGGCGCCATCGTCGAGGCGCTGCAGGAGGGCCTCGCGGTCGATGCGGCGTACCACCCCGGTATGGAGGTAATCGATCCCATTCAGGATCCCTAAGGGTTTGGCGGTGACGAAGTTGCCGGAGGCGACGGGGATGCGCACCCCGGCCATGGGGGAGTTGGCCAGGCCCTGGGAGAACAGGGCCTCGATCTCCACCCGCAGGGTGCCAGCGGCCTCCTTGACGCAGGCTAGGGCATCGGCGTCTGTGACCCGCAGGCCATTGACATAACGAAAGCCCGTGCCCCGCTGGGCCAGGCTGGCCTGAATCTGGGGCCGAGCGCCGTGAACCAGAACCAGGCGGATTCCGAGGCCATGGAGGGTGGCGAGGTCATGGATGAGGTCGCGAAAACCCCTGTCCTCCACAGCCTCGCCCCCGAAGGCGATGACGAAGGTGCGCCCGCGATGGGCATGGACGTAGGGGGTGGCGTGGCGAAACCAGCGCACGAAGCTGTCGGCGGCGGGATCCACGCCTGGCTTCGGGGCGCCCGGTGGAGAGGGGGGAGGGATCATTCGATACCTAGCTTGGACAGACGGTAGCGGAGTGCCCGCAGGCTCATCCCGAGCTGGCGGGCGGCGACGGT
>CAZFZB010000109.1:0-6393 GCA_964523415.1 uncultured Chromatiaceae bacterium | reverse complement strand
ACGGGCGATACGGGCCAGGAAGTGTTCTGCCAGGAGGGGAATGTCGCCCGTACGCTCGCGCAGGGGCGGCAGGCGCAACTCGATGACATTGATACGGTAAAACAGATCCTGGCGGAAGCGGCCACTGACCACCTCGGCCGCCAGGTCGCGATGGGTAGCGCTGATCAGGCGTACATCGATGGGGACCTCCCGTTGGCCTCCGACCGGACGTGCCTTCTTTTCCTGCAGGACGCGCAGCAGCTTGACCTGGGCAGGCAAGGGCAGTTCTGCCACCTCGTCGAGGAAGAGGGTGCCGCCATCCGCGGCCTTGAATAGACCTGGATTGTCAGCGATGGCGCCAGTGAAGGCGCCCTTGCGATGGCCAAAGAGTTCGCTCTCCACCAGGTCCGGGGGGATGGCGCCACAATTGACGGGTACGAAGGGGGCGCTGGCGCGGGGCCCCAGTAAGTGAATCAGCCGGGCGGCCAGTTCCTTGCCCGTGCCACTCTCGCCACTGATATAGATAGGGGCCTGGTTGCGCGCCAATTTGGCGATCAGACGGCGCAGCTCGACCATGGCGTGGGATTCGCCGAGCAGCGCCGGGCGGTCCTGATTCGCCCCCTGACCGGTCAGGGGTACCCGAAGCCGCAGCGCCGCCTCCACCAGCAGGCGTAGGACTGGCAGGTCTACCGGCTTGGAGACGAAATCGAAGGCGCCGGCCTTCATGGCCGCGACGGCACTGTCCATGCTGCCATGGGCCGTGATCATGGCCACTGGCAGTTGGGGGTATTGGCTGGCGATCTCGCGGACCAGGTCAATGCCGTCGCCATCGGGCAGGCGCATGTCGGTCAGGCACAGGTCGAAGGTTTCCGTCGCCAGGAACCGCCGTGCCGCCGCCAGGTCTGGTGCAGTGCGACAGTCGATGCCCATGCGCGACAAGGTGATGCTCAGGAGCTCCAGGATGTCCTGTTCATCATCGACGAGGAGGGCGCGAGCTGGTGTCATGAGCGGGTCGCGGGCAATCCGGGTGTAAATTCCAGGCTATTATGCGGCCTTGCGCATTCCCCTGACGAGAGGCTGACCGCTGTTCAGCCCTGGGCCAGGAGGTGGCCAGGGGTGTCAGGCACCGGGGGAAAACTTAGGTGAAAGCTGTTGCCTCCCTCGGGGATTGCCTGGTATTCCAGCCGGATGTCGTTGATGGCGGCAAGTTCCAGGGCGATGTAGAGGCCGAGCCCGGTCCCCTTGACACTGGTGGTGAAGAAGGGGGTGAACATCTCCCGTGCTATCTCAGGGTCAATGCGGGCCCCATCGTCACGAAGCTCGATGAAGGCTCCCGCCGTGGCCACAAGCCGTCCGGCATTCAGGTATAAGTGGGCAGGCCGGTCAAGGGTCCCCGCGTGCTTGATGGCGTTATCACAAAGATTGGCGAGAATTTGGTGCAGGTGTCCGGCATTGACCCTAACTTCTGGGGTATCGGCGGCAAGGGCGAGCCGGAAGCGGTCACGGGGCAACTGGCGAGAATCCATTAGCTCCTCATGAAATTCCTGGAGCCAGGAGGCCAGGTCCAGAATCTGCAATTCGGGGGGTTGGCCCCGAGAGAGTTGCAGGACGCTCTGGACGATGTCGTCGATCCGGCCACTGTTGCGCATGATGATGCTGAGCAGGTGCTGGTCTTCCTCTCCCAGATCCGGGGCCTCCGCCAGGAGTTGGCTGGCGTGCTTGACCGCACTCAGGGGGTTACGGATGTTGTGGGCGATACTGGCCGTCAGGCGCCCCAAGGCCGCCAGTTTAATTTGCTGAGCCTCTTGGAGCAGGGCCTGTTTGTCACCTAGAAACAGCAGGATGGCCCCCCTGGGATCATGTCCGAGCCAGAGATGGCTGGCCTCGACGTCCCGCTCTCCTACCCGAATGGTGGAACTGGGGGGATCCGGCGCCATCGCGGTCGCGGGATCTTCGAGGGCCCTCGTCAACCAGGAGGCCAGCTCCGGGGAGACCCTGGCGAGGTATTGGCCCCGAGGGTCCTGGCTACCCAACAGGGTAGCGCTGGCCTGGTTGCTGAGGCGGACCCGGCGGGACTCGTCGAGGACGAGAACCCCAGTATTCATACGCTGGATGATGAAGGCATTGAGCTTGGATAGGTCGTCGATATCGACCTGGCGGCGGGCGGCGAGGCGTTCCGCGGCCTGGATGCGCCGGTAAAGCACATGGGCCAGAATGGCGACCATGAAATAGGTGCCGCCCAGGAGGCCCGCCTGGGTGAATCCATCCTTGGGGCTCAGTCCCAGGAGTTGGGAATTGATCTGGACCGCCATGACCCCCGTGGTGGCGAAGGCCGCGAAGAGGAGTGAGAGACGCCCCTCCATGAGCAGGGCGCCGGCGGCAACGGCAATGGCCATCGGGAGACCGAAGCTGCTGTGGACTCCCCCATTGAAGAGCATGAGCAGGGTGAAGGCCAGAATATCGATAAAGACCCCGGTCTGGATCAGGGCTGCCTTGTCGATCAGACGCCTCCAGGTCAAGGCCAGACCCAACAGGGCCAAAACCCCGTAGGCGAAGACCACGGCGATGGTCCAGGGGGTCTGGTAGAAGACCCCCACCAGTTTCACCAGGCTGGGGACAAACAGAAAGGGATAAAGAGCCGTGGCCAGGACCAGGCGAAAAAGGCCGAACCAGATCATGGCCCGCCAGCTTGGATAGGCCTCCAGTTCCGGGTTGGCTTGGGTCGGAGGCGGGCGGGACTGGGTTGGACTTGTCATCTCTGGGCCTGGGCCGGGATGCGCTCATGTAAGGTTGGTAATCGCCTGGGGATTGGTCGAAAATAGCCCGGTCACTATGAAGGCCCGCGGGTCCAGCCGCAAGGGTCTCGACAATAGGGGAGGGCGGAGGAGACGGTCCTGTAGTATTCAGGACGTTGGAATCTCGACCCGATCCAACCACCAAAATCCAGGAGCAGGGGCATTACTACATGAATTTACATGAATATCAGGCGAAGGGTCTGTTTGCGCGGCACGGCATTCCGGTGCCGCGCAGCCTGACGGTCGCCCGGGCCGGCGAGGTGCGGGCGGTAGCCCAGGAATTGGCTGGCGAGCGCTGGGTGGTCAAGGCCCAGGTCCACTCCGGGGCGCGGGGCAAGGCCGGCGGCGTGGTGCTGACCGAGACCATCGAGCATCTGGAAGCTGAAACCGAGCGGCTCCTTGGGGCCCGGCTCAAGACCCGCCAGACGGGTCCCGAAGGCCTGCCCATTGGTCTGGTCCTGATCGAGACCCCCACCGATTGCGTCCGCGAGCTTTATCTTGGCGCCCTGGTGGATCGCGAGGCCAAGCGCGTGGTCATCATGGCCTCGGCGGATGGTGGCATGGACATCGAGGAGGTCGCCGCTAAGACCCCGGAACGTATTCTGACGACCCATGTCCATCCGGCGGTCGGCCTCATGGGCTGGCAGGTCCGCAAGATCGGGTTTGGCCTGGGCCTGGAGCTTGATCAGGTCAAGGCCTTGGGTAAGGTCATGCAGGGACTGTATCGTCTCTTTATCGATTGTGATGCCAGTCTGGTGGAGATCAATCCCCTGGTGGTGACCCAGGCCGGCGAACTCATCGCCTTGGACGCCAAACTGAATCTGGATGACAACGCCCTTTACCGTCATCCCGACCTGGGGGCGATGCGTGACATCACCCAGGAAGATCCCCGCGAGGCCCTGGCCAAGGAACATGACCTCAACTACATCAGTCTGGATGGCAACATCGGTTGCATGGTCAATGGCGCCGGTCTTGCCATGGCCACCATGGACCTCGTCCAGCTCCATGGCGGTTCGCCCGCCAACTTCCTAGACGTCGGTGGCGGTGCCACCTCGGCGCGGGTGGCCGAGGCCTTCAAGCTCATCCTCTCCGATGACAAGGTTCAGGCCGTACTGGTCAACATCTTCGGGGGCATCGTGCGCTGTGATCTGATTGCCGAGGGCATCATCCAGGCGGTACGGGAGGTTCAGGTGCAGGTGCCCGTCGTGGTACGGCTGGAGGGCACCCACGCCGAACAGGGCCTGGCCCTGTTGGCCGCCTCTGGTTTGGCCATCACCACCGCCGCGAGCCTGAGCGAGGCCGCGGACAAAGTCGTCGCCGCGGCTGGCGCCAGGCACTGAGAGGGAACAAGACATGAGCGTATTGGTTGACAAGCACACCCGTGTCATTTGCCAGGGCTTTACCGGCAAGCAGGGCACCTTCCACAGCGAGCAGGCCATCGACTATGGCACCAACCTGGTGGGGGGTGTCACCCCTGGCAAGGGCGGTACCCGGCACCTCGATCGCCCCGTGTTCGACACGGTTCATGACGCCGTAAGCGCGACTGGGGCCAACGCCACCATGATCTATGTCCCGGCGGCCTTCGCCGCGGACGCCATCCTGGAGGCAGCGGACGCGGGCATCGGCGTCATCGTCTGCATTACCGAGGGCATCCCAGTTCTCGACATGCTCAAGGTCAAGGCGGCCCTGGCGGGGGGCGGGAGCCTGCTCATAGGTCCCAACTGCCCCGGCATCATCACCCCCGGTGCCTGCAAAATCGGCATCATGCCCGGCAATATCCACCAGCCCGGCCGGGTGGGCATCGTCTCGCGATCCGGAACCCTGACCTACGAGGCCGTCTTCCAAACCACCCAGGCCGGCCTGGGCCAGAGTACCTGTATCGGTATCGGCGGTGATCCTATCCAGGGCATGGACTTCATCGCCTGTCTGGAGCGATTCCAGGCCGACGACCAGACCGAGGGTATCATCCTCGTCGGCGAGATTGGCGGCAGTGCTGAGGAGGCGGCGGCCGATTTTATCAAGGACCATGTGACCAAGCCGGTAGTGGCCTATATCGCCGGCGTCACCGCGCCCTCGGGCAAGCGCATGGGCCATGCGGGTGCCATCATCACCGGTGGCAAGGGTACCGCCGCAGGCAAGTTTGCCGCCCTCGAGGCCGCTGGCGTGGCCATCGTGCGCTCCCCCGCCGTCATGGGGCAACGCCTGGCGGAGATCCTGTACTGATCGCGAATCCTGAACTAATGATGCTAACCCCAGGTTGGATCCGGACGTGGCGCGGGCTTGCCCGCTACCATCGCGATCGCCCTGCAGACCGGTATCGCCTCCGGTCTGCAGGGCAGAGCAGGGGCGCCGATGGGGGCTGACATGCCTGGGCCTGGATTCTTGGGTCTGGATATTCCGCGAGGCGCCCGCTGTGATCTAGCCGAGGAAAGGGTGCTGGGAACCGAGGCCGGGCACTGGGTCAGATCAGCAAATCATCGAGTAATTGTACGAAATGCCTGTTGATTCCGCCCTGTCGGCAAGCCCCGCCGAGCCGGGATTGGCGGGCAGAGTTATTTGACATGATCCTGCGTATCCTCATCGCTCAAGTCAATCTTCTCGTCGGCGATGTCACCGAGAATCGCGACCGGGTCATCCAGGTTGCCCGGGAGGCTCGCAGGGACCATGCGGCTGATCTGGTGGTCTTTCCCGAATTGACCCTGACGGGCTATCCCCCGGAGGATCTGCTGCTGCGCCCAGAACTGATGGAACGCGTAGAGGCGGCCCTGGTGGCTATCCGTGCCGCGAGCCAGGGAATTGGCCTGATGCTGGGCTATCCAAAGCGTGATTCGGGGGGCCTCCTCAACGTCGCGGGGCTGTTCCAGGATGGCCGGTTGGTGGCGGAATACGCCAAGCAGTTGTTGCCTAATTACAGTGTCTTTGACGAGAAGCGCTATTTCCTGCCCGGTCATGCCCCCTGTGTGGTGCCCTTTCGAGGGCTGCCCCTTGGTATCAGCATCTGTGAGGATATCTGGGAGGAGGACCCCACTCGCCTGACAGTGGCGGCGGGAGCGCGTCTGCTGATCAACCTCAATGCCTCGCCCTACCACGCCGGAAAGGCCTCGACACGCGAGGAACTCCTGGCCCGTCGCGCCCGGGAGCACCAGTTGCCGATCCTTTACGCCAACCTGGTCGGAGGTCAGGACGAACTGGTTTTCGACGGCGGTTCTTTCGTGGTGGATGCCCAGGGCCATCTGACCCAGCGGGCGCCCTTCTTCAGGGAGGCCATGCTGCTGGTCGAGGTGGAGGGGGATGAGACGGGTCGGGTACCAAGCCCAAGTCCCGGCCTCATTGCCCCCATCCCGCCGATGGAGGAGGGGGTCTATGAGGCCCTGGTCCTGGGGGTTCGGGATTATGTGCGTAAGAATGGCTTCCAGGGCGCCGTCCTGGGCTTATCGGGGGGTATCGACTCGGCCCTGACCTTGGCCATCGCCGTGGATGCCCTGGGGGCGAATCAGGTGGAGGCGGTGCTCATGCCCTCGCGCTATACGGCGGATATGAGCGTCGAGGATGCCCGGGAACAGGCGGAGAGGCAGGGGGTGGCCCATCGCATCGTGCCCATCGAACCGGCCTTTAGGGC
>CAZFZB010000108.1:0-9453 GCA_964523415.1 uncultured Chromatiaceae bacterium | reverse complement strand
CGTTAGGCCCAACGGCACGAACCATGCTGCAACTCTTCGTCTATGGCTCGCTGAAGCGGGGTTTCCCAAACGAGCACGTCAATACTGGCCGCCGCATCGAGGGGAAGTACAGAACTCGCGAGCGGTACCCGATGTATCTTCTTGGCGAGGGAGAGGTCCCCTGTATCCTTTCGCCTCCTGGCAGCGGATACCAAGTCGTTGGCGAGTTGTACGAGGTGAATGAGGACGATCTCGCTCGCATGGATCGACTCGAACGCATCGGTGAGCCTCAAGGTTACGAACGCATCGTGGTCGCTGTAGAACGCTTCGACTTGGAATCCATCGAGCAAGACATGGCCCTCGTCTATCTGAAGCAGGAGCCTGCGATCCCTCCAGGCACCCCGCGCATCGGTCCACTCGCTGAGTACAAGCGAGAACACGCGGCTCGCTTCTACTGGCGGGGTGCGGGTGCGGCCTAACCCTTCGCTCGGGAGGGACATCCACCAGCAAGGCACTTGGCTCTTCAGCGTTAAGATTAGGCCCCGCAACGCGAACCACAGTAAGTCAGGAGATCCTACTTTGAAGATCATCGTCTCAACAGTTGTCGCTGCCCCTCTGAGTGCTGTCTGGAAGGCGTACACAACACCAGACGATATCCTGCTCTGGAACACAGCCTCTCCAGATTGGCACACTACTTCAGCATCAGTCGATCTTCGCCCGGGCGGCAAGTTCTCATCTCGAATGGAGGCCAAGGACGGTTCATTCGGCTTTGACTTCGCTGGTGAATATACGAGGATCAATCCGTATCATTTGATCGAATATGTGTTCGGGGGTCGGACAGGACTTGTCGAGTTTAATGAGTCCGCTTCTGGCGTAGTAGTGACCGTTACCTTCGACAGTGAACCAACACACTCCGAAGAGCAACAACGCACTGGCTGGCAGGCAATACTGGATAACTTCGCGCGGCATATGAGGGGTAAGGTCGCGTCTGAGTAATCAAAGCGGTTAAGTGCGCCAGGCCATTTACCAAAGGAGTTGGGGGTTATCAACCGAACAGCCCTTGCGAGATTGCCCCGGCCGATGGCGAGGAGTGATATTTGTCCCCATGGTCGCACAGGTACCCCTACCGGGGACTTTCACCCCATCCGTTCATGCCCATGTCAGGCGAACGCAATCGCCTTCAACGGACACACCCTAGGCGCGCGCCGTTACGAATGGTCGTTACCCTCGGGTGGTGGCTGAGGTTCGGTGGCATTCGGGAAGACTGTAGGAGATACTCAAGCCCTTTGGAGGAGGAACCACCCTATGGTTTTCGCCCAAAAGTTAAATGCACCGGAAGGCCCG
Organism: uncultured Chromatiaceae bacterium; assembly: GCA_964523415.1. Lineage (GTDB taxonomy): Bacteria > Pseudomonadota > Gammaproteobacteria > Chromatiales > Chromatiaceae > M0108. Next base: position 8,130 of record CAZFZB010000108.1, on the reverse strand, counting down.
GTGCTCTTGCCTGACCAAAGTTGGCTTGTTGTCGAAATGGGACCCGGCAAGGGATGTGTCACACACATCAGTGCTGACGGAAAAAGCCGACGCACTCTCTGCAAGATGGGCCGACCCAATGGACTCGCGGTCGATAAGGAAGGGGTCCTCTGGGTTGCGGAATCCGTCAATCCCCCGTCATTGGTCAAAGTTACGATGGACGGTGACCGCGAGGTGGTGCTTACCCAAGGCAATGAGACATCCTTCCTGTTCCCCAATGACTTGGCCTTTGGTCCGGACGGGAGGCTTTATCTGACCGATTCAGGCATCCTTTTCCATCAATTGGTGGCACCTGACGACAAGATTCGGGAGGACTTCCGGGACCTGGCAATGGATGGCCGAATCTACCGGATCGATGTAACTACCAGACAGGTCGAGATAATCGATTCGGGTCTTCGTTTCGCTAACGGTCTTGCCTTCGGACCGGACCAGAATCTATATGTTGCCGAAACCCTGACAGGAATGATCTACCGTTACCCATGTGCGAACGGAAGGGTCGTGGGAGGGCGTGAGGCCTTTGGTCCAGTCATCGACCAAGACACCGGCAACATGCCCTTCCAGGGCCCGGACGGGATGGCGTTTGGCTTGAATGGCTGTCTCTACGTCGCGGTGTATGGTCAAGGGCACATTGCCGTGCTAGCTCCCGATGGAACCCTGGTCGAACGCATTGCGACGAAGGGCGCCAAACCTACCAACCTGGCCTTTGGCGGCCCGGGCGAACGCAAGATCTACGTGACAGAGGATGAGTATGGCGTCCTCGAGGCCATTGACGTCGATACCGAGGGTCTGCCGTTATACTGCTAGAAGGCAGCATCAGGTCGCATGAGGGGCAAAGGGTGGCGGGGACTAGCGGCCGACCCAGTACGGGTACTCAGGCCAACAGATTCTTGATCCCCGGTAGCCCCGACCTCACCCATCCTTCCCCCGGACCTGCCGTGATAAACCGTGCGGGGCCGGTGCTTTCACACCCGGGGCTTAGCGGGTGGAAAGTAGTAGTATCCTGCTGACTTTACAGGCCTTTAACCCCTTTGGATATCAGGTGACATCCTATGTCGACGGCAATGTCTCTTGCTGGCTATTACCACTGGTTCCATCGCGAGTGGATGAGGGCGGGTCTCGTCGTCGCGATCTTTCTGTTGGTCTACCTTTCGGTCCTGGTCGCACCCCACAATCCCACCCTCTACGCGATGCTGCTGTGCGCCCCCTTGTATCTGCTTCACGAGACGGAGGAATACCTGTTTCCCGGCGGCTTCGTCGAGTTCGCCAACCGGGACCTCTATCACCAGGATCCGAGCAAGGGTCTCGTGGACGAACATCTCGTGTACTGGATCAATATGGGCTATATCTGGCTGCCTTTGCCCATTTGTGGCCTGCTGGCTACCTATGACCTCCACCTGGCTGCCTGGATGCCCTACTTTCTGATCTTTCAGGCAGCAGTCCATATCGGCTTATCCATTGCGGCCCGACGCTGGTACAACCCCGGCCTCGCTACCGCTTGTCTCCTGCATGTCCCCTTTGCGGTGTGGGCGATCGCCTTGTTAAGAGATGCCGATATCATCAGAAACCCCTACTTCAACGGTTTTCTGGGGATTGGGTTCCTCTACACCCTGGGCCTGCCCGTCATGGGGTACTTCGCGATGCAGCGCTACCGTAAGCGCCTGTCGGAGCTGTCCTCAGGCTAACTGAGGCAAAACGGGCATCGGGGGAAGGAACAGCGGGCCGGGTTAGAGGATTCGAGAAGATTTGGCGAGTGCCCATGGGGGATCTGGGTGGACTCTTGTGAAAGGTGGGGGAGATCCTTGAGCTGGTCCACATGATTGAAAAGGCGAAGGACGCACCCTAAATGGCGTCTGGTAATCAGATCCTTCCCGTCTTGCTACCCACATTGACAGCTAAATATCATCATGCCTGATCTCTTCACCCCCCTGCGTGTCGGTGCAATTACTACTCCCAACCGGATCTTCATGGCGCCTCTGACCCGTTGCCGGGCGGGTGAGGAACACCTCGCCAACACCTTGATGGCCGAATATTATGCCCAGCGCGCGAGCGCGGGCCTCTTGATCGCCGAGGCCACCATGGTCATGGCTGGAAACTCGGCCTTCTGGAGGGAACCGGGTATCTACTCCGCGGCACATGCCTCGGGTTGGAAGCAGGTGACGGATGCCGTCCATGCCGCCGATGGCCGCATCTTCCTCCAACTCTGGCACGGTGGTCGCGCCTGCCACCCACAACTCAATGGCGGGGTCCAACCCGTTGGTGCCAGCGCCTTCGCTATTGTCGGGGATGAAGTCCATACCCCGGCGGGGAAGCAACCCTACGTCATTCCCCGGGTCCTCGCGGACGAGGAGATTCCTGCCATCGTCGATGGCTTTCGACAGGCGGCGGAATACGCCAGGGACGCTGGGTTTGATGGGATCGAGGTGCATGGTGCCAACGGTTACCTGCTGGACCAGTTCCTGCGCGACGGCACCAACCATCGCGATGGTCATTTTGGTGGCAGCCGGGAGAACCGCGCTCGGCTGCTATTCGAGGTTCTCGAGGCCGTGAGTGGCGTATGGGGCAGCGAGCGCGTGGGTCTTCGCATCTCTCCCCTCAACAGCTACAACGACATGATTGACAGCGATCCGATTGGTTTGGCCACTTGGCTGGCCAAGGAACTGAATAGGTTCGACCTGGCCTACCTGCACCTGATGCGCGGCGACTTTTTCGGTCAGCAACAGGGAGATGTCGTTACCCCCGTGCGTACGAATTACCGGGGAGTACTGGTCGGCAACATGGGTTACAGCCCTGAGGAAGCCGCAACCGCCGTGGGAGAGAAAATTCTTGATGCGGTGGCCTTCGGCAATGGTTTCCTGGCCAACCCGGACCTGCCGGCAAGGATCAAGGCCGGTTTGCCCTGGAATGCGCCTGACCCGGCGACCTTTTATACGGCTGGGCACGAGGGTTACACGGACTATCCCGCCTGGCAGATCAGCGTGCCCAGGAATTGATACCTAGCGCCAACCTCAATCCCTTAGTTCATGACCCCAGAAAGGCGCTTACCTAGGGATAGGGGCGAGCGCCAGAACCGGTAACGGTGGCGGGGGCGATAACGGAAGCTATCCTCTTCGCGGACAAGGAGTCGCAGGGTGAAGTCCCCCCCCATCCCTGTCAGGAATCCCGCCAGCCAGATCTCCAAGGCTTGCAGCGCCTCGACCCAAGCCTCCCCATCAGCCTCCAGCACTGGATTCCAGAGGCCCTGCCAATGCAGCAGGACAAGGCTGGATGGAGGCTGCATGGCCGCCACCAAGTCGGCCGGATCGGTGAACCAGGGGGCGGTAGGATTGCCAGCGGCCTGGGCCAGTCCCAGGGTGAGGGGATCCGTGGCGAAGACCCGGGTATAGGCCGCGTGGGCATGAAAATCGCGGAGACGGCCACCACCCCAAGGCCAGATGCCACTGATCGCGGGCTGCCCTGCCTCCTCGCGCCTCTGATTGACCGAAGCCTGATGAAACAGCATCTGTACCTCGTTGAGGATCCGAGCCCAGGTGCGCGCGTCGGGACCTCTCGGCAGGAGGCCGCCAATGGGCCGGCCCATGACCGCATGCAAGGGCGTGGTGACCAGATCGGGGGGGTGCTGCACCCTGAGATACCAGCGTCCCGGTGCCGGGGCCTCCAGTTTCAGCCCATCCCCCGCGAAATGCTGATTGAAGAGACGGGTTAAGGCCGCGGCCTCGTCTGGGTTCACGGCCAGGGGTCGACCGGCGAAGAGTACCAGACGATTGCGATCCGGGCGCAGGTGGATGGGGTCGGCATGGAAGACAAAGTCCCCGGGATTCAACTCCATGCCTTCGGCCAGTCGGCAGAAGGGGCCGCTGGGGTAGCTCTGATCCGGGGAGGTGGGGATACCGAAGAGGGCGAACAGGCTAGTCAGGGGATCAAGGTGATCAGAGGTCACCGTCCGACCTGGTGCCGACAAGGCACCGACCCCTACCACCCCACCGTTCCCTGACCCCCGATCCGCGCGGCCCAGGAGCCTCGTCAACACCGGCACCGGTGGCAGATCGCTGGCCGGTAAGGGCACCGGCCCAAAGAGACCGGGTACCAGCAGGTCGAGGCGCCGGATCAACCGGCGAGGGTCTCCATGCGGATGCGCATCACCTCGCCCTTGACCGTACCGAGGGCCTCGATGCGGGCAATGGCCCGATTCATGCGGCCTTCACGCACCCGGTGACTGAGCATGATGAGGGGGACATGAGTCTCGCCCTCCTCTGGCTCCTTTTGCTTGATCGCCTCGATACTGATGCCCTCGGAGCCCAGGATCCCCGCGATCTCGGCCATGACACCTGGCTGGTCCAAGGCGGCGATGCGCAGATAGTAGGCCGTCTCGACATCCTCCATGGCCAGCACCGGGATATCCGCGATCTCCTCCGGCTGAAAGGCGAGATGGGGCACCCGGTTGCCAGGATCCGAGGTCAGGACCCGCGTGACATCCAAGACATCGGCCACCACGGCGGAGGCAGTAGGCAGGGCCCCGGCACCGGCACCGTAATAGAGGGTGGGACCGACGGCATCACCCTTGACCAGGACGGCATTCATGACCCCGTCGACATTGGCGATGAGCCGGCGGCGGGGGATAAGGGTGGGATGAACCCGCATCTCGATCCCGTGGCCGGAACGCCGCGCTATACCCAGATGCTTGATTCGGTAACCCAGTTCGGTCGCGTAGGCAACATCCTGGGCCTGGATGCGCGAGATGCCCTCGGTAAAGGTCTTCTCGAATTGGAGCGGGATGCCAAAGGCCAGGGCGCCCAGGATGGTGAGCTTATGGGCCGCGTCGATGCCCTCGACATCGAAGGTCGGGTCCGCCTCCGCATAGCCCAGGGCCTGAGCCTCCGCCAGGACATCCGCGAAATCGCGACCCTTGTCGCGCATCTCGGTGAGGATGAAGTTACCGGTGCCATTGATGATGCCGGCGATCCACTCGATGTGGTTGGCGGCCAGACCCTCGCGCAGGGCCTTGATGATGGGGACACCACCGGCTACGGCCGCCTCGAAGGCCACCACCACGCCCTGTTCGCGCGCGGCGGTGAAGATTTCGTTGCCATGGCGGGCGATGAGGGCCTTGTTGGCGGTGACGACGTGCTTACCCTTGGCGATGGCCCTCAGGACCAGTTCCCGGGCGGGTGAATAACCACCGATGAGCTCGATGACGATATCGATCTCCGGGTCATCCACCAGGGCGAAGGCATCGTTGCCGATCTGGCCGATTTGATCGAGACCAGGAATCTCGGGGTTGTAATGGATAGCCGCCGCACGGGCAATGTGAATCTCGCGTCCAGCGCGACGGGCGATCTCGGTCGCATTGCGGGTCAGGACGGTAACCGTACCGCCACCCACCGTGCCCAACCCCAATAATCCGATCTTTACCGGCTCCATCGCTGTATTCCTCTAGTCTTTGAAAGGCTTGGTTACTTGGCGGCATCTTAGCCGCCAGAGGCGCCCAGTACCGGACTCATCGCCAAGGTAAGGTTGTTCGACTTGGCCTCGGGGCCTCGCTGCTTGCCTGGCAGTATAACGGCCAAGGCCAGGGTGAGGCGAGATGCGAGGCAGGCTGGCGATGGCGGTGAAGGCGGCAGGAACGGAGGGGACAGAACCAACCCTCAATGCCCCAAGGTCTCCAAAGACACCCCATACACCGGCTCGGCGACAAAGGGCTCGGCCGCACCGGGGTCTACCCGTATCCAGACCCCTCCTACCTGAGGGGAGGCGGGGACCTCGACCCGCGTGAAGCGCTCAAAGGGGAGGTCGCGGGCGGGGTCGAGCAAGGGGTGATCGTACTGGAACTGATGGGTATCGCCATGGACCAACAAAACCGGCCCTGGAAATTGGTTCAGGGTGGCGACCAGTTGCCGTTTGAAACCGCGAAAACCCTTGGGTCCCTTCCCGGATCCAAACAGCGGGTCGGCCTGCATCATGATCACCAGGGCACGGGCGCTTCGTCCCGCGGGTGAGTCGAGCATCCGGCTCAGGAAGGCCTGGTTGACGGCGTCACGGGCCTCGAACTCATCCTTCGCCCCCTTATAATCGGCGTCGAGTCCATTGCCGCTACCGACGAGGTGCAAGGCCACGAATAGGACCTCGTCCACCACGAAGGCGTAGATTTCCGGGTACTCCTCGGAGGCCCGGACTACCCCGAGGGTGGCGAGCCTCAGCACCGTCGGGTCGGCGAAAAAGATCTCCCTCAGCCGCGCCAACCGCTCGCGCGGGTCCAGCCCGCCAGCATCCTTGCGGTGGCAGTCGGTCCACTCGTTATCGCCCGGACTGTAGACCACCGGTACCGGCAGGGAGGCGAAGATGGCCGCGATACGCCGCAACTGCTCGTCCGTGCAGGGGCTGGAGCCGGATTTGATATCCCCCACATGGACGATAAAGGCGGGATGTTTGGAGGCCGCCGCCTCCAGTAGGGCCTGTAGGGGGGCCTCTTCCGCCCGATGATAGGGTAAGTCGCCCACCGCGAAGAAGCGCAACCCCTCCACTGGGGCGGGTACCCCGGGGTCCGGGGCCCCTGCGGCATGGACAACCCCCAACAACCCCACCGCCAGGATCAGGACCCGGGCAACGATAAGGAGGGTTACGGCTGGCCAGCCATACCCGGGAGGGGTTTTCAGGGACTGATACCCCCTGTCAGCCTGGGACACCATCGCGCCGGAACATCTCCTTGATGCCGCGCACGGCCTGGCGGGTGCGGTGTTCATTCTCGATTAAACCGAAACGCACATGGCTGTCACCATACTCGCCGAAACCAATGCCAGGTGAAACCGCCACCTTGGCCTCTCGAAGCAGCTTCTTGGAAAACTCGAGCGAACCCAACTCCCGGTAGGGCGCGGGGATGGGAGCCCAGGCGAACATGGTGGCCTTGGGCCTTTCCATGACCCAGCCCGCAGCCGCCAGGCCCTCGCAAAGGACGTTGCGGCGGCTTTCGTATTGGCCGCGAATCTGACGCAGACAATCCTGCGGGCCCTCCAGGGCCGTGATAGCGGCGACCTGGATGGGCGTGAAGGTGCCATAGTCGAGATAGGACTTGATGCGGGCCAGGGCAGCCACCAGGTCGGGATTCCCGCACATGAAACCCACCCGCCACCCGGGCATATTGTAGCTTTTGGAGAGTGAGAAGAACTCCACGGCCACATCCATCGCCCCTGGCACCTGCAGAATGGAGGGAGCCTGGTAGCCATCGAAGACGATGTCGGCATAAGCCAGGTCATGCACCACCCATATGCCGTGTTCCCGCGCTACCGCGACGACCCGTTCGAAGAAATCCAGTTCGACGCATTGGGCGGTGGGGTTGCCGGGGAAATTGATGACTAGCATTTTCGGCTTGGGCCAGGAACTCTGGATGGCCCGGCGTAATTCCTCGAAAAAATCGATTCCCGGCACCAGGGGGACATGGCGAACGTCCGCCCCGGCAATGACAAAACCATAGGGGTGAATGGGGTAGGCGGGGTTGGGCACCAGGACGGTGTCGCCAGCACCCATGGTCGCCAAGGCCAGATGAGCGAGGCCCTCCTTGGAACCTATGGTGACGATCGCCTCCTTGTCCGGGTTCAGGTCCACGGCAAAGCGCTCCTGGTACCAGTGACAGATGGCGCGGCGCAGGCGGGGAATGCCCCGCGACATGGAGTAGCGATGGGTATCCTCGCGCTGGGCGGCCTCTACCAGCTTATCGACTATGTGTCGCGGGGTGGGCTGGTCGGGGTTGCCCATGCCAAAGTCGATGATATCCTCCCCGCGCGCTCTCGCGGCCGCCTTCAACTCATTGACGATATTGAAGACATAGGGCGGCAGGCGGTGAATACGGCTGAATTCGGCGCTGGGAGCGACCATGAGAACCTCACGGCTGGGTCGGTCAGAAGAATAGTCTCAGGAGTTTACCGCCAAGCCGGGCGGAAGAGAAACTAGGGTTTTTGTAATCAAGCACCTTCCGATATTGCTAAAGCGAATACGGGATAGGCGACATTGCTACTTAAGCTAATGGCATTGCGCTATAACCCGGCTTTTAACGTGAAAGAACCCGAGCTTGGGCCAAGCGCGATTCTGGCGTGACGCATG
>CAZFZB010000107.1:0-9629 GCA_964523415.1 uncultured Chromatiaceae bacterium | reverse complement strand
CGGCGGTGGCACTGGCGAACAAGAACACCCGCACCGTCTGGGCGCTGCTCGCGCATGGCCGGGACTACGAGGCGGACTACGGGATGGCGGTATGAATGCGGGTTTTCCACCGCGCCGTTCACCTCGGGTAGTAGCGGGACCGCCGGCGGGCGGCGCCATGGAAAACCCTGCGGTATAGCAGTACGAGGCAATAGAGTTCGAAAGGAGAGTCTCCACCGATTGTTCAGGCGATCATGACGTGATGGCAAGACAGGTCAGACCGTGATCGGGCAAACCTGGCCCCGGCAGTGCACGTGAAGTGCGCGGCTTTGCTGAGGACCCGATCAGCGTATTCCATCAGGGACAGAGGCGACGGCCTCGATCAGAGTCCGGATCTATGGGCGCAATCTCTACCTCCTTGACGCCATTGACTGATTGCTTGACAAACTGGGGCGACCATCTATGCCGGGGGATTGTTGCTCAGTCTGCTGGATTCCCGCGATGAACCAATCTCCCTCGGGGGTGTTCCATGTATGCTGTATGTGCCATATCTCACGAAATGGGTTGGGGGCTTCTCCGGTTCCCTCCCTAATCATTCCATAAAATTCCAGACTGACGAAGGCTTGGTTCCCATCCCGGCGGGTCCCGACGATCTGTACATTGAGTACGACCACATCGGTAATTTGGGAGTCCTGTCCCAAACTCATTCGCTCGCGCTGCAATTCTGCATATAATTTTGGGGTTGTGTACGCCTTGATCTCACTGAAGTCAGCCCTATCCCAGGCGTCCTGTAAGCGCCGAAAATGAGATTTAGCACCCTCGGCGAAGGTCTTGGGATCGAACCAGGTCGGGGCTTGGTGTTCATACTCCCCGGCAGTTGAGGAGAAGTCACTCGTTCGCACCGGTGTCTTGGCACTCTGGGGTGGTATGTCGCCGGCACGGGCATAATTTCCCCCCACAGATCCAGCGCGCACTCCGGTGGGAGCCGAGGTTGCTCCTCGTCTCATGAAACGAAACAACATGAAACCACCAAGGATGAAGAGGGCGATCAAAAGGATGTCCATAATCCGAAGCCCCTGAAAACCATCTCCGAGAAGGAGAGACGCAAGTAATCCACCAGCCGCAAGACCTGCCAGTGGGCCAAACCAGCGACCTGCGCTTCGTGTTGGAGAGGGCAAATTGCTATTGGGGATTCCAGCAGGGGGGGTAGCGGTAGGTCCGAGTGGCTTGATCTGTTGAGAGGGTGTATGGGGCGTGCTGTACTGCTTGCCTAAATTCATCCCACCACCCAACCGCTTAGCCTCGGCAACTGGAATCGCGACCAAGGAAAACGCTAACAAGGTGGCGGTGCAGGCTGCAAGGATTTTCATACATCTCTCCATGGCATGAGGTGTTCGAAAGAACGGCGATGACCTGGAGATGAAGGCTCACGCCCGGAACTACAAGACTTACTGTAAGTCGGGTCAGAGGCCTGACGGCGGATCTCATGCCGGATCGATGTGCAGGGAAGAGCAGACTTCCAATGGTGACCGCTCAATGAGTTCGGGAAGCCTTGGCAGCTTCCCGTGGGGTAAATCTCTTTCGTCGGATGCGCTGGGATCGATTCATCCAGTTATGCGTTGGTACTTCTCGAGCAGCTGATCTTCGGTCTCCTCGTGGTTAGGATCCTTGAGGATGCAATCAACCGGGCAAACCTCAACACACTGGGAGGTCTCATAGTGGCCCACACACTCGGTGCAGAGGTCAGGGTCAATCTCATATATTTCGTCGCCCTGACTGATGGCTCCGTTCGGGCATTCAGGCTCGCAAACGTCGCAGTTAATGCATTCGTCAGTAATGTAAAGGGCCATGGAGTAACTCCTGAGGTTCTTGTCAACCGGGTTAATAGGTGAGTTGGACGCGCAATGTCACTAAGGGTCTATGTTCAACATATTACCCAAAGCGTTCGCGCAATGCAGCATGCACTGGGATCGGCACGAGAGCGGCGACGTCCCCGCCGAGGCGAGACACTTCGCGGACAAGGGATGATGTCAGAAAAGCATAATTTGCAGCTGGGGTCAAAAACAAGGTCTCGATATCTGGGGACAGTTGGCGATTCATGCTGGCTAATTGGCTTTCAAATTCAAAATCGGACAAGGCCCTTAGCCCACGCAGGATAACCCTGATACCCATGGCAGCGGCGAAGGATACCAACAAGCCGCTAAAGGGGGTAACTTGAACACTCGGCAGATGGGCAACCGATTCTCTCACTAGGGTTACCCGGTATTCGGTCGAGAAAATTGGTGTCTTGTGGGAATTCTCCGCCACGGCTACCACCACTTGGTCGAATAAGCGACTGGCACGCTCGATCAAGTCGACATGGCCGTTGGTGATGGGGTCGAAGGTTCCGGGATAGATGGCCTTGCACATCGTCTCACCCAGCATTGAAAATCATAAGGTATTCAGATTACCAGGCGCCTTTTAATCTGTCTTCGCCAGTCCGTAAAGGACCTGACCAGCTTGCTTACGATGGGTGAGGCTCCACCCCTCAGGGAGGACTGCAAAACCTTTCGAGACAGACGCCTCCAGATAGACTCGCGCCCCAGTTGAGAGCCATCCACCTTGGTCGAGGGCGACGCAACAGGGACCCAGTAGGTCCTCGCCAAAAGGGGGGTCCAAAAAGACCAAGTCAAAGGGTTTTGGTTGACCTCCTAGCCAGTACCTTGCGTCGTCGTGGATCACCTCGACTTGTTGGGCATCCAACATCCGGACGTTCTCGCGCAACTGTCGCGCCACCCTCGCTACTTTTTCGACTAGAACCACCCGGGCTGCGCCACGGGATGCCGCTTCGAAACCCAAGGCACCGCTCCCTGCGAAGAGGTCCAAGCAGTGCGCTGACGTGATCAGGGGGGCAAGCCAGTTGAACAGGGTTTCCCGTACTCGGTCTGGAGTGGGCCTCAAACCGTATTCATCTAACACTGCGAGTCGATATCCTCGCCATTCACCCCCTATGATTCGCACACGTCTCGGTGGATCAAGGCTTCGCCGGGTCATGAACATTAGCCCTCACATTTACTTAGCAAAATACTCCAGGCTGGTCATGTTGACCATGATGATTCTCACCCTGAGGCTTCAAGGTGTCGCGGGGTTCAACTTCCTTGATTCTGGTCCGACGATGACGGTTGTGAAGTGTGCTGGGTCGACTCTGCGTTGGAAGGCATGACGTATGTCCTCTGTGGTTACGGCAGCGACGCGGTCATTAAAACGATCGAGGTAGTCCAAGGGCAGGCCGTAAAAGCCAATCATGGCGAGGTATTGTGCGATTTTGCCGTTACCGGCGATACGGAGTGGAAATCCACCCGTGATGTTCTTTTTTGCTGCCGTCAGTTCCTCTTGTGTTGGCCCCTCTATGCGAAAGCGTTCAATGGTTGTCATCATTACCTGGCGGGCAAGCGCGCCTTGTTCGTTCTTGGTAGAGAGCCCAGCCAGGAAAGGGCCACGTTCTGTTAGGGGCAGGAAGTAACTGTAAACACTATAGGAAAGTCCCCGCTTTTCGCGTACCTCTTCCATGAGGAGTGAGACTAGACCACTACCCCCTAGGATATGATTACCCACATACAATGGAAAATAATCGGGATCCGTACGGGTCATACCAGGCTGTCCCGTATAGATGTAGGTCTGGGTCGAGGGGAAGATAATTTGCTCCTGGGTGCTGGTCCCCAAGTCCTCAACCGGTGGCAAGGAAGGAATTGGCTCACCCGGGGCGAGTCCAAGGGTGAGTTGCTCGGCGATGACTTCCGCCTCGCTTCGGGATACGGCTCCGACCAAGGCAATGATGGCGTTAGAGGCGACATAATGGCGGGCATGGAAGCGCTGCAGATCTTCTCTGCTCAGGTTTTCCACGGATTCCTTGGTCCCGGAGGGCTCATTGGCATAGGGGTGGTCGCCATAAATGTGGCGGTAAATGGCCTTTTGGCCGACAGTACCGGGGTCCTGCTCATCTTTACTCAGGCTGGTCAGTACATTGGCACGCATCCGTTTGAAGTCGGACTCCTCGAACCGAGGCTGGGCAATGACCATGGCCAGGGTTTCCAGGGCCTGTCCAAGGGCAGGTTGGCGGGTTAGAGTTCGCAAGGAAACCGAGGACATGTCGCGTTGGACATCGATGGCGAGCCTTGCACCGTAGGCCTCAAGCCGCTCGGCAATGGCGTTTGCATTCCATTCCCCCGCGCCCTGGTTAAGCATATCGGCGGTCAGGGAGGCCAGCCCGGCTTTACCCTCGTCCCTGGCGCTACCGGCTCGGAAGGCGATGCGAACATCCAATATGGGTAAATCTGGGACTGCCACGAATAGCACGGGGATCTTCTGAGTGGTTTTCCAAGTCTGTATCTGAGGTGTGGCCAAGAGGTCGAAACTTACAACGACTAGCAGTAGTCCAGAAAGCCAGGCAGTCAGGCGGCTATTGACGCGCATGGATGTGGTTTCCATTGATGGGGAGTCTAGGTTGCCTGCTATGGAGGGGCAGGGGTTCCAACTGGGCAACAGTTAAGTTCTCCGGTATTAGGTACTTACGTGCAACGGCCTGGATCTGTTCGGGGGTGATCTTGGTCAAGTGGGTAACATATTCGTCCATCAGTCTCCAGCCAAGCCCAACCGTTTCCAAACTGCCTATCTGCCTTGCCTGGACACTGATCGAATCCTTTTCGTAAACCTTGGTTGCAATGAGTTGATTACGAATAGATTCCAGTTCGCTCTCGAAAACAGGTTCGTCCCGCAACTTCTGAATCTGGGCCAGAATGGCTTGTTCCAGTTCTTCGACCGCGTGTCCCTGGGCCGGGATGCCGTCAAGGAGCAACATGCCGGGCAGGCGACTGAAGGCGCTGTAGCTAGCGCCGGCAGATGCAGCTACATGGGAGCCACGCACCAGGTTCCGGCTAATTCGGGAGCTAGCTCCACTGTCCAGAACCGAAGACAGCATTTCCAAGGCATAAGGTTCCCAATCCTCACTCGCATGACTAATAGCCGTCGATTTATAACCCATGAGCAGGTAAGGCTCCTTGGCGGGGGCCTTGATTTTGATGCGTTTCTCGCCAAGCTGTACTGGATCAACAACACGCCGGACCACTGGCACCATTTCGCCGACCAGGGAGCCAAAATAATTTTCGGCAAGCATAAAAACTTCTTGGTGGTCGACATCACCGACAACCACCAGGGTGGCGTTGTTCGGGGCATACCACTGACGATACCAGTCCCGCACATCGGCAACGGTCATTGCCTCCAAGTCACTCGCCCAGCCAATCACTGGGATGCGGTAGGGTGATGTCTCATAGGCCGCTGCATTGAATTGCTCATAAGTAAGAGATTCGGGATCGTCCTCGGTTCTCATGCGTCGCTCTTCCTTAACAACCTCCAATTCCTTGAGAAACTCCTGCTCTGGTAGGGTCAGGAAACGCATCCGCTGGGCCTCCAACTCCAAGGAGATCGGCAGGCGATCCGCAGCCATAGTTTGATAGTAGGCCGTATAGTCGCGACCCGTGAAGGCGTTTTCATCCCCACCGTTCTCGGCAATGATGCGGGAAAACTCACCCGGGGCCAGTTTCTCGGTGCCTTTGAACATCATGTGTTCAAGGACATGGGAAACACCGGTTTGGCCGCCATGTTCATAACTGGAACCAACCTTGTACCAAACCTGAGAGGTTACTATGGGTGCCCGATGGTCCTCCTTGACCAAAACCTTAAGACCGTTATCGAGAAGGCGTTCATGGACAGCGGGCGACTCGGCGCTCGTGCCCAAGGGTAGAGCCAAAGCCGTGGCTAATAGCAATCGGGATTTCATCGTTTCTCTGTTATTGGTTTGGGGCGGTTGCCCTGGCTGGGGGTCGATACCGGGAGACGAGTCCGCCGATGTTTGTTAGGATGACCGTAAAGGTCAGGTAATAGCAAGATCCGTTGGAGCTCGTTCTCCCAACTGGCAAACCCTCCAATTTGGTTTCTAATTTGATGTTTGGATTTGGAAAAAAACAGTCTGGACCCGCGCCTGTTGAAGTGATGCCGGAGCAGGGGGTGGATCGCCCCGTTCCTAAGACGGGTCTCTTTGCGCGTTTGCGCACCGGTTTGGAACGGACTCGCGCCGTTCTCAAAACCGACATCAGCGATCTGGTACGCGGCCGTAAGCGTATTGACCAGGAATTGCTGGATGAACTGGAGACCCGGTTGTTGACCGCCGACGTGGGGGTCGATGCCACCTTGCGCGTTATCGGGGACATCTCTGGGCGGGTTAAACGCCACGAACTATCTGATCCAGACGTGCTTGTGAGCGCTATCAAGGACGAATTGGCGGCGATTTTACGCGCCTGCGAGAGGCCTGTCCGAGTCGCGGCACCCGGCCGCCCCCAGGTAATACTAATGGTGGGTGTCAACGGGGCCGGAAAAACCACCACGATCGGTAAACTAGCAAAGAGGTTACAGGATGAGGGCAATAGTGTCATGCTGGCTGCAGGCGATACCTTCCGCGCCGCTGCGGTTGAGCAGTTGCAGTCTTGGGGCGAGCGCAACGGCGTAACCGTCATTTCCCAACAGCCAGGTGCGGATTCCGCCTCGGTCATTTTCGATGCCCTCCAAGCCGCCACGGCCCGCGGCTTTGACGTTCTCATTGCCGATACCGCGGGCCGCCTGCATACCAAGACCAACCTGATGGAGGAGTTGGCCAAGATTGCACGGGTATTGAGGAAGGTCGATCCTGATGCCCCTCACGAGGTTCTCTTGGTGGTGGATGCTACCACCGGTCAAAATGCAGTTGTCCAGGCCCAGCAGTTCAATGCTGCCGTCCCTCTGACCGGGATTGCCCTGACCAAGCTCGATGGCACTGCTAGGGGCGGGGTTCTCTTCGCCATCGCTGAGCGATTGCGCGTTCCTATCCGCTTCATTGGCGTGGGTGAATCCATTGATGACCTTCGACCCTTCGTAGCCGAGGAATTCCTTGAGGCCCTCTTCGGTTCCTGACATCCGTATTTGGTTATGATCCGTTTTGACCAGGTCTGCAAACGCTATGCGGGGAGCGGTGAGGTTCTAGGGAACCTAAGCCTGGAAATTTCGGCTGGCGAAATGGTTTTTCTGACGGGCCATTCGGGTGCTGGTAAAAGTACCCTCCTGAAGCTGATCGGCTGTTTGGAGCGGCCGAGCCGGGGTCAACTCACGGTTGATGGGCGAAATGTGGGTCGTTTGCCCCGGCGCAAGATTCCCTTCCATCGTCGCCAGGTAGGCATGATCTTCCAGGATCATCGACTCCTGGCTGATCGCTCGGTTTTTGAAAACGTGGCTCTGCCTCTGGTGGTCGCTGGCCTGGGAAATCAGGAGATCGCACGGCGGGTGAGGGCCGCCCTTAATCAGGTAGGGCTACTGCAAAAGGAAAAGTCTTACCCCATTATCCTGTCAGGAGGGGAGCAGCAGCGTGTAGGAATCGCCAGGGCTATTGTTGCCCGTCCACCCCTCCTTCTGGCCGACGAGCCTACGGGTAACCTGGACCCCGATCTTTCACGCGAAATCATGGATCTTTTTGCACGCTTCAACCAAGTCGGTGTCACGCTCTTGATTGCAAGTCACAATCTGGATCTGATCGCAACCTTGCCTTACCGAATCCTAACTTTGGAAAAAGGCCGCCTGGTCGCCGATTCCCATGCGCGCAAGAGCCAATAAACAAACCCCTGATAAGGCTAGCCGCCCTATGCGCCGGCTGCGCATTCCCTATCTGAGGTTGCCGAGCATATGGTTTGGGCACCATTTTCATAACGCGGTCTCCAGCCTGGTCAGACTGCGGAGCACCCCGATTCCTACCCTGATGACAACTCTGGTAATTGGTATCGCCCTAGCCTTACCAGGGTCGCTCCATGTCCTGACGCGAAACCTGGAAAGACTCGGCGAGGGTTGGGAGCAAACAGCGGCTATCTCCCTGTTTCTAAAATCGGAGGTCAGTGCGGACAAGGCCAAGGCATTGGCGCGCCGACTTGCCGGGCGATCGGATCTGGAGTCCGTGACCTTGATCCCGCCAGAGCGAGCGTTAGAGGAACTTAGGGCCGAATCGGGCTTTGCCGAGGCGGTTGAACAACTGGAAACCAACCCGCTTCCTTATGTATTAGCCTTACGTCCGGCCCAAAGTCTGCGGGACGCGGCTAGTCTTGAAGGGCTGCGCGAGGTCCTCACAGTCCTCCCGGAGTCGGACCTGGTCCGTATGGATACCCTCTGGGTAAGACGTTTCCAAGGGGTCATTGACTTGGGGGAACGCGCGGCTCAAGTGTTAGCCAGTGCCCTGGCTATTGGCGTCCTGCTGGTGATTGGCAACACGATTCGCCTGGAGATCGAAAATCGACGTCAGGAGATCGTTATCATGGAAACGGTCGGGGCCACCCACGCCTTCATTCGACGCCCGTTTCTCTGGCTGGGAGTTTGGTATGGCCTTCTGGGTGGGCTTATCGCCTGGCTATTGGTTTCCGTGGCCATCCTGTTACTTCAAGGGCCAGTATCACAGTTGGCCGCCCTCTATCAGACGGACTTCATTCTTGTCGGACTGGGCACCACCGCCTTAACACTGCTCCTCGGTGGAAGCCTCATCCTCGGGCTTGCGGGTAGTTGGATCTCCGTAAGCCGACATCTTGCGGCCATTGAGCCAGTCTGAGAGCCCGTAGGTTGACCCGCCCTTTGCTTGGAAGCCACACCAGGGCTTCCGCACAAATTGAATCGATTTTAAGTTGTATGACCCTTACTGAATTTGTTAAACTCAATTCCATAGAAAATTACTTGGGTATTGGCACCATGACTAAAGACCTTGCTCTGCTACCTACCGGAAACCTTGACGCCTATATCAGCGCCTCCTACCAGATCCCAATGCTGACCTCGGAGGAAGAGCGTGATTTGGCCATTCGTCTGCGTGATCACGGTGACATGGATGCCGCTCGTCGACTGGTGCTCTCACACCTGCGGTTTGTCATCCGCATTGCCCGAGGCTATCTGGGCTATGGTCTGCCCTTACCGGATCTGATCCAGGAGGGTTCTGTCGGCCTCATGAAGGCTGTAAGGCGTTTCGAGCCGGACGTGGGGGTGCGGCTAGTGTCCTTCGCGGTGCACTGGATTCGCGCCGAGATCCATGAATATATTTTGCGCAACTGGCGTATTGTCAAGGTCGCCACCACCAAGGCTCAGCGTAAGCTCTTTTTTAACCTGCGCAGCGCCAAAAAGCGTCTGGGTTGGTTCACCCGTGAGGAGGTGGAGAGCGTTGCCAGGGAACTGGATGTAAAGCCCGAGACGGTGCTGGAGATGGAATCAAGGCTTTCCAACCAGGATTTGGCCTTTGATGGTGACGACACTGATGATGAGGAGGGGCCCGCAGCGCCTTCGAGTTATTTGCCGGATATGCGTATGGAACCGGCTAGTGCCTTGGAACGTCAGGATACCATGATGGATCGTTACGATAGGCTTCATACCGCCCTTGAAGGCCTTGACGACCGAAGCAAAACCATCCTTCAAGCCCGCTGGTTGACGGATAAAAAGCAGACTCTGCATGAACTGGCAGCACAATTTGGTGTCTCCGCCGAACGTATTCGCCAAATCGAGAAGAATGCGATGAGGAAAATGAAGGCCCAACTCGAGGCCTGATCCGCCCCCCTTAAGTCACCCAA
>CAZFZB010000106.1:0-9641 GCA_964523415.1 uncultured Chromatiaceae bacterium | reverse complement strand
CGTACCCGGCCAGCGCTGGCTCAGCGAGACCCAAACCGAACTTGGCCTGGGTCTCGTCACCGCCATCGAGGGCCGCCAGGTGAGCATCCTTTTCCCGGCAACCGGCGAGACCCGGCTCTACGCCCGGGACAACGCCCCCCTGAGCCGCGTCTGTTTCCTACCTGGTGAGCGGATACGCAGCCCCGGCGGAGAGGACCTGCGAGTCCTGGACGCCGAGGAGAAGGCAGGCATCATCACCTACCGGTGCGAGAACAAGGATGGTCAGTGCAGCCGGCTCATCGAAACCCGGATCGATCCCAGTCTGCCGATCAACCGGCCCCGCCAACGGCTGTTGGCGGGGCGTATCGACCGCGATACCTGGTTCAGCCTGCGTTACGAAACCTGGCTAAGGGGCATGGCGGCAGCGGGGTCCGAGGTTCTGGGCCTGGCAGGGCCCCGGGTCAGCCCCATCCCCCATCAACTATACATCGCCGCCGAGGTCGCCCGACGCCCGGCCCCCCGGGTGCTGCTGGCCGACGAGGTTGGGTTGGGCAAGACCATCGAGGCCGGACTCATCCTTCATCAATTACTCCTCACCGGGCGGGTGGCGAGAGCCCTGATCCTAGTGCCTGAACCCCTGCTTCACCAATGGCTGATGGAGATGCGGCGGCGATTTAATTTGCGCTTTGCCCTCTTCGACCGCCAGCGCATGGGGGAGATTGCTTCCGGGGACGACACCCCCTTCCTCACCGAGCCCCAAGTCCTCTGCCCCCTGGAGGGACTGCTGGCCGCCCCCGCCGCCACCCGGGCGGTACTGGCGGCCGACTGGGATCTCTTGATCCTGGACGAGGCCCATCACCTCCACTGGAGCCCAACCGAGACCAGCCAGGAATACGACCTGGTGGCTAGCCTCGCCGCCCGAACGCCCGGAGTCCTCCTGCTTACGGCCACCCCGGAGCAACTGGGACGCGCCGGCCACTTTGGCCGCCTGCGCCTGCTCGACCCCCACCGCTGGCATGACTATGAGGCCTTCCTGGCCGAGGAGGCCAGCTATGCCGACATCGCCCAACTGGCAGGACGAATGATGGATGGCCAGCCCCTGGCTCCAGAGGACCAGGAAGGGTTACGAGTCCTGGGGCTGGACACCCTACCACCAGAACAGTGCATCGCCGCCCTGGTGGACCGGCACGGCACCAGTCGGGTTCTGTTCCGTAACAGCCGCGCCGCCATCCCGGGTTTTCCCGCGCGCAAGCCCATCCCACACCCCTTACCCAGCGAGTCCACCGCCACGATCGGCCCCATGGCGCCCGGGCCCAATCTCGAGCCCTCCTCCCCCCTCCCTGGTGCGGACGGGCCCCTGGCCAGCGCCCGCGTCACCTGGCTGGCGACAACCCTGCGCCGGCTGCGGCCGGCCAAGCTCGTGGTCATCTGCGCCCGATCCGCGACCGCTATCGCCCTGCGCCGCGCCCTGCTGGAACGGGAGGGCATCCATGCCGCCCTCTTCCATGAAGGCATGGCCCTCCTGGAGCGGGATCGTGCCGCCGCCTTCTTCGCCGATACCGAGGACGGCGCCCAGGCACTTATCTGTTCGGAAATCGGCGGCGAGGGCCGCAACTTCCAGTTTGCCCACCACCTGGTCCTGTTCGACCTGCCCCTGGATCCTGACCTACTGGAACAGCGCATCGGGCGCCTGGACCGGATCGGCCAATCCCAGACCATCCACATCCATATCCCCTATCAGGTTGGAGGCCCTGAGGAAACCCTCTTCCGCTGGTACCAGGAGGGGCTGGACGCCTTCGCCGCCATCTGCCCGGCGGCGGGGGCCGTTTACGAACGGCTCGGGGGGCGCCTGCACGACCTGCTTGACGGGCCCCCAGCCGATCCGGCCCAAGTTGACGCGCTCATCGCCGCGGCGCGCCAGGAAAGGGGGCGGATTGGTACCGAACTGGCCGCCGGGCGTGATCGGCTGCTGGAACTCCACTCCCACCGCCCCGACCTCTCCGCCGCCCTGGTGGATGCCATCACAGAACAAGACGCGGACCCAGCCTTACGGGACTATCTGACCCGCGTCTGGGACAGCTTTGGTATCGACCTGGAACCCGGTTTAGGCGCGACCCTGATCCTGCGGCCAGGTCCGCACCGGCTGCAGGACCGTTTTCCTGAGCTCCCCGAGGAGGGACTTACGGTCACCTTTGACCGCGCCCTGGCCCTGTCCCGGGAGGATCGTGAATTTCTGACCTGGGAACACCCTATGACCCGCGGTGCCATGGCCATGATTCTGGACTCGGACCTGGGGACCTGCGCCCTGACCCTGTTGCGCGACGGGGATCTGCCGACGGGTGCCCTGTTGTTGGAGATGATCCACGTCGCCCAATGCCCGGCCCCTCCAGAACTGGAGATAGGGCGCTTCCTGCCACCTACCGCCCTGCGCCTGCTATTGGATGACGAGGGCCGGGATCGCGCGGTGGATTTCCCCCACCCGCGCCTGCGGGGCCAATGCCTGACCCGCAACCGCCGCCTGGCACATGCCATCATCCAGGCCAAAGCCGCCACCCTGGAGACCATGATCGAGGCGGGCGAACACTTGACCGCCCAGGCGGCGGCCAGGTTGGAAGTTGCGGCCCGCGCCCACATGACAGAGGAAGTTACCGCCGAGATTGCTCGCTTGCGAGCCTTGGCCCACATCAACCCCAACATCCGCGTGGAGGAAATCAGGGCCCTCGAGGATCGTCGCGACCGCTTGTCCCATTACCTTACCCGGGTCCGGCTGCATCTGGATGCCCTGCGGCTGATCGTAGGGGCCTGAGAGCCGCTGGCTCGAACCAACCCTCACCTATCACTCAAAGAGGCACCTATCCCATGATCGAATTGAAAGTTGAAGGCATGACCTGCGGCCACTGCGAACAGGCGGTGCGCCGAGCCTTGGCTGCTGTACCCGGGGTGAAAACTGTTCTGGAAGTGGATCGCGTCAAGCAATACGCGTCCGTCGAGGGTGAGGCGGACCCGACGGCACTGATCGCCGCCATCACGGCAGAGGGTTATCGGGCCTGTATCGCCTGACGCGGGTGGCCCCCTCTCTAGCTTGGCATGAATATCTCGTTACGCCAGTTGCGGGTCTTCGAGGCGGTGGTGCGCCACATGAGCTATACCCGGGCCGCCGAGGAACTGCATCAGACCCAGCCGGCGGTATCCATGCAGGTGCGCCAGCTCGAAGAGGAGGTGGGTTTGGCGCTTTTCGAAAAACTGGGGCGAAACATCAGCCTGACGGAGGCAGGCAGGGAACTCTATCCCTACTGCCAGGGCATTAACCGCTCCCTGCGGGAATTGCAGGACCTCATGGAGTCGCTGAAGGGCGTGAGTTGTGGCCGACTCGCGGTGGCGGTGGCCAGTACGGTGAATTATTTCGCCCCGCGCCTGCTGGCGGCCTTCCACCAGCGCTTTCCGGGCGTCGCCTTGGCCCTGGACGTTACAAATCGGGAACAATTGGTGCGCATGTTGGAGGCGAACACCATGGACATGGTCCTCATGGGCCCGCCACCCGAGGGATTGGAGGTGGAGTCGGAGGCCTTCATGGACAATCCACTGGTGATCGTGGCCCCCCCTGAGCACCCCTTGGCAGGGGCGCGGGAGGTGCCGCTGGCACGCCTGGCCCAGGAGGTCTTCGTCATGCGCGAGCCTGGCTCAGGAACGCGCCTGGTCATGGACCGCTTCTTTTCCGATCAGGGCATCGCCATCCAGAGGGGCATGCAGATGACCCGGAACGAGGCCATCAAGCAATCCGTCCGCGCCGGGTTGGGCTTGAGCCTGATTTCCCTTCACTCCATCGAACTGGAACTGGCCACGGGCAAACTGGTGGTTCTGGACGTGATCGGCTTACCGATCCAACATCAATGGTACCTGGTTTATCGACGCGGCAAGCGCCTGTCACCCTCGGCCTGGGCCTTTCGAGAATTCGTGCTGGCCGAGGCGAGGCATTTGGCAACCGGGACGGCCTCCTGGCTGCCATCGCGGGGGGATCAGGGCATCAGGTGAAGGCTACGAGACAGCTAGAGACCCCCGATGTCCCAGCTCCGCGGTATCTCCCAACCGCGAGTCCTGGCCCCATACGCTGGCCTTCTACTTGCGTTAGACTATTTCCTTGCGTTTCCCTTAGCCTTTGTCTTATCCAGAAGGTTCTGCACTCATCATGCCTCACGCCACCCAGAGCCACCCACGCGGCGGCGGGCGCTTTCCACTACTCTACTCCGTTGATTTACCAGAGGACTTGCGTCGACTGGCCCAAGAAGATCTGCCCTTGCTGGCCTCGGAACTGCGCGCCTTTCTGGTGGATAGCATCTCACGGACCGGTGGCCACCTGGCTGCCGGGCTGGGGGTGGTGGAGCTGACCATCGCCTTGCACTACGTCTTCGATACCCCGGAAGACCGTCTGATCTGGGACGTGGGCCACCAGGCCTATCCCCACAAAATCCTGACAGGGCGCCGTGACCGCATGGCGACCTTGCGCCAGGGTGGAGGTCTCTCTGGCTTTCCCACGCGGAGCGAGAGCGACTATGACACCTTCGGCGTGGGTCACTCCAGCACCTCGATCAGCGCCGCCATGGGCATGGCGACGGCTTCCCGGCTCAAGGGCGAGCATCGTCATGTCATCGCCGTGATTGGCGACGGCGCCCTGGGTGCCGGCATGGCCTTCGAGGCCCTCAACCACGCCGGCTCCACCGACACCGACATGATGGTCATCCTGAATGACAACGAAATGTCCATCTCGCCACCCGTGGGGGCCATCAGCAATCACCTGTCCAAAATCCTGTCCAGCAAGTTGTACACCAGCGTGCGCGAGGGCGGTAAGAGCGCCCTTCGGGGCCTGCCCAGCATTCGCCAACTGATGGGGCGCTGGGAGGAACACATGAAGGGCATGGTCATGCCCAGCACCCTCTTCGAGGAACTCGGGTTCAATTATATCGGACCCATCGACGGTCACGATCTCGAGGCCCTGGTCAGCACCCTGCGTAATATGAAGACCATGCGGGGGCCACGCCTGCTGCATGTGGTGACCCGCAAAGGCCAGGGGTATGAACCAGCGGAGGAAAAACCCGTCGCCTTTCACGGTGTCTCACCCTTCGATCACGCCACGGGGGCCCTGTCCAGTAAGTCCAGCGGCCGCACCTATACCCAGGTTTTCGGGGACTGGCTGTGCGACGCGGCCGACCAGGATAGCCGCCTGATCGGCATCACCCCCGCCATGAGCGAGGGCTCGGGCCTGGTTTCCTTCGCCCGCCGCTTTCCAGAGCGCTACCATGACGTCGGCATCGCCGAGCAACACGCCCTGACCTTGGCAGCGGGCCTGGCCTGCGAGGGCCTCAAGCCCGTGGTGGCCATCTATTCCACCTTTCTGCAACGGGCCTACGACCAGCTCATCCACGACATCTGCCTCCAGGGTTTGGACGTGACCCTGGCGGTGGATCGGGCCGGGCTGGTGGGGGCGGATGGGGCCACCCATGCCGGCAGCTTTGACCTGAGCTACGCCCGCTGCCTTCCCAACCTCGTCATCGCCGCTCCGGCGGACGAGAACGAATGCCGCCGCCTGCTGCAGACCGCCTTTGCGCATCCAGGGCCGGCGATGGTGCGTTATCCCCGCGGCTCGGGACCAGGGGTCAGGGTCGAGCCCGGCCTGGAGCCCCTGCCAGTCGGTAAGGGGGAATTGCGAAGGTCCGGCCGGGACGTCGCCATCTTGGCCTTTGGCAGCCGGCTGGGGGCGGCCCTGGCGGCGGGCGAGGCCCTGGAAGCGAGCGTGGCCAACATGCGTTTCGTCAAACCCCTGGACGAGAAACTGATCCTGGAACTGGCCGCTAGTCACCACCTGCTGGTGACCCTGGAGGAAAATGTCGTCGCGGGGGGGGCGGGTTCCGCCATCGCCGAGTTCCTTGCCGAGCGGGGCCTGACGAATGCTCGTCTCCATCTGGGCCTGCCTGACCGTTACCTCCCCCAGGATAGCCACGAGATGCAACTGGCCTCGTGCGGCCTGGACGGCCCCGGCATCGAGAGGTCGATCCGAGCGGCTCTGGCGCGGCTGGACCTGACGGGCATCGCCAGGGTCTGACACTCAGCATTCCGGTTCCAGCCTGGAGCCGGCGATCGGACGAATTGCCAACTTCACCAGCCACCGGGTATACGCCATGCTCGTCATCAGTCCCATCCCCGCCTTTGACGACAACTACATCTGGCTGCTCCGCCAGGAGGGCAGCGACCAGGCCCTGGTCGTGGACCCGGGCGACGAGGAACCGGTCATCGAGCAATTGCAGGACCAGGGCCTGCGGCTCGCCGCCATCCTGCTCACTCATCACCACCAGGACCACATCGGCGGGGTGGATGACCTCCTGGCCGAGTGGCCCCAGGCGCGGGTCTTCGGACCCCGGGATCGGCGTATCCGCTCGATCACGGACCCGGTGGGAGAGGGTGACCTCATCAGCCCGCCCGGCCTGGACGTGCCTCTGCAGATTCTGGAGGTCCCAGGCCATACCTCGACCCACCTTGCCTATTGGGGGGACGGGGCCCTCTTCTGTGGGGACACCCTCTTTACCGCCGGCTGCGGTCGGGTCTTCGACGGCACCTTCGATCAACTTGCCGCCTCCCTGGAGCGGATCGCCGGCCTGCCCACAGAGACCCGCATCTATTGCGCCCACGAATACACCCTGGCCAATCTCGGCTTTGCCGCTTGGGTGGAACCGGACAGCCCCGCCCTGACCGAGCGCACCGCCCGTGCCAGGGTCCTGGCCGCGGCCGGTCATCCGACCGTACCCTCGACCCTGGCGGAGGAACTGGCCACCAATCCCTTCCTGCGCACGGAGGTACCGGGGGTCAAGGCCGCGGCGGAGGGCTTCGTGGGGAGGGCGCTCGTTACGAGCGCCCAGGTCTTTACCGCCTTACGCCGCTGGAAGGATGAGCGTTACGACTGAAAGGCGCCCGGTCACCCGGGCCTCGGCAGGAAGGCACCAGTAAGTCTCATCCCAATGACTGCCTAGTGCGTCAGCCGTTCCTCCGCCTCCCGATATTTGGCCGCCGTCTTGGTGATGATCTCCTGGGGTAGTTCGGGCCCTGGCGGGGTCTTGTCCCAATCCAGGGTCTCCAGGTAATCCCGGACGAACTGCTTGTCGAAGCTGGGAGGGCTGATGCCAGGCTGGTACTGGTCCGCCGGCCAGAAGCGGGAGGAGTCGGGGGTCAGGACCTCATCGATCAGGTGCAGGCGACCGGCCTGATCCAGACCAAACTCGAATTTGGTGTCGGCGATGATGATGCCCCGGGAGCGGGCATAGTCGGCGCATTCGGTGTAGATGGCCAGGGCGGCATCGCGCACCTCCCGGGCCAGGTCGCCACCGAGGAGGGTGACGGTCTGGTCAAAGTCGATATTTTCGTCGTGGCCCCCGAGGGCCGCCTTGGTGGAGGGGGTGAAGATGGCCTGGGGCAACCGGTCCGCCTGACGCAACCCTCCCGGCAAGGAGATGCCGCATACGGCTCCGCTTTGCTGGTAGTCCTTCCAGCCGGAGCCGATCAGGTATCCCCGTACGATGGCCTCCACCGGCAAGGGTTGGAGGCGTCTCACCACCAAGGCCCGGTCTCCGAGTTGGGCGCGCTCTCCGGGATCCGTCACCACCTCATCAACGCTGATCGCCGTAAGCTGGTTGGGAACCAGGTGGCCTATGCGCCCGAACCAAAAGCGGGAGACCCGCGTCAGTACCTCGCCCTTGCCCGGAATGGGCTGCGGCAGGACCACGTCGAAGGCTGACAGGCGATCACTGGCGACGATCAGTAGGTGCTCGGCGTCGATCCGGTATAGGTCGCGCACCTTGCCACGGTGCAGGAGCTCGAGATGGGGGAGCCGGGATTCGTACAAAGCTGACATGGATTGTTGCTTCCACCGGAGGAAAACTGCAACTATACAGGAAAGGGGGGCTCGACCGCCCCCAGGCCGAACCCGATCGCCCTTCAGGTCGCACCGGGTTGGGAGCGCCTCAAGGCGCCCAACCGACCATGGCTTATTGTCAGCCGGGAATGCGTTAACTCGGGGGAGAACCTGACCGCATAACCGAGGAGTTGTTCGTGACCCCAGAGACCAGGACGCCCCAGGACGCCTTCCTGACCGCCTTTCGCGGCGGTTTCACCTCCGCCTTGCGTTGGCATCACCTCGATGCCTTATGGGAGCGTCTGCGCGAACGGGCCGGCGCCGGCTGGTATCTCTATGCCCTGGGGGAGACACCGCCAACGGTGCCTGCCACCCCCGACCAAGTCCTGGCCTTCATCGCCGAGATCGACAAGCTGCTACGCGCGGAACACCAGGAGGATTACTGCGGCATCGTCTATGCCGATGACCCCCAGCTTCCCGCCTTCATCAAGATATACGACCCTCATAACCTTGGCGTCTCCTGCGGTTACAGTAACAACCCGCCGCTGCCCGGATGGGTTCTGAGCCTGATCCCGCCCGTTGACCTGCCGGCAACCCGCATCCTGCCCCAAAATCGCCGTCGCTGGTGGCGAAGGCTGTTTGCATGAAGCCCGGCTACCCCCGCTCAGTCCACCAAACGCTGACCAGGTTTCTTCACCCGTCCTTGCCATCACCGGCCTTACCCTGACGAGGGAACCCATGCCCAAAACCATCATTCGCACCGACCGCGCCCCGCAAGCCATTGGCACCTATTCCCAGGCGGTCAGGGTCGGCGACACCCTCTACCTTTCCGGCCAGATCCCCCTGGTACCCGAAACCATGGCCTTGGTGACCGGGGACATGGAGGCTCAGATTCGCCAGGTTTTCGACAATCTGGCCGCCGTGGCCGATGCCGCCGGCGGCAGCCTGGCAGACCTGGTCAAACTCAACGTCTATCTTACCGATCTCGACCACTTTCCCCTGGTCAACCAGGTGATGGCCTCCTACTTCAGAGAGCCCTATCCGGCCCGCGCCGCCATTGGCGTTGCCGCCCTCCCCAAAGGGGCGGCCGTGGAGATGGACGGCATCCTGATACTGCCATGAGCCAGGTCCAGGGCTCGGCCGACAGGCGGCCCGAGGCCCTTTTGGAGGGTATCGTCGAGGCCTTGGCGACCCGGGGCCTGACCATAGTCGACGACTTCCTTCCGCCCCTACTCGTGGCGGATCTCGCCCGAGAGGCGCGGGAACTCTGGTCTGAGGGGGGCTTTCGTGGCGCTGGCATCGGCCAGGGTGCCAACCTCCAGCAGAATGCCGCCATCCGAACCGATCGGATCCTGTGGCTGAACCCGGCCACCGCCTCCCCCGCCCAATGCCAATACCTGGCCAGCCTGGAGGCCCTGCGCCTGGCGATCAACCGCGCCCTCTTCCTGGGACTCTTCGAGTTCGAGGGCCATCTGGCCATCTACCCCGCCGGGGCCTATTACCGCAAACACCTGGATCAGTTCCGGGACCAGGACCAACGCCTCGTCTCCGCCATCCTCTACCTCAACCCCGGCTGGCGGGAAGAGGATGGCGGTCAATTGCGCATCTATACCGATCCCACCGACGCGAGCCGGCAGGAGCAGGTGCTTCCCCTTGCCGGTCGCCTGGTTTGTTTTCTGAGCGACCGCTTCGTCCACGAGGTGTTACCCGCCCGCCGCGAGCGCATGAGCCTCACCGGCTGGTTTCGGAAGCGGGACCGGCTTCC
>CAZFZB010000105.1:0-9648 GCA_964523415.1 uncultured Chromatiaceae bacterium | reverse complement strand
TTTTTTTATCCGATCCAATCCTGAATCGCTACCCGCCAACCTGAACAGGTAAGCCAGGGGAAATTCCTCGAGAGAATTAAGAAGATGACCCAACCCACTGAAGTCGGAGAGAACATATTCGCCATCGAGACAGGACTTTATCGCCATGGGTTGGCCTCCTGCTACCTGGTGCGCGAGGCCGATCGCCTGGCCTTCATCGATACGGGCACGGCCCACACAGTGCCTCACCTGCTCCAGTTCATCGCCGACTTGGGCCTGACGCCTGAACATGTGGACTGGGTCATCCCAACCCATGTCCACCTTGACCATGCCGGTGGCGCCGGCGATCTCATGGCCGCCTGCCCCAAGGCCAGGCTGGTGATCCACCCCAAGGGGGCACCCCACATGCTGGACCCCTCCAAACTGACAGCCGGCGCTACCGCCGTCTATGGCGCGGAGGGCTTTGCCCGAGATTACAAACACCTGTTGCCGGTACCTGGGACACGCCTCAACGAGGCCGAGGATGGCATGACGATCGATCTGGCCGGACGCAAGCTGGTCTTTCTGGACACCCCCGGCCATGCCAATCACCACGGCTGCATCTATGACGAGCGCACCCGGAGCTTCTTCACCGGGGACACCTTCGGGATTTCCTACCGGGAATTCGATAACGAGCGCGGCGCCACGCTCTTTGCCCCCACCACCCCGGTCGCCTTTGACCCGGAGGCATGGCAGGCCAGCATTGACCGTCTCATGAGTTACGCCCCCGAGCACATGTATCTGACCCACTATAGCCGACTGGACAACCCGGCGGCCCTGGCGGGGGACCTGCGACAGAGTATCCGCGACCTGGCCGACCTGGCCCTGGCCGAAGCGGGCGGATCGCCGGAGGGGCGCCTGGAGAGGATTCGCAAGGCCGTCGGGGATTACCTGGTGCTCCGGGTTCACGAACACGGGTGCAACCTGGAGGAGAGCCGGGTCCGCGAACTCCTGGCCCTGGACACGGACCTCAATGCCCAGGGTCTGGAGATCTGGCTGACAAGGCGCGCCAAGGCCGCCAGCCAAGCCACCACCGGTTAGCGTCCCTTATCGGCGAGGCGATACGACCCCCGCCCCGTCAAGCCTCAATCCCGTAATTGGTAATGGGCCCCGCAATAGGGGCAGGTGGCCTCGCCCGTCTTCTCGATGGGTAAATAGACTCGAGGATGCTGGCTCCAGAACTTATCCCCGTGGGGGGGGCATGCCAAGGGCAGATCCTTGCGGGTGACGGCAATCACCTTCAGGGTTTGGGCATTGTCGGCGATTGCAGCCATGATCGGATTCTCCTCGTGAGTGATGCGGGAGCTCATACTAACGTCAGCCACTCGGGATGCTCGTCGCGGCGGCCGTGGACCTGATCGAAGAAAAGAGTCTGTAACTGCTGGGTGATGGGCCCCCGGGTACCGCTGCCAATGAGGCGATTATCGACCTCGCGGATTGGGGTAACCTCGGCCGCTGTACCGGTAAAGAAGGCCTCATCCGCAATATAGACCTCATCGCGGGTGATGCGCTTTTCGACCACGGGAATACCCAGTTCCCCAGCCACCTGGATAATGCTGCGACGGGTAATGCCGTCCAGGGCCGAGGTCAGGTCGGGGGTATAGAGTATTCCGTCCCGCACCAGGAAGATATTCTCCCCACTACCCTCCATGACATAACCCGAGGCGTCGAGAAGCAGGGCCTCATCATAGCCATCCCGAAGGGCTTCCTGAAGCGCCATCATGGAATTCATGTAGTTGCCATTGGCCTTGGCCCGACACATGGTGATATTGACGTGATGCCGAGTGAAGGAGGACACCCGGATGCGGATCCCGTGGCGCATATTGTCCTCGCCTAGGTAAGCGCCCCATTCCCAGGCGGCCACCATGCAGTGGACCAGGAGGTTATCGGCCCGCAGGCCCATTCCTTCCGACCCATAAAAGCACATGGGCCGGATGTAGGCGGAGGCGAGACCGTTCTCCCGCACCACCGCGCGCTGAGCCGCGTCCAGGGTGTCACGGTCATAAGGAATGGGCATGCCCAGAATTTTCGCGGAGTTGAAGAGGCGGTCCGTGTGCTCGCGCAGGCGGAAGATGGCAGCGCCCTTTTCGGTCGCATAGGCACGGACACCCTCGAAGACACCCATGCCGTAGTGCAGGGTATGGGTCAGGACATGGACCTTGGCCTCGCGCCAAGGCACCATTTCGCCATCCAGCCAGATGAGGCCGTCACGGTCCTCCATCGTTCTCATGATTTTCTCCGTTGTAGTTCGCGGAGCGCCAGTCTTGGCACCTTGCCAGGATGGCGACCACACAAGGTCAGGAAGGCTGTCACGGCGGGGCCAGACCTCAATCCTCCATCAATTCCCGCCACAGGGCCGAGACCCGCTCGCGGCTGTCCATCAGCACATCGGCGGCAACCAGGGTCGGTTCATCCTGCAAGGCGCTGCGGTGGTAGGCGGCCCGCAGAGCCTTATAGGCCGCGGTGAGATCTGGTGCCGCCGTACCAGGCAGCAGATCCAGGCGGCCCAGGCTTTCCAGCAGTCGGATGTTATCGGACCAATCGGCCAATCCCGGATAACGAGATGCCCAGCGCAGGATTGAGTATTGAACCATAAACTCGATGTCCGCAATACCGCCCTGACCTTGTTTGAGGTCGAAACGACCTCCGCCGCTCTTATCCAGGCTCGCGCGCATCTTATCCCGCATATCCCTCACCTCGGCGCGTAAGCGCTCCGGGTCACGCTCCAAGCACAGGATATCGCGACGAATCCGGGCGAAGCGGCCATAGAGGCCCCGATCACCCGCCAGGGGCCTAGCGCGTACCAAGGCCTGATGTTCCCAAGTCCAGGCCTCCTCCCGCTGGTAATCGGCAAAGGAGGCCAGGGAACGCACCAGCAACCCCTTGTTGCCATCCGGGCGCAAACGCATATCGACCTCGTAGAGCTGGCCGGATGCGGTTTGGGTGGTCATCATATGAATGGCCCGCTGTCCCAGCCGGGCGTAGAACTGACCGTTAACCAGTGACTTGGGACCAGAGGTCAGGGCATTGACACTATCGCTGCCATGGAGAAAGACCAGATCCAGGTCCGAGCCGTACCCTAACTCGATGCCCCCCAGCTTGCCATAACCGACCACCAGGAAGCCGGTACCTCCCGCCTCCACCCCGGCGGGGATCCCATGCCGCCGAACCAGATGGCGATAGTTTAGGGTGACGATGCGTTCCAGACTGGCCTCGGCGATATCGGTGAGGTAGTCGCTGACCACCATGAGGGGAATGGCGCCGGTGAGATCGGCGGCGGCCACCCGCAACCGGTTACCCTGGGCAAACTGGCGCAGGCGCTCCATCTGCTGTTCCAGGTCCTCTGGATCCAAGGGGTCTAACAGGGCGTCCAGTTCGGCCTCCAGTTCCGCCCGGCGCAGAGGGGAATAGAGGCGGCGAGTATCGATCAACTCGTCGAGTAGCAATGGCTGGCGGACGATCTGCTGGCCGATCCAGGGACTCATGCCGGTGAGCCGTACCAGTTGGGACAAAATAACGGGCCTTTCCACCAACATGGCCAGATAGGCGGTGCGGCGGGCCACCGCCTCCAGCACACGCAGCACCCGTTCCAAGGCCAGGTCAGGGGCCCCGGAACCGGCGATCATGGGCAACGCCAGGGGCATGAGCTGACCCAGACGTTCGCGCCCGCGGCTGCCGAGATCCTTGCGCATGGTCATGGCGCGGAAGGTCTCCAGATTGACCCGCGCCTCATGGGGGGCGGCAAATCCAGCCCGACCGAGGAGTTCCTCTTCCTGGGCCGCATCCAAGCCACCGCCCCATAGGGCAGCAAAGGCTGGTTCCTGATGGGCACCCTCAACCTGGGGGGCAGCGAACAGGCTGTCGAATTGATCTTGGACGAAACGCCGATACCCGTCTAGGCTGGCGAGGAAGCCTTGCCAGTCGTCGAAACCCATGGCCCTGGCCATCCGTTGCCGTCCCGGCTCATCCTCGGGCAGGCGATAGGTCTGTTGGTCCTTCCAAGCCTGCAGGCGATTCTCCACCCGTCGTAGAAAGACATAGGCCTCGTCGAGTCGAGCAGCGGCACCATCGGGTAGCAGTCCGCGTTCCCCCAGAACCTTCAAGACGGGTCGGATGGGGCGCATCTGCAGTTGGGGATCGCGCCCGCCGCGCACCAATTGCAGGGTCTGGCCGATAAACTCGATTTCGCGAATACCCCCAGGGCCCAGCTTGATGTTATCCTCCATACCCTTGCGCTGGAGTTCCTTCGCGATCATGGCCTTCATGCCCCGGATGGATTCTATGGCACCGAAGTCCAGGTAACGGCGATAGACGAAGGGCCGCAACATGGCCGCGAGACGTTCCGCCTGATCCCGGGGACCCGCCACCACCCGTGCCTTGATCATGGCGTAGCGCTCCCACTCCCGCGCCTGATCCTGGTAGTAATACTCCATAGCCTCGAAGCTCATGGCCAAGGGACCGGCATCCCCGAAGGGCCGCAAACGGGTATCGACGCGAAAGACGAAGCCATCGACGGTGATCGCATCCAGTGACCGCACCAGACGCTGGCCCAGACGAATGAAGAACTGCTCATTGGTCAGGGACCTGGGGCCATCGACCTGACCCATGTCCGGGAAGGCCAGGATGATGTCGATGTCCGAGGACATGTTGAGTTCCCGCGCCCCCAGCTTACCCATGCCGATCACCAGCAGGCACTGCTCCTCGCCGTGAGGGTTGCGGGGGATACCCAGTTCCGCCTTTGTCCAGGCCTGGGTCCAGCTCAGGGCCTGGGTGATGCACACATCCGCCAGCTCGCTGAGATCCTCCAGGGTCTCTTCCAGGGTGGCGACCCCCCCCAGGTCCCGCCAGATGAGCCGCAACATCTCGCGGCGGCGATAGATGCGCAGGCGGCGCTGGAGACCCTCGTCATCAACCAGCTCCCATTTCAGGTCCTTAAGCGCCGCGACAAGTCCCCGCTGCATCTCGCCCGGGTCATAGGGGCGGTCTAAGTCGCCGGAAGACAGGAGACCCGCGAAGATCTCGGGGTAACGGGCGACCGTGGTGGCAACAAAATCGCTACCCTCCCAAACCCTAACCCCGATCTCCTGAAAAGGGTGGGCATGAGAGGGAGGCAGCACAATCCCCTGCCCCGCTGCCCAGTTCAGCCACTCGCTCCAGAGGCGCTGCGTATTGGCCATCCGGTCCGTTGCCATCGTCATGATTCAAAAACCTATTCTCATGGTTGAAAGGGCGGTCGTCCCGGGTCGGGGCCAACCTGGCCATGCTGGTCAAGCTGGCCATAGGACGCAAGGCCACCGCCCGGCGATTTCCCATCATTCGCATTTCTGACCCCATTATTGGCTAAAATGACCGCTTCGCTCACCACCAAATAAGAAGGATTCCCATGCTGCAAGCCTATCGTCAACATGCGGCCGAACGCGCCGCCCTCGGTATTCCGCCGCTCCCCCTGGATGCGGCTCAGACCGCCGCCATTATCGAACTCATCAAGGCCCCCCCAGCCGGCGAGGAGGCCTTCCTGCTGGACCTGCTCACCCATCGGGTACCACCCGGCGTGGACGATGCCGCCCAGGTCAAGGCCAGCTTTCTGGCCGCGGTGGCCCATGGGGACCTCGCGGTCGGCCTGATCGGCAAGGCCAAGGCCACCGAATTGCTGGGCACCATGGTGGGAGGTTTCAACGTCCACCCTCTGATCGAGCTGCTGGACGACCCGGAGGTGGCAGACGTGGCCGCCGCGGGCCTCAAGAAGACCCTGCTCATGTTCGACTTCTTCAACGATGTCGCCGACAAGGCCAAGGCCGGCAACGTCCAAGCTCAGGCGGTAATCCAGAGTTGGGCCGAAGCCGAGTGGTTCACCAGTCGCCCCGAGGTTGCGCAAACCATCACCGTCACCGTCTTCAAGGTGCCCGGCGAGACCAATACCGATGACCTGAGCCCCGCGCCCGATGCCTGGAGCCGCCCGGACATCCCCCTCCATTATCTGGCCATGCTCAAGAATACGCGGCCCGATGCCAGCTTCCGGCCCGAGGAGGATGGCAAGCGCGGCCCCATCCAATTCATCGAGGACCTGAAGGGCAAGGGCCATCTAGTCGCCTACGTCGGCGATGTCGTCGGCACCGGCTCCAGCCGTAAGAGCGCGACCAACAGCGTCGTCTGGGCCACTGGGCAGGACATCCCCTTCGTCCCTAACAAGCGTTTCGGGGGCGTGACCCTGGGGGGCAAGATCGCCCCTATCTTCTTCAATACCCAGGAGGACTCCGGATCCTTACCCATCGAACTGGACGTATCGCAGCTGGAGATGGGCGATGTCGTCGATATCCTGCCTTACGACGGCAAGGTCATGAAAAACGGCGCCACCCTCGCCGAGTTCCAGCTCAAGAGCGAGGTCCTGCTGGACGAGGTGCGTGCCGGCGGCCGCATCAACCTCATCATAGGTCGCGGCCTCACCGCCAGGGCGCGCACCTTTCTGGGCCTCCCCGCCTCCACCAGCTTCCGCCTGCCCAAGTCCCCGGTGGACACCGGCAAGGGCTTCACGGTGGCGCAAAAGATGGTAGGCCGGGCCTGCGGTCTACCCGAGGGCCAGGGCATCCGCCCCGGCACCTACTGTGAGCCGCGCATGACCACCGTCGGCAGCCAGGACACCACGGGCCCTATGACCCGCGACGAACTCAAGGACTTGGCATGCCTGGGCTTCAGCGCGGACCTGGTGATGCAGTCCTTCTGCCATACCGCCGCCTATCCCAAGCCGGTGGATGTGAAGACCCACCGCGAGTTGCCGGCCTTCATCAGCACCCGCGGAGGTATCTCCCTGCGCCCCGGCGATGGCGTGATCCATAGCTGGCTGAACCGGTTGCTCCTGCCCGACACCGTTGGCACCGGTGGCGACAGCCACACCCGCTTCCCCATCGGCATCAGCTTCCCGGCGGGTTCCGGTCTGGTCGCCTTCGCCGCCGCCACCGGAGTCATGCCCCTCGACATGCCCGAGTCCGTCCTAGTGCGTTTCAAGGGCGAGATGCAGCCCGGCGTTACCCTGCGCGATCTGGTGCATGCGATCCCCCTCTATGCCATCAAGGCCGGACTCCTGACGGTGGCTAAGGCCGGCAAGGTCAATGTCTTTTCTGGCCGCATCCTGGAGATCGAGGGCCTACCCAATCTCAAGGTGGAACAGGCCTTCGAGCTCTCCGATGCCAGCGCCGAACGCTCCGCCGCCGGCTGCACCATCAAGCTGAACAAGGAACCCATCATCGAGTATCTGACCAGCAACATCGTGCTGATGAAGAACATGATCGCCAACGGCTACCAAGACCCGCGCACCCTGGAGCGCCGCATCCAGGCGGTGGAGGCCTGGCTGGCCAACCCGCAACTGCTGGAGGCAGACCCGGATGCCGAATATGCCGCCGTGATCGAGATCGACCTGGCCGAGATCAAGGAACCCATCCTCTGCTGCCCCAATGACCCGGACGACGCCAGGTTCCTCAGCGAGGTGGCGGGCACCAGGATCGATGAGGCCTTCATCGGCTCCTGCATGACCAACATCGGCCACTTCCGAGCCGCCGCCAAGCTGCTGGGAGGCCATCGGGACATCCCAGTCAAGCTGTGGGTGGCACCACCGACCAAGATGGACCAGAGTGAACTGGTCAAGGAAGGCCACTACAACACCTTCGGTATCGCCGGCGCCCGCACCGAGATGCCTGGCTGCAGCCTGTGCATGGGCAACCAGGCGCAGGTGCGAGAAGGCGCTACCGTGGTCAGCACCAGCACCCGCAACTTCCCGAATCGCCTTGGAAAGAATTCCAACGTCTATCTGGCCTCGGCGGAGTTGGCGGCGATCGCCTCCAAGCTGGGCAAGCTGCCAACGGTGGCCGAGTACCAGGCCGAGATGGGCATCATCAATCAGGATGCCACCAGCGTCTACCGCTACATGAACTTCGACCAGATCGAGGAATACGCCGAAACTGCCAAGGATATCGCCGCCTGATCGCAACGGCCGACGTAAATCCTCAGGGCCCGCCGGGCAACCCGGTGGGCCTGTTTATTGCCCATCAGGATTGAATCCCTGTTCGGGCGAAATTCAGTTCCCACACTGCCGGGGCAGAACCCCTCTGGTTCGCCCCTTGACGGGTATGCCCATGGATTCTTCCAGCAGGGTTAGGCGTTCATGGCAACCGCCGCACCACTCCCCCCACCACCCCCCAGATCTGCAACTCCTGACCCGGTCGCAAGTCGATGACGGCAAAGTCCGGGTGATGAGGGAGCAAACGCGGCGTCGGCCCCTGGCTATCCAGTTCCTTGACCGTCAACTCGTTATCGATCACCGCCACGACGATATCGCCATGGCGCGGCTCCCGTGCCCGGTCCACCACCAGCACATCCCCATCCAGTATTCCGGCCCCGGTCATGGATTGGCCAGTGACGCGCACATAGAAGGTCGCCGCCGGGTGGCGGATCAGGTAGTGGTGGAGATCGAGGGGGCCTTCCGCATACTCCTCCGCTGGCGAGGGAAAACCGGCAGGAACCCGCGAGGAAAACAGGGGCCGGACCAGGGGCGCGCCGGGATGCGCTGGTTCCAGGCCCGCCAGTTCCGCCCCCAGGCGGGGTGTCACCTGCAGCCAGGCCTGGATTTCGGGTATGCGGCTGACGGGCAACCGCACCACCTGGGTCGCCTCACCCCAACGGCCCGAACCCACCCTGCGCCCCGCGCCGGGGCGTGCACCGCCTCGTGGCATATTGGTTCTCTCCGATAATCGTTACGAAAACCAAATTATAGGATATCTGCAGACATCAGGCCCTTGGAGAGAAGTGGGCGCTTGCTGTGGGTGCGATGATCGAGGGCCAAACGCCGAATACGGTGGAGTTGGCCAACCTGCTGCCCTTGGAGACCGAGCGGCAGGACAGGCGCGAACAGTGCCTGAGGCGTTTGCTGAAGAATCCGTTGTTACACGCCACGGCGATGATGGCGCCCTTGGCGCGGGAAGATCTAGCCACGGCAGCGCGGAACGGACAGACCGTGCTGCTGAGCATGGACCAGACCGACCTCGGCGACCGGATGGCGGTGCTGAGGGTGGGCCTGCGGGTCGGCGACCGGGCACTCCCTTGGCGTGGCCTGGCCGAGGAGGGAGCGGCCAATATCGGCTTCGAGGGCCAAAGGAAAGTGCTGGAGCGGGTGCTGGCCTGGCTGCCGGGAGGGGCGAAGGTGCTGCTGTCGGCAGACCGGTTTACCCCTCGTCCGGCCTGTTCGCCTGGCTTGGCGGTCACGGCTGGAGCTACCGGCTGAGGCTGAAAGGCAACCTGCTGGCGGACACGGGCCAGCGCGACGACACCACCACCGGCGAGCTGGTGCGTGGCGTGACGGAGCGCTATCTGACGGGGGTACGGTTGTTCGCGCAGGGCGTCATGACGAACCTCGGCATTTTCCACGAGGCAGGCCACCCCGAGCCGTGGATCATCGCCATGGACGGCGCCTCGAGGCGGGCGACGGTGCTGGACTAGAGCGCACGCTGGGCGATAGAACTGTAGTGGTCAAGTTTTTTCGGACACCCCGATAAGTCCCTTCTCAGCCATTGCTTGCTCGTAAGCACTGGGTGACTGATACCTCAATTTTGAGTGCAACCGGATCTGGTTGTAGAAGCCAAC
>CAZFZB010000104.1:0-9788 GCA_964523415.1 uncultured Chromatiaceae bacterium | reverse complement strand
CGGGGGTGACGATGCGCGGCCCGCGTGTCAGGTCGCCGTACTCGGCGGTATTGGAAATGGAGTAGCGCATGTTAGCGATGCCGCCCTCGTAGATGAGGTCGACAATGAGCTTGACCTCGTGCAGACACTCGAAATAGGCCATCTCCGGGGCATAACCGGCCTCGACCAGGGTCTCGAAGCCGTTCTGGATCAGGGAGGTCAGGCCGCCGCAGAGCACCACCTGCTCACCAAAGAGGTCGGTCTCGCACTCCTCGCGGAAACTGGTCTCGATGACGCCGGCACGGCCGCCGCCATTGGCTGAGGCATAGGCCAGGGCAATATCACGGGCCTGGCCACTGGCATCCTGATGGACGGCGATGAGGCTGGGAACGCCACCACCCTGGGTGTAGGTGGAACGTACCAGATGACCCGGGCCCTTAGGGGCGATCATGATGACATCTAGGTCTTCGCGAGGCTCAATGGCGCCGAAGTGAATATTGAAGCCATGGGCAAAGGCCAAGGCGGCACCGGACTTGATGTGGGGGGCAATTTCCTCGCGATAAAGGCGGGCCTGGTGCTCGTCCGGGGCCAGCACCATGACTACCTCGGCGCCGGCAACGGCCTCGGCAATGGGCTTGACGTCAAGGCCGGCGTGGGCGGCCTTGACCGCCGAGGCGGAGCCGGGGCGCAGGCCGACGGTGACATCCACCCCGGAATCCTTGAGATTGTTGGCGTGGGCGTGACCTTGGGAACCGTAGCCGATGATGGCGACCCGACGGGATTGGATGAGCGAGAGGTCAGCGTCTTTGTCGTAATAAACGTTGATGGCCATGGCATTAACCTGAGTTGGTTCCGGCCCTGAGCCGGAGAAATTGTTCTGATCCGAATGAGGTGTAATGGATACCGAGGGATGCCCCAGCGGCAGGCGCGGGACGCCTGCGGGCGGCTACCCGGAGCCCAGAAGGTCGCAATGGATTCCTACCCTCTTGAGCCCCGACCGCTCTAAAGGGTGAGCCCCTTCTCCCCCCGGGCAATGCCAGTGGGTCCAGACCGCACCACCTCCACTACCTGGCCCTCGGGGACGGCCTGGATGAAGGCATCGAGCTTCTGGGAGGTCCCGGTCAGTTCCACCACATAGCTAGCCTCGGTGACATCGATAATCTTGGCGCGGAAGATTTCTGTCAGGCGTTTGATTTCCTCACGGCCCTCCTTCACCGCCCGCACCTTGATGAGCATCATCTCGCGTTCGAGATGACGGCCCTCGGTGAGGTCGAGGAGTTTGACGGTATCGACCAGTTTATTGAGTTGCTTTTTGATCTGCTCGATGATCTCCTCGCTGCCGGTGGTGACGAGGGTCATGCGCGACAGGGTGGGGTCATCCGTGGGGGCCACGGTCAGGGACTCGATATTGTAACCACGGGCAGAGAAGAGCCCGGACACCCGTGACAGGGCACCAGCCTCGTTTTCCAATAGGACGGAAATTATGTGTCTCATGTCAGGCGAGCTCCCTTTCCGGCGAGAGGTGCATCTCATGATGTCCCTTGCCCGCCTCGATCATGGGATAAACATTCTCAGCGGGATCGACTACGATGTCGAGGAAGACGAACCGATCTTTCAGGGCGAAGGCCTCGCGCATGGCGCCCTCCAGGTCACCTGGCCTTTCCACCCGCATGCCGACGTGACCGAAGCTTTCGGCAAGCTTTACAAAGTCTGGCAAGGCATCGACGTAGGAATGGGAATAGCGGCTCTCGTAGAAGAACTCCTGCCACTGGCGCACCATGCCCATATAGCCATTGTTGAGAAGAATGACCTTGATGGGCAGGTCGTACTGCTTGCAGGTGGCCATCTCCTGGATACACATGAGGATGCTGGCCTCTCCGGAGACGCAGGCTACAGTGGCGTCCGGGTACGCCAGCTGCACGCCCATGGCGGCCGGCAAGCCAAAACCCATGGTGCCCAGACCGCCCGAGTTGATCCAGCGCCGCGGCTGGTCAAAGGGGTAGAACTGGGCGGCGAACATCTGGTGCTGGCCCACGTCGGAGGTCAGGTAGAGACCGCCCTTGGTCACCTTGTAGAGCGTCTCGACGGCAAACTGGGGCTTGATGAGGGGGCTGTGGCGATCGTAGGCCAGGCAGTTCAATCCCCGCCACTCGTCGATTTGCCGCCACCACTCCGCTAGGGCCACCGAGTCCGGACCCTTTTTGTGGTCCTTGAGGATGCGCACCATATCGGTCAGCACGCTTTTTACTGGGCCAACGATAGGGATATCGACTCGCACATTCTTGGAGATCGAGGAGGGGTCCACGTCCAGGTGGATGATGGTGGCGTGCGGGCAAAACTGCTCGATCTTGCCGGTCACGCGGTCATCAAAGCGGGCACCGATGGCGAACAGGACGTCCGTCTCGTGCATCGCCATGTTGGCTTCGTAGGTACCGTGCATTCCCAGCATGCCCATGAACCTGGGGTCCGTCATGGGGAAGGCACCTAACCCCATCAGGGTGCTGGTAATAGGGTAGCTGGTCAGTTCGACCAGGTCGCGCAGGCCCTGGGAAGCCTCACCCAGGATGACACCGCCGCCGGTGTAGATGACGGGTCTTTTGGCCGCGAGCAGGACATCCACCGCCTTCTTGATCTGCCCCGGGTGACCCTTGGTCGTTGGGTTATAGGACCGCAGTTTGATGTCCTTGGGGTAGTGGTAAGGGATCTTGATATTGGGATCCGTGACATCCTTGGGGATGTCCACCAACACCGGCCCCGGACGGCCAGAGGTGGCGATGTAGAAGGCCTTGCGAATAGTCAGTGCCAGGTCATGCACATCCTTGACCAGATAGTTGTGCTTGACGCAGGGGCGGGTAATACCAACCGTGTCCACCTCCTGGAAGGCATCGCTGCCGATCACCGGCGTCGGCACCTGACCAGACAGGATGACCATGGGGATGGAGTCCATGAAGGCGGTGGCGATACCAGTGACCGCATTGGTGGCGCCGGGTCCCGAAGTGACCAAGGCAACGCCACAGCGGCCAGTAGCGCGCGCGTAACCATCGGCGCCATGGGTGGCAGCCTGCTCGTGACGGACCAGGATGTGCTTGACCTTGTCCTGTTTGAACAAGGCATCGTAGGTGTGAAGGACCGCGCCCCCGGGATACCCGAAGACATATTCCACGCCCTCATCGATCAACGCCTGAACGATGATCTCGGCTCCACTCAGTTCCAATTCAGATGACCTCCATCTGTCTGACCACCCCGGGAAGGCCCTCGCCGCCTGCCCCCGGTAAGTGCAGGGAGACAGAAAAGTGGGAGATGTATAAAAGGTCGGAACGCTACAGGATAAGACATGGATCGGTCAAGGACGGCGTGTCGATCGGCGCTCCGCACATCCGGAAAATCCAGTTGCGACCAGCGGGGCGACCACCTGGCCGACCTCCGGGGCTTGTCGCGATTGGGGAGGCTCCCTAGAATAATTAGTTTTTCGCCGGCCCAATTCCATGCGCACATCTCGGTTCCCTTTGCAGACCCTCAAGGAGACCCCCGCGGACGCGGAGGTGCCCAGCCACCGGCTCATGTTGCGGGCAGGAATAATCCGCCGGCTGGCGGCGGGGCTCTATACCTGGCTGCCCTTGGGGCTGCGGGTCTTGCGCAAGGTGGAACGGATTGTCCGGGAGGAGATGGACCGCTCTGGGGCCCTGGAGGTATTGATGCCGGCGGTCCAGCCGGCGGAATTGTGGCAAGAGTCCGGGCGCTGGGAGCAATACGGTCCGGAGCTGTTACGAATCAAGGACCGTCACCAACGGGAATTCTGCTTCGGTCCCACCCACGAAGAGATCATCACCGACCTGGCTCGCAGGGAGCTGCGCAGTTACAAACAGTTGCCGGTGAATTTCTACCAGATCCAAACCAAGTTCCGTGACGAGATCCGCCCGCGTTTCGGCGTCATGCGG
Organism: uncultured Chromatiaceae bacterium; assembly: GCA_964523415.1. Classification (GTDB taxonomy): domain Bacteria; phylum Pseudomonadota; class Gammaproteobacteria; order Chromatiales; family Chromatiaceae; genus M0108. Next base: position 5,871 of record CAZFZB010000104.1, on the reverse strand, counting down.
GCGCGGGAATTCCTTATGAAGGACGCCTATTCTTTCCACCTGGACCGCGATTCCCTGGCCGAGACCTACCAGATAATGCACGCCACCTACAACCGCATCTTCCAGCGCTGCGGCCTCGATTTTCGCCCAGTTCAGGCGGATACCGGGTCAATTGGTGGGCGGGCTTCCCACGAATTCCATGTCCTGGCGGATTCCGGCGAGGACGCCATTGCCTTTTCCACGGTGAGCGACTATGCCGCCAACATCGAACTGGCGGAGGCCTTGCCCCTTGCAACCAGCCTGCCGGCGCCTACTCAGGAACGGCGACTGATCGCTACGCCCCATGCCAGGACCATCCAAGAGCTAGTGGATCAGTTCGATCAGCCCATCACGCACACCGTCAAGACCCTGGTGGTGGCGGCTGCCGAGGACAGTGGCGCCAAGCTGGTGGCCCTGGTGGTGCGGGGAGATCACGAACTGAACCCAATCAAGGCCGAAAAACTGCCTCACGTAGCCGTGCCGCTACGAATGGCAACCGAGGAAGAGATCCGCGCCACCCTCGGCGCCGGCCCCGGCTCCCTGGGACCCCTAGGCCTGCCGATTCCCTGCGTAGTCGATCGCACCGTGGCGGTAACCGCCGATTTCAGCGCCGGTGCCAATCAGGACGGCTATCACTGGTTTGGCCTCAACTGGAGCCGCGACCTCCCGCTTCCGGAGGTGGCGGACCTGCGCAGTGTCGTTGAAGGGGATCCCAGCCCGGACGGCCAGGGCCAACTCACCATCGCCCGCGGCATCGAGGTCGGTCATATATTCCAGCTGGGACAAAAGTACAGCGAGGCCCTCAAGGCTACCGTGCTGGACGAGGCTGGCCGGGCCCTGACGCTGGAAATGGGCTGTTATGGCATCGGCGTATCACGGGTAGTGGCTGCCGCCATCGAGCAGCACCATGACGAGCGCGGCATCATCTGGCCTGCGCCCATCGCCCCCTTCCAAGTCGCCCTGCTGCCTATGAAGCTCGCTAAATCCTACCGGGTACGGGAGGCCACCGAGGCCCTGTACCAGCTACTGACCGACGCTGGCATCGAGGTACTGCTTGACGACCGGGACGAACGCCCCGGCTTCATGTTTGCGGACATGGAGCTCATCGGCATCCCTCATCGCCTGGTCGTGGGTGACAAGGGGCTGGACCAAGGCCTACTGGAATACAAGGGTCGTAGGGACTCGGAGTTGACCCTGGTGCCCATGGCGGACGTCCTGGACTTCCTACGCCAACGCCTGCCCTCCGCCACCGCCTAACTCGCGGCCTAATGTTGCTGGGACCCTACTCGAGTCCAGGACAGCGCCTTATTTGCCCCTTATTTTGATTCGCGACCCGATCTTCATCCCTGCCGCCCCTTTGTCAGGGCGCAGTACAACCCAGGAAATCCTTGCCATGCGACAGGAAGCCTTCAGCTACGACCAACTTCTTCAATGTGGCCGTGGTGAAATGTTTGGCCCGGGCAATGCCCAACTCCCGACCCCCAACATGCTCATGATCGATCGCATCTCCAAGATCAGCGACGGGGGCGGCGCCTTCGGCAAGGGAGAGATCCTCGCAGAATTGGACATCCGCCCCGATCTCTGGTTTTTTGGCTGCCACTTCCCCGGCGACCCGGTCATGCCCGGCTGCCTGGGTCTGGATGCCACCTGGCAATTGGTGGGTTTTTTCCTGGGTTGGATCGGCAATCCTGGACGTGGCCGCGCCTTGGGTGTCGGCGAGGTCAAGTTTACGGGTCAGGTGCTCCCTTCCGCCCACCAGGTGACATATCAGATCGATATGAAACGCATCATCAGCCGCAAGCTCGTCCTTGGCATCGCCGATGGCAACGTCAAGGTAGATGGTCGGGAGATCTACACCATGAAGGACCTGCGCGTGGGGCTCTTTACCTCCACCGAAAGCTTTTGACGGGCATCCCTGCCAGCTGGGACAAATAAGGGATTAGCCCTTCTTCTCGTTGAGTATGGCCGCAAGGCGTTTCGGGGGGATATAGCCAGGCACCATCTCGCCATTATCAAGGATTATGGCGGGAGTACCGGAAACGCCCAGCTTTTCACCAAGCTCCATCTGCGCCTTGACTGGGTTATCGCACTTCTTATCCGGTACTGACTTGCCAGCCTTGGCGTCGGTAAGGGCGCTCTTGCGATCATCCGCGCACCATACCGAGACCGCCTTGTCGAAGGAGGGAGTGCCTACCCCAGCGCGGGGGAAGAAGAGATAACGCACCTTGATGCCCTCGGCGAGATAGCCGTCGATCTCGCTATGCAACTTGCGGCAGTAGCCGCAGTCGAGGTCCGTGAAAACCGTGATGGTATGCTCGGCCTTGCCCGGTGGTGCAAAGACGATCATGGTGTCCTCTCCCAGCTTGTTGACGGCCGCCACCCGCTCCTTGGCCTCTTTCTTGCGCGCCTCCGCCAGACGGGGTGAGGTCTCCGTCAAGTCTTCCTTACTGTCCAGGTCGATCATGCGGCCCTGGACCATGTAGCGGCCATCACCGCTGACATAGATGACGTCCGAACCCACCAGGACCTCATAGAGACCCTTCACGGGGGTCTCATGGACGCTATTGACCTCGTAATCCGGCAGAATCTTGGCCAGACTTTTCTTGATGGTGCTGGCGGCGTCCGCCGCAGCCTGAGCCGAAAACAGGGCCAACAAGATACTGGCAAGCCCGATCTTCATCTTCACATTCATGCGGTAACCTCAATCTCTGAAATTTGTGAATTTAAGGGGCAAGCCCCAATCGCCCTCGCGCAAATGCGCGATGGCCTCTTGCAGGTCGTCGCGATTCTTTCCCGACACCCGTAGCTGTTCGCCCTGAATCTGGGCCTGGACCTTGAGCTTGACCGCCTTGAGGGCCTTGATCATGCCTTTGGCCGTTTCGGTATCGATACCCTGCTTCAGCCCCACCTCCTGACGCGCCGCGCTCAGGCTGGTCGTGGGGTTTTTTAGGTCCAGGCAACCGATATCCACTCCGCGTTTGACTAGCTTTTGCCGCAGAATATCCATCATCTGCCGCAACTGGAAATCCCGCTCCGTACTGAGTTTGATGACATCACCAGCCAGTTCGAAATTCGCCTGAATGCCCTTGAAGTCGAACCGGGTGCCCACCTCGCGATTGGCCTGATCCACTGCGTTACGGACTTCCTGCAGGTCCACCTCCGAAACCACATCGAAAGATGGCATGACAATCTTTTCCTCCTTACCCGGTTGGTGAAGGTTGGCTACATTAGAGCAAGGCTCGCGGCAATGCCAGTCTCAACCACGCGGATGATGCCTGGCGTGGAGTTGTTTGAGCCGCTCCCGGGCGACATGTGTATAAATTTGAGTGGTAGAGAGGTCACTGTGGCCCAGTAACATCTGTACGACCCGCAGGTCAGCGCCGTGATTGAGCAAATGGGTGGCAAAGGCATGACGCAGGGTATGGGGTGACAGTTCCTTGTGGATGCCGGCGTTGAGGGCATATCGCTTGATAAGCTGCCAGAAGGCCTGGCGGGTCATGTGGTCGCTGCGACTGGTAGGAAAGAGAAAGTCGCTGAACCGGCCACCCAGCAGATCCTGTCGCGGACCCCGGGCGAAATCCGCTAGCCATCCAATGGCCTCCTCTCCCAGGGGCACCAGCCGTTCCTTTCCTCCCTTCCCAAGCACCCGCACCAAACCCTGGTTAAGACTCACCTCACCCGGCTTGAGATCGACCAATTCGGAAACCCGTAGTCCGGTAGCATAAAGGACCTCCAGCATGGTGCGGTCGCGATGACCCCGGGGTTCTTGGTGATCCGGGGACCCCAACAGCCTTTCCACCTCCGCCTCTGTCAGAATTCTGGGCAAGGGGCGACCCAGCCGAGGGGCATCGATCCTGGCGCTGGGATCCTCGTGTATGGTACCGATACGCAACAAGTATTGGTAAAACTGGCGCAGGCAAGACAAGCGCCGCGCCGCCGAGCGCGGCTTCAGCCCTTGCTTGGAGAGTAGGGATAAGTAGTCAAGCAGCTCCAGCCGGGTCGCGGCCGCCAGCCCCAAGCCACGCGCGGAGAGCCAGACACCAAAGGCCCGCAGATCCGACTGGTAGGCCGCCAGGGTATTGGCGCTCAGCCCCCGCTCCATCCACAAGGCATCGGCAAAGGCCTCGATGAGGGTATCCGGAGCCCCCGGGCCCGCCATCACCCCTCCGGCCAAGGCAAGGCCTCATTGCGGCAACGGACACGATAATAACAGCCATCCTCTAGGCGCAGGGCGGTAAACCGGCCTCGGTTGGCGCAGCCAGTATCCAATGGGTGAACAAGCAGCTTGTTTGTACCCGCGCGGCCCCGGCCATCCCGATCGAGCCGGGCCCAGTGTCCGAAGAGGATAGGGAGGCCATGACTGGCGCGGCCAGGGACCTGAAACCAGGGCCAGGAGCGCCGGGCGCCCTTGCACTTGCGGCGCTCACCCTCTAGATCCAGACGGCCTTCGGCATCGCACCAGCGTAGTTGGGTGAAGCAGTTGGCGATGTAGCGCAAACGATCCCAGCCGGCCAATTCATCATGCCAGCGCCAGGGTTTGTGAGGGCCCAGATGGTGAAACAGGTCTTCGTAGGCGTGATTCTGCAGGAGGGCCTCCAGTTCGGCGGCGCGGGCCTTGGCTGTGGTAAGGTCCCATTGGGGTGGTAATCCCGCATGAACCATGGTGAAACCAAGACGTTCGTCATGGTAGATCAGGGGTTGATGGCGCAGCCAAAAGAGGAGCTCCTCGCGGTCATGCGCCTCGAGGATGCCGGTCAGGGTATCCTTCTTGCCGAAGGTCAGGGCGCCGGAGGCAGCTGCCAAGAGGTAGAGGTCATGATTGCCGAGGACGCAGACGGCGGCATGACCCAGGCTTCGCACGAAGCGCAGCAAGCCCAGGGAGTTGGGCCCTCGATTGACTAGATCGCCCGTAAACCAAAGGCGGTCGATGGATGGATCGAAATCGATGCGGTCGAGAAGCCGCAACAAATCATCGAAACACCCCTGGACATCACCGATGGCATAGGTAGCGCCGGCTTCATCCACCGGCAAACCCGGGGCCGGAGGACGGGCCGCAAGGGCGTTGCCGGGAGCCAAATGCGGCGTGGCGCCTGTCATACTAAGCCCTCCCCCACCAAGTCTATTGAGACGCCTTCGTGGTGCAGCAGCCAGCGCTTGACCTCCAGGCGGCGACCCGCGATATCCCCCGCGAAGCCGCCCAGCCCATCCTTGGCGATGACGCGATGGCAAGGCACCGCAATGAGACAGGGATTGGCACGACAGGCACCGCCGATGGCGCGGGGGCTGGTGCCGAGTTGCAGGGCGAGATCGCCATAGGTCCGGGTGGCCCCGGGGGGAATGGCCTGGAGGGCGCGCCAGACCCGAAGTTGGAAATCCGTACCCCGCGCGGCAAGAGGTAGATCCAAACCCACGTCACCCTCCTCGAAATAACGCACCAACGCCAAGCGCATGGCCAGGGGCACCGGCTCCGAATCGGCCTTATCTGCCAAAGGCGCCAAGCCCCCGGGCAATGCAGCGTCCAGGCCTTCTGCAAGGTTCAGACTTACCAATCCCTCCGCCTCCCAGGCAAGGGCCAGGACCCCCAGAGGGGTCGGCAGGGCGCCGTAATGCACGGCTACCGATCTCAGGGATTCCAATCGCAACAGTCCTGCTTTCATAACACCTTATGTCATAACCTCGTTCAGCAGCCTTGCAGTATATACCCAGACCTCCTCAATCTTGGTCCAAGGGTTAGCGTGAGGAAAGGCATTTGGAGAGTGAATCAGTGGGCGACGGCCGACGAGAGGTACCGATAGGTTAGATTCCATAGCAAAACCTACAGGGCGGTATTCCTGGCGTCTCCTGCCCGCCAGC
>CAZFZB010000103.1:9044-10113 GCA_964523415.1 uncultured Chromatiaceae bacterium | reverse complement strand
CCCTATCAAAGAGGTAGAGGTGGTAACCGCCTGGCCCCTCGGTCCCCGCCTTGGTTGCCCCGCCGGCGGCTATCCATTGACCATCGGGGGAGAGGGCGGCGGCGTACAGCCGACCTTCATCGCCTTCACCGATCGGTACCCTGAGTGTCTTGATCAGGCTGCCGTCCTTGAGGGTCCAGAGGCGGAGTGTCTTGTCATCGGAGGCCGTAACGAGCAGGCTGCCCGTGCGATCGATGGAGATGCGCTTGATGGGCCCCGTATGCATGACCGTTTCCAGGCGGAGGATTGGCTCGGTTGGAAGGCCCTCGGCCCCTGGGGCCAGGTGGGAAAAGGAGAGGCTCAGGGCGAGTAGCCCTAGGACAAGCAGGTTAGACTGATGATGCATCTGTCTCTCTCACGATGTGCCCAAGAGATCGGGGCCTTGAGCCTTGACTGCGGCAATTCTGGGTCTGGGAAGAGCCGAAAGCTCCAGGGTCTCCCAGTCCCCATGATTGCGAACCTATAATAATGAAAAGTCTGGGTCCATGTGTCAGGCTTTTGGAACCCAGGTACAGGATCGAATGGCAGGTCAAATCAAGATGACACGCGAGGAATCGAGGACCATGACCCCTTTCCGTTGCCTAGCAGGCGGTCTCTGCCTGTGGCTGCCCATTCTGGCCTGGGGTGATTGCGCCACCCTGGCCGCTGACATCCAGAAGGCCGCTCGGGCGGGCGAGGTCACGGCGCTAGCCGAGTATGCCCGTCAAATCCCCATCGAGCCCAGCTGCGCGGACGATTTTCGCGTCAACCTGGCGCGGGTGACGGCCTATGGGTTTCTTCGCGAGGTCCAACGGCAATTGGCCAATGGCGCCACCCTCGCCGATCAGGAGCCACTTCTGCGCCAATCGCTGACGGTGGCCCGCACCTGGCAGGTTCTGGCCTTACTAGGGGATCTGGAACTGGATCGCAAGCATTATGAGGCCGCGACCCTTAGCTATCAGGAGGCATTGGGTCTCATCAATGACCCGGTGGCAACACCCAAGGCCCCCTCCGAGCCCGAAATCCAATCCATCTTCCGCAAGGCCTCGGA
>CAZFZB010000103.1:0-8944 GCA_964523415.1 uncultured Chromatiaceae bacterium | reverse complement strand
GCCCTGGCCGAGGTCCGGGCCCTGGTGATCGGGATCGATGCCTATCAACACATTACCCCGCTCAAGGGGGCCGTATCGGACGCCGAGGATGTCGCTCAGGCATTGCGTCATATCGGGGTCACGGATCTCACGCTGCGGCTTAACCAGGAGGTGACTCGGGATCGCCTGGAACAGGATTGGCAGGGGATGCTGGCTCGTTCCCATAGCGGCGATACCCTGGTGATGAGCTATGCCGGTCACGGCGCCCAGGAGCCAGAGCGGGTCCCGGGTAATGAGGTGGATGGCAAGGACGAGGTGCTGGTGTTGGCGGGCTTCGCGCCAAAGGGTCCGGGAACCGGTGAACGCCTGGTGGATGATGAACTCTCCCAGTGGTTTCACCAGGCCAATGACCAGGGGTTGGATATTCTCTTCGTCGCGGATGCCTGTCACTCCGGCACCCTGACGCGGGGCGTGGACCCACGCGCGGGCGTGGGCCGGGTTCGTTACACCGCCTATACCATCACCGACGACGAGCTTGATTTGGCAATCCCCGCCCCGGCTGCTGGCGGAGCGGGCGAGGAGGACCTGCCGCGCCTCACCTTTCTGGCCGGGGCGCAGGAGAACGAAACGGTGCCCGAGATCAATATCCTGGATACCCAGGGACACCATTCCCAGCGGGGGGCACTGAGTTGGGCCTTTGCCCGGGCATTGGAGGGGCAGGCCGATCAGGATGGTGATGGCAAGCTGACCCGGGACGAAATCAACCACTTCGTGCGGGCCAATGTGCGCGCCCTTGCCGAGTCCCGGCAGACGCCTAACCTCTTGCCGATGACGGACCAGGGTCGCGTCGTCATGCCCGTGGTTGCCGCCACCCGTTCCGCCACCCTGACGAGCCAGTGGCCGGAGGCGCGGGTGCTCTTCCGGGGGGCCGATGAGCACACGGTGGCCTCCCTTACCGAGGAGTTGACCGGGATCACCCGGGTGGAGGATGGCGAGGAGGCGGATCTGATCCTCGATATCCGGGCACGGCAGGCGGTCTCGGGGCAGGGGGATGTCCTGGCGCGGGATCTGGCACGGCCCGCGCTGCAAACCCTTATCGATAAGTGGAGTGGTCTGGAAAAGCTCAAATTCGAACGGTTGGGGGACAAGTTGACGATGCGAGTGCTCCCCAACGATGGCATCCACCGCCAGGGTCAGGAAATGTCCTTCGAGATCGACGATATCAGCCTTCCCTATTTGGTGTTTTTCAGCCTTGGGGGCGATGGCACCCTGAATTTCCACTACCCCTTGCCGGATGATCCCGAAACCGTGCCAACGGGCCGTCCCGTCCGCGTCAGCTTCAAGGTCACGCCACCCTTCGGGGCTGATCACATCATTGCCGTTGCCAGTGACCAGTCCCTGGGGGAGTTGGCGGCCCTGCTCAGGTCTCTCGATGGCAAGCCCGCCCCCCGCCCGGCCCTCGAGGCAGTCATCGCCGCCGTCCGCCAGGGGCGACGCCAACTGGGAATCCAGGGTCTCTACACGGCCCCTTAATCCTACCTTTCCATCCCTGTCGGCCATTTCGGGAGAATTACCCCATGAAGATCCGCCTCTGGTTAGCGTCTCGCCTTGGTCAGACGCACCCCCGTTCGGACTGGATACCGGGGCATGGGCTCAGGGGCTTGATGTTGGTTGCCCTGCTGGTGATGCCTCTGGCCATCCTGGCTCAGGTCTCAGCCGTGGATCTGGCGGACTGGGGTCAGGATAAGGCCGCACCGCGACCGGGTGAGTCGGCGCCAGGAGAGATAAAGGCGCTGAACACCAACGATGAAGAGGTGGTTGCAACGGATAAGGCACCGGCAACCAAGCCCGCCAAGCCCAGGGTGGCGGTTTATCAGTTCAAGGTCCGTGGTGATCTGGGCATACCCGATGCGGGCGATATCATTGGTGAGTGGATGATAGGCGCCCTGGCCGCGACGGGCCGTTTCACACTCATGGAGAGGGTGCTGCTCCAAAAGGTCTTCGAGGAAAACGAACTCCAATCCAGCCATCTGGCGGATGAATCGTCCCTGGCCGCTGAGGCCGGCCGCCTCTATGGCGTGGAGGCCATCGTCAGCGGTACCGCCCTCAAGTGGGGCGAGACCATTTCCATCGTGGCGCGCCTGATCGATACCAACACGGGGGTCATACGTAGTACCGCCGAGATCAAAACCACCAACCGCAACAACATTCCGGATCAGATCGACCTGCTGGCCCGCAAACTCGTGGGCCCCGAGCCCGCTACGTCCAGCAAGGCCTCGCCGCAAACGGAGGCGGGGCTGGTAGCACAGAACCCGGCACGGCTGGCCATACAAATCCTGCCCAGCGGACGCTTCCGTCTTGGCCAGGAGATGCGCTTTCGCATCACCAGCCAGCAAGAGGGTCATCTGCTGGTGGTGGATCTGAATGCGGCGGGTGAGCTGAGCCAGGTTTACCCCATGGATCAGGGCGGGATCGGTGCCATTGACGACCGCCTGCGTCCTGGCCGGGCCCTCACCCTCCCGGAGCCCCGTTCGGGTATAAGCTTCTCCGCGAGTGAACCCACGGGTACGGGGCGGCTGATAGCCATTCTCACGGGGGAACCCCTTGTCCTTGATGACCTGCTGGATGCGGGGCAGGGTGCCGGACAGGACCCGGTTACTGGCATTCTGGAGCGGCTATCCCGGCTTCAAGGCGGAGGCTCGGTTCCCGCTACCTGGTCGCTGACCCAGGCGGAGTATTTGATCGTGCCCTAGGCCCCCGTCCCATTGGCCGCCAGGCCATTGCAACGACCACGACCGAGACCGGTTGCCAGACAAATTGTGCTGCCCCGGGTCCCCTGCGAGGTTGTCCAAACCCGCTCGTAGGCGGGTGGCTTGCGTCGGCTTGCTGGATTTTGCCTCCTTTTGCCCCTATCCTGCCGACCATGATGAAGAAACTCTATATCCAGACCAACGGCTGCCAGATGAACGAGTACGATTCCGCGCGCATGGCGGATGTGCTGCGGGAGTCCCATGGCCTGGAATTGGCAGGCTGCGCCGAGGAGGCGGACGTCCTGTTACTGAACACCTGTTCCATTCGCGAGAAGGCCCAAGAAAAGGTGTTTTCGGCCTTGGGACGCTGGAAACCCCTCAAGCAGCAAAGGCCTGACCTGGTGATCGGGGTCGGCGGTTGCGTTGCCAGCCAGGAGGGCGAGGCGCTGCGCGAGCGGGCGCCCTTCGTCGATCTGGTATTCGGACCCCAGACCTTGCATCGCTTGCCGGGGATGCTGCGGGATTTGGTGGCTGGGAGCGGTCCCCGGGTGGACGTGTCCTTTCCGGCCATCGAGAAATTCGACAGCCTGCCGACGCCCCATGCCGAGGGGCCTACGGCCTTTGTCTCGGTCATGGAGGGTTGTTCCAAATATTGCACCTATTGCGTGGTTCCCTATACGCGGGGCGCCGAGGTGAGCCGGCCATTCGATGATGTCATCGCCGAGGTGGCGGCCCTGGCGGAGCAGGGGGTGCGCGAGGTCAATCTGCTGGGTCAGAACGTCAACGCCTATCGGGGCTTGCAGCATGACGGCGAGATCGCGGATCTGGCGTTGCTGATCCGCTATTTGGCGGCCATCGAAGGCGTCGATCGCATCCGTTACACGACCTCCCACCCTGTAGAGTTTTCGGATGCCCTGATCGAGGTCTATGGCGAGGTGCCAGAACTGGTCGATCACCTGCACCTGCCAGTGCAAAGCGGGTCCGACCCGATTCTGGCGGCCATGAAGCGGGGACACACGGCGGCCCAATATGAGGACAAGATTCGTCGGCTGCGGGCCGTGCGGCCCAACATCAGCATCTCGTCTGATTTCATCGTCGGCTTCCCCGGCGAGACGGAGGCGGACTTTGCCGCCACCCTGGCGCTGATCGAAAATGTCGGCTTCGATTCCAGCTTCAGTTTCATCTACAGTCGCCGCCCCGGCACCCCGGCGGCGGATTACCCCGACGATACCCCCCACCCGGTTAAGCAGGAGCGTCTGATGCGTCTGCAGGCACGGTTGGCGAATCAGGCCCAGATTATCAGTCGGCGCATGGTCGGTGCCCTGGAGCGCGTCCTGGTGGAGGGCCACGCCCGCAAGGATGCCAACGAACTGGCCGGTCGTACCGAAAACAACCGGGTCGTTAATTTCCCCGGACCAGCGGAACTCATCGGCCAGTTCGCCGAGGTCCGCATCACCCAGGCCCTGCCCAATTCCCTGCGCGGGGAACTGGCCCTGGCACCCTTGCCCTGAAAGTTTGCATCATTCCCCTTTGTCACAGACACCCGATACCCTCGACCTCCGGCTTGTGCCAGAGGACAACATCCGTCTTGCCAACCTCACCGGTCAGCTCGATGTCCATCTTCGCCAGATCGAGCGTCGGCTGGGCATCGAGATCGCCAACCGCGGCCACCTCTTTCGCCTCATCGGTGAAGGTCAGGCGGTCAGGGCTGGCGAGCAGGTCCTGCAACGACTTTACTCCGCGACGGAGGGAGAGGTCCTGACCCCCGAGGCCATTCACCTGCAATTGCAGGCCTCGGGCGTCGAGTGCCTCCTCGATGAAGCGGATCGGCCCGATATGGCCGTACGGTTAAAACGCGCCTTGATCCGTGCGCGCGGACCGAACCAGCAGGCCTATCTCGATGCGATGTTGCGCCACGACATCAATTTTGGCGTTGGCCCAGCTGGCACGGGCAAGACCTATCTCGCCGTAGCCTGCGCCGTGGAGGCCCTGGAGACGGACCGGGTGCGGCGCGTCCTACTGGTGCGACCCGCGGTGGAGGCCGGCGAGCGCCTGGGTTTCCTGCCCGGTGACCTGGCGCAAAAGATCGATCCCTATCTGAGGCCCCTCTATGATGCCCTCTACGAGATGTTGGGCTTCGAAAAGGTCACCCGCCTCATCGAACGTCATGTCATCGAGGTCGCGCCCCTGGCCTACATGCGAGGGCGCACCCTTAATGATGCCTTCATCATCCTGGACGAGGCCCAAAACACCACGCCGGAACAGATGAAGATGTTTCTGACCCGCATCGGTTTCGGTTCCACGGCCGTCATCACCGGCGATGTTACCCAGGTGGATCTGCCCCGGGGTCAGACCTCGGGCCTGCGTCAAGGGATCGAGGTCTTGCGGCATGTGGAGGGCATCAGCTTTACCTTCTTCAATGCCCGCGATGTGGTACGCCACGCCTTGGTCCAGCGGATCGTTAATGCCTATGACGCCTTCGATCGGGGTCTGCCTGCGGAGTAGGAGGCAAGATGGAACTGGAAATACAGAATGCCTCTGCCTCGACCCGGGTACCGTCGAAGGCAGATTGCGAGCGGTGGGCGGCGGCGGCCTTGCGGGGCCGGCGCGAGGGGGCCGAAATCAGCCTGCGCATCGTCGATGAGGAGGAGTCCGCTGCCTTGAACGGGCGCTATCGCGGAAAGGCGGGCCCTACGAATGTCCTGTCCTTTCCCTTTGAGCCCCCGCCAGGTCTCCCGGACCTAGCCCTGATCGGCGATCTCGCCATCTGTGCCCCGGTGGTGGAGCGCGAGGCCCAGGAGCAGGGCAAGTCCCTGGAGGCGCACTGGGCTCACATGGTGGTTCACGGCATCCTCCACCTGCTCGGCCAAGACCACATTGACGAGGCCGAGGCCCTGGTTATGGAGGCGTCCGAGACGCGGATCCTGACCGGTCTAGGTTTCCCGCCGCCCTACGAGGCGTGAGCCCGAGCCCTGCCGGGAGCAGGGCAGGGCCGCGGGGTGCAGGAACCTGAGGAGGCTTTGGACTCAGCCGTTACACTTGGACATGAGGCATTCGATGATGGGTTGCAGGATGATCTCCATGGCAAAGCCCATCTTGCCGCCGGGGACGACCATGCTGTTGCGGCGGGTCATGAAGGAGTCGTGGATCATGGACAGAAGATAGGGGAAGTCCACGTCCCATTTATTCGGATTGCGGAAGCGGATGATGACGAAGCTCTCATCCGGGGTGGGGATGTCGCGGGCGATGAAGGGGTTGGAGGTATCGACCGTCGGCACGCGCTGGAAATTGATGTCCGTCAGGGAGAACTGAGGGACTATGGTGGTGATGGAGTCCGGCATGCGGCGCATGATGGTGTCGACGATGGCCTCCGCCGAGTAGCCCCGTTCCGCGTTGTCGCGGTGAATCTTCTGAATCCATTCCAGGTTGACGATGGGCACCACGCCAACGCCCAGGTCAACGTGCTTGGCGACGTTATGGTCTTCGGTGATCACCAGGCCATGAAGGCCCTCGTAAAAGAGCAGGTCGGTGCCTTCCGGCATATCCTCGAGGGGGGTGAACTGGCCCGGCTTGAGGTTGGTGCCGAGGCGGGCATTGTGTTCGATGGCCTCCTCTTCACTGTGGATGTAATAACGCTTTTTACCCTTGCCTGACTCGCCATAGGTTTTGAACAGATCCTCGAGCAGGTCGAAGCGGTTGGCCTCGGCGCCGAAGTGACTCAAGTTGCGATGGGCGGCGGTGGCCTTGGCCGTTTCCGCCTTCATCTCGGCGCGGTCATAACGATGGAAGCTGTCACCCTCGACAATGGCGGGGGTGATGCCGTCCCGAAAGAAAATATGCTCGAAGGCGCGTTTGACCGTGGTGGTGCCGGCGCCTGAGGAACCGGTGACCGCAACGACGGGATGTTTGATAGACATAAAGGTCTCCTCTGTTCACTTGCTCTCAGGGTTATGGGCGCCGGCGGCAACCGGTTAGGGCCATGGCCGCAGGTTTTCTGGCCTAAAGCGAAATTGAAATGACCTGGAAGCTCCGCGCTGGCGGAAAGGCCCCGCAGGGATCTTAAAGTAATTACTAATATAACACGGGCCTTCCCCAAGGCTTGGGAAAAGCTCGCGAGAATGGCGAGTTCGAGCCAGGCAGACGTTGGGTCTCGCCTCGGTGCTGGTCATGGCGTAACCTTGGCGCCCTTGAAAGCGAGTGAGGATTAGAGCTTGAACCCAGATTTCAGCAAGCGCAGCGCCGGGCGGAACAGACCCGGGAACCTCCAGGGCGGCTTTATCACCGGAGTTGGCCACTGGCTCGACCGGAATATCCTGGAGTTGGGGCGTGAACTGCGCCTCTCTTACCTGCCGCCCCTGATGGTCTATGTGGCCTACGGTATCCAGGGCTTGACCGCCATCGTCGGCACCTTCTTCGTCAAGGATTACCTGGGCCTGTCCGCCGCCTTTCTGGCGGCCCTGGGCTTTTGGGCGGGCATCCCCTGGGCCCTCAAGATGCCTCTGGGGCACCTGGTCGATCTGATCTGGCGCCATAAGGCCGCCCTGGTCTATCTGGGCGCGGCCCTGCTGACCGCCAGCCTGCTGATCATGATCGGGCTGCTTGGAGAGCGAGTCGCCATGGCCGCGATCATGCCGGTGGAGGCCTGGTACGTCCTCGCCGCCCTGCTGGCACCCGTGGGCTATGTCATACAGGACGTGGTGGCGGATGCCATGACGGTGGAGGCGGTTCCAAGGGTGGATGCCCAGGGCCGGTCTATTGATCCAGCGGCGCGCAAGCTGATGCACACCACCGTGCAAACCTTGGGGCGAGTCGCCATCATCGGCGGGGGAGTATTGGTGTCCCTTGCCAATGTCTTTCTCTTTACCGGGGTCGAGGCCATGTCAGAGGCGGACAAGGTTATGACCTATCTTCTCATCTATAAGATGGCCCTGGTCATCCCCCTGGTCTCCATTCTGGGCGTGGCCTTGGCCAGCTTCGTCAAACGTCGGGATTTGCGCCATCTGATCGCCAAGGGCTTGCCGCAAGCCGAGGCGCTCCGACGACTCGAGCACCCAGTGGAGAAGACCCATCCGAATTGGTGGATCCTGGGCGGCAGTCTGGTCTTCGTCGCCTTCACCCTCAGCTTGGGGCTGACGGAGGTGCCCTACAACCAGGAGATCATCTTCGTCGGTTCCATGGTCATCGTCCTCTTTCTGATGTCACGCCTGCTGCGAGCCCTGGATCCGGAGGCGCGGCTCTATCTGGTAGGTACGGCCCTCATCATCTTTGTGTTCCGAGCCATGCCAGGCCCGGGCTCGGGCCAGACCTGGTGGATGATCGATGAACTGGTCTTCGACCAGCAATTCCTGTCGGTTCTGTCGCTGATCGGGAGTAGCCTGACCCTGCTGGGGCTCTTTATGTTCCGGCGTTTCATGGCCGAACGCTCTATCGCCTATGTCGTGGTCTTCCTGACGGTGGTTTCAAGCCTGCTCTATCTACCTATCCTTGGCATGTACTATGGTATCCACGAATGGACGGCGGCCCTGACCGGGGGCCTCATCGATGCCCGCTTCATCGCGGTGGTCGATACGGCCCTGGAGTCGCCCCTAGGGCAAATCGCCATGGTGCCCATGCTGGCCTGGATCGCCAATTCCGCCCCGGACAGCCTCAAGGCTACCTTTTTTGCCGTCATGGCCTCCTTCACCAACCTGGCCCTGTCGGCGGGCCAATTGGGAACTAAGTACCTGAACGAGATCTTTTTGGTGACACGGGAGGTCAAGGACCCCGTGAGCGGTGCCATCTCAGTGCCGGCGGACTATGGGGAGTTAGGGGGCCTGATGCTGGCGGCTTTGCTGATCGGCCTGATACTGCCTCTAGCCGCCGTGGCTTTGGTCAAGATGACTCGGTTGAGGACGGCCTGAGCACGAGGAGTGGCCCTCGGGCTCCTGATGAGTCAGCCCCCGGCCTTGAATCCATCGTGGAAGGTTACGGTGCCATGAGGGGTAGGCTCCCCGAAGGCCAGCGCGAAGAAAACCTCCTGTGGCACTCCCTCGAGCATAAGTTCCTGTCTATTCTCGAACCCGAATCTGCGGTAGTAATCCGGATGTCCCACAAGACAACAGCCCTGAGCGCCCAGGGCTTTCAGCTGCTCCAGCCCTACATGGATCAGGGCGGTGCCGATCCCCTGCCGCTGGTGCTCCGGCAATACCGAAACAGGCCCTAGGCCGTACCAACCG
>CAZFZB010000102.1:0-10338 GCA_964523415.1 uncultured Chromatiaceae bacterium | reverse complement strand
ACCTCTCGGGCACGGAACAAAGGGTAGCTCCTTTTCGGCAAATAATCACACGGGATGGGACAACTAGACAGATTCTGCCTAATCTCTAAACTGTCACGGAACCCCGCAGGCCGGTCTCCGGTTCTTACGCTGATCCCGCACACAGTTCGCGTTAACCTACGCCATGCCAGAAACCCCGTCAATCCAAGAAGAAAGGGTCCGCGCCTTCTGGGCTCGGTTCGCTGAAAAGGTGCAGGAATCAGGCGCTAAGCCACCCTTTGACCGGTGGCTGGTGTTGCGGGCAGAGGACTACGTCGCGGCCCATCCGGGGCGCAAGTTGGCGGAGCAGTCCCCGGCCGATGTGGACGCCTAACTGGCCGAACTGGGCCGCAAGCCTGAAATGAAGGGCTGGCAGGTGCGACAGGCGGCGGATGCGATACGGATGCTGCTGGAACTGGCGCACACGAGCTGGGTCGGGGAGGTGGACTGGGCCCATTGGCAGGCCTCGGTACGAGACCTGGGGCGGTCCCATCCGACCGTGGCGCGGGACTATGAGGCGGCACACCCGGTTGCGCCCTCGAGGGCCTGGGGTGCCGCGGATGCCATGCCCTTCGCGGCGATTCGCGAGGTCCATGGGGCCATTCTGGAGCGGGCCAGTGCGACGGCGCGGGTGCGGGGGCTGGCCATCCGCACCGAGCAGGCCTATCTGCACTGGGTCATGCGGTTTATTGGGTTCCATCAGAACCGGAACCCGGAGGAGTTGGGGGATACCGAGGTCGGCGCCTTCCTGGAGCACCTGGCTGTACATCGGCAGGTTTCGGCCAGCACCCAGAACCTGGCCCTCAATGCCTTGGTCTTTTTCTTTCGGGAGGTGCTCAATCGGGAGGGCCTGGCCTTCGGCGACTTCGCCCGAGCCAGGCGGCCGAAACGCCTGCCCACGGTGCTCACCCATGTCGAGGTGGCGGCCCTGCTCGGGCAGCTCTCGGGGACTTACCAGCTCATGGCCTCCCTGATGTACGGGACCGGGATGCGGCTCATGGAATGCCTGCGCCTTCGGGTGCAAGATCTGGACTTCGGCTACAAGCAGGTGGTGGTGCGCAACGGTAAGGGTGCCAAGGACCGGGTGGTACCGCTGCCGGAGAAGCTGGTGGGGCCCTTGCGCCGCCACCTGGTACGGGTGCGGGAGCTTCATCACGGGGACCTGGCGGCTGGGTTGGGGGAGGTCTATCTGCCCGATGCCCTGGCCCGGAAATTCCCGCATGCGGGTAAGGACTGGCGCTGGCAGTACCTGTTCCCGAGCGGGCGGGTCTCCGCGGACCCGCGCGGCGGGGCGCTGCGGCGCCACCACCTGCACGAAACGGCCCTGCAGAAGGCGGTTAATGCCGCTGCGCGGGCGGCAGGGATCGAGAAGCGGGTCGGGACCCACACCCTGCGCCATTTGTTCGCCACGCACCTACTCCAGGCCGGCTACGACATCCGCACGGTGCAGGAATTGCTGGGGCATTCGGACGTGTCCACGACCATGATTTACACCCACGTCCTGAATCGCGGGGGCAAAGGGGTTCTGAGCCCCCTGGATGCACTGGGCTGATGGCGTCCGCCTGACCACTGCCACCAGGCGCATTTCACAAACGGGGGTCCTTTCCCCCTGTCCACCCCGGGGCTGGCGATGGTGTCGAATAACGAATAGCATCACGCCCCAACACACCACCGACTAGACCCTTTTCAATGCCATGCCCAGACTGACACCCCTGCAATGGATCCTCTTCGCGGTCTTCATGGCCTTCTATGGCTTCGCCGTCTTCGCCCTGACCCGTGACTACTACCAGCGTCACCCGCCCCACACCCCGGCCACGGTCACCCCGGCGGGCCCGACCAGTGACCAGGCATCCACCCCAGGGGCGCCCCTGACCTTCATTCAACGCGAGATGCTGGCGGGGGCCAAGCCAACCGCGGCCCCCACGGGCACCGACCCCGTACAACTCAAAACCGATGGCGATCAACTCTTCGGCCAGCAGCGCTTCGCCGAGGCCATCCCCTACTATCGCCGCGCCCTCGAACTGGCCCCTAAGGACGCCGAGGCCAGTAATGACCTGGGGTTGGCCCTCTATTACACGGGCCAGACCAGTGAGGCCCTCAAGACCTTGCGTACCGGTGCCGACCAGTCACCGACCTTCCAACGCATTTGGCTCACCTTGGGCTTCGTCCGCGCCGGGTCCGGCGACCCAACCGGGGCGCGTGCGGCCTTGGAAAAGGCACGGGATCTGGGATCCAACAACGACATCGGCCAAGAAGCGCAACGCCTGCTCGACCGCCTGGATACCAAATGATCGTCCAATCGCCTCCCCCCAGGGCAGGCCAAGGGCCCCCTTGCCACCCGGCAACTACCTGGTCACCACCCGGATACCGTCCCAGGGCAACCAAGAGGGCAGAGGGGTAAGTGCTCCCCGGCCTGGGATCTCCCAGGACGGGGCCAGGATCAAGTCCTCACGGCCAATGCCACCGTGTAGTGGGCGCCCTGCTTGAGTTTGTCGTAGTTACCAAAGACCTCGGTCAGATTGCGCTTCATAAACTCTCGCAGCCCATTGATGGTGACCACATAGAGGCGGCCACCAGGATTGAGTTGCTGGCGGGCGTCATGGAGGTAGAGGCTCAGGGCCTCCTTGCCCACCTTGGCGGGGATATTGCTCGCGATGAGATCGAAGCGCAGGGCAGGGTCGATGTGGCGGAAACCATCACTCAACTGGGCACGGGCGTTGGGCAGGCGATTGAAGGCGATATTGCGGTTGCTAAACTCGACGGCTACGAAATCCTTGTCCACCAGGAGGGTCCGCCCACCGGGGGCCAGCGCTGCCAGAGCCAGGCCAATGGGGCCGTAGCCACAGCCGAGATCCAGGCAATTGTCATTTGCTCCCACCTCGACGTGCTGGAGCAGCAACCGGGTCCCTTCGTCGACCTCGCGGGGTGAGAAGAGGCCCCAGGTGGAGCGAAATACGAAGGGTCGATCCAGGAGTTGGGCCTCGAAAACGATGTCTTCCCGATATTGATCGAGTTGTTGTTTGGTCAGCATGTCTTCACCTTGGTTGCGAAGGATTCCCATCGGGCGATCATGGAGGGTGCCCCCGGAGACTCCAGGCGCCTGTTTCCCTTAAGGGTGATTCCGCTGGACAGGATCTCAAGGACGAGGGCATTCTCCCAGAAATCTCAGTTACCCTGCCGAATTGCCGCGATTTTATTCCCATGACCGATCCAGCGGGCCGTCTCCGCATTCATCTGCACCGCCGCTCAGAGGGTTTGGCCGTTACCATTGCCTCCTCGCGCCTGCTAGGCGCCAGCCGGGTTTTCATCGGCAAGGGCCCGGCGGAGACGGCCAGGGCTCTTCCCAGCCTCTTCAGCGTCTGCGCCACGGCTCAAGGCGTTGCCTGCGCATCTGCCTGCGAGATCGCCCTCGGCCAGACTCCCAGCGCCACCCTCATAGGGGCGCGCCGCCTGCTAGTGGATGTTGAAACGGCACGGGAACACCTCTGGCGCCTCCTTCTGGACTGGCCGACCTTTCTCGGCGAGATGCCGCGGGGGCCGGCCATGGCCCGGGTCATGGCGGCCTGGAACCAACTGAACTCGGCCCTGGATGCGGGATCCGGCCTGTTGTTACCGGGGAGCCCCCGCCCCCAGCCGGACCTGAAGGCCGCATCAGCGGCCGTGACCTCCCTGTCGGATGTCGCCAGGGAGCAGGTGTTAGGCCAGGCCCCTGCAGATTGGCTAGCCGATACCCCAACCGCCTCAGCCCTGTATCACTGGACCCAGGCCATCGACACCCCCGCCGCGCGGCTGTTGCGGGAAATCGCCAACCAGGGCTGGAGCGCCCTGGGAAGGGTGCCCATGAGGGCACTGCCACCCCTGACCGATGCCGTCCTGGAAACCCGCCTGCAGGGACCGGAGGCGGATGACTTCATCGCCAAGCCTCACTGGGCCGGCGCCCCGGCGGAATCCTCTCCCTTGACCCGCCAGCTCGGGCAGGCACTGATAGCCGATCTGAACCGGGCACAGGGTAACGGCCTTCTGACCCGCCTTGCGGTTCAGTTGGTCGGGTTGGCCAGCATTCTGGCAAGTCTGCCAACACGACTGGCGACCTTAGATGAGGACGGGGATGACACCTGGGGACAGCCAGCAATGGGGGGCGAAGTTCCAGGAAAGGAGTCTTGCGAGGCGGATGCCCGGGCCAGGGGGGAAGGAAGACCGTCGGATAACGAAGCGCCCAAACGATTGCAATCCCCAGCCTCCCTGGAGCCCATTCTACCCCCGGGAGTAGGCCTGGCCCAGGTTCAGGCGGCCCGGGGCCTGCTGGTACATCGAGTCGCCCTCCAGGCGGGCCGGGTGGCGGACTATCGCATCCTGGCCCCTACGGAGTGGAACTTCCATCCGCAGGGCGTGGCGGCGCTGGGTCTGGCAACCTTACCGAATACCGACGACCGGACCTTACTCCAACTCGCCGGGCTCTTCGTGACCGCCCTGGACCCCTGCGTCGCGTATGATGTGCACCTTGATTGACGATGTTCCGAGTATTCCCATGTGCCTGGCCGTCCCCGCCCGCGTCATTGCCCTCGATCCCGCCACCGACATGGCTACCGTCGCCCTGGGGGACGTCACCAAGCAAATCTCCCTGGCCCTGGTGGAGGACATCGAGACAGGTGACTATGTCCTGGTCCACGTCGGCTATGCCCTGGGCCGTATCAGCCCCGAGGAGGCCGAACGCACTCTGGCCCTGATTAGCGCGGCGGGTGGCCTGGAGCCGGCATGAAGTTTATTGATGAGTTCCGCGATCGGGATCTGGCCCGGGGCCTCGCCATCAGCCTCGCCAAAGAGGCCGCCGAGAACCGTACCTACCGCCTCATGGAATTTTGCGGCGGCCATACCCATGCCATCTTCCGCTATGGCGTCCAGGATCTGATGCCGGCCAACGTCCGCTTCGTCCACGGCCCCGGCTGCCCCGTCTGCGTCCTGCCTACCGCCCGCCTCGACCAGGCCATCGCCATGACCGATCGCTACGGGCTCACCCTCTGTACCTACGCCGACCTGATGCGGGTTCCGGCGTCCAACCGCCACAGCCTCTTCAAGGCCAAGGCCAAGGGCGCCGACATTCGCATGGTCTATTCGACCCAGGACGCCCTGGCCATTGCCCGGGCCAACCCTGGACGCCAGGTCGTCTTTTTCGCCATCGGCTTCGAGACCACCACCCCCCCCACCGCCGTAGCCCTCAAGCAGGCGAAAGCGGAGGGACTCGCAAATTTCAGTGTCTTCTGCAACCACGTCCTGACGCCACCCGCCATGCGGGCCATCCTTGCCAGCCCCGTCCCCGAAGCGATTGCCATCGACGGCATTCTGGGGCCATCTCATGTCAGCACCGTCATCGGTTCCGACCCTTACGCCTTTGTCGCCAGGGACTTTGCAACCCCTCTGGTCATCGCCGGTTTCGAGCCCCTGGATGTGATGCAGGCGAGCCTGATGCTGATCCGTCAGATCAACGAAGGCCGCGCCGAGGTGGAAAACCAATACCTTCGCGCCGTGACCCCGGCGGGCAATCGCAAGGCCCAAGGCTTGATGGACGAGGTTCTGACCCGGCGTGACCAGTTCGAATGGCGGGGCCTAGGCTCTCTGCCCGACAGCGCCCTGCGCCTCAAGGATGCCTTTGCCGACTTCGACGCCGAGCAGCGCTTCCGGGTGGCCATCCCGGCCAGTTGCGAGGTCAAGGGCTGCGAATGCCCCGCCGTCCTGCGCGGCGTCAAGGAACCCGTGGACTGCCGCCTCTTCGGTACCGTCTGCACCCCCGATAACCCCATGGGCTCCTGCATGGTCTCCTCCGAGGGCGCCTGTGCCGCCTATTGGAGCTATGGGCGCTTTCGGGATGCGGCCTGAGACGTTCGGGGTAAACCCCTAACCGAAACCCCGGCCTTACCTGCCCCTATCCTCACCTACCCGCCTGGACCCTAAGCCCATGACCGTCAAGCCACGCCAATTCGCCCAGGGCCTCGATATCCAGCGCGGGGCAGTGGACATGACCCACGGCAGCGGCGGGCGGGCCATGGCCCAACTCATCGCCGAACTCTTTCAGCGCCACCTGGACAACGACTTGCTGCGCCAAGGCAATGACCAGGCCCTCTTCCAGCCACCTCCGGGACGCCTGGTGGTAAGTACCGACGGGCACGTGATCTCGCCCCTCTTTTTTCCAGGCGGCGACATCGGCTGCCTGGCGGTTCATGGCACGATCAACGATGTCGCCATGGCCGGCGCCCGCCCCCTCTATCTGGCGGCGGGCTTCATCCTGGAGGAAGGTTTCCCCCTCGCCGACCTGGAGCGGATCCTGGAGAGTATGGCGCGGGCGGCCAACGAGGCCGGTGTGCCGGTGGTGACCGGGGACACCAAGGTCGTGGAGCGTGGCAAGGCAGACGGAATCTTCATCACCACCACCGGCCTGGGGGTGGTGCCGGAGGCCATCACCATCTCCGGTGACCAGGCCCGTCCGGGGGATGCCATCCTCCTGAGCGGCACCCTAGGTGACCACGGGGTGGCCGTCATGTCCAAGCGCGAGAACCTGGGGTTTGGAACCGAGATCCTATCCGACACCGCCGCCCTCCATGACCTGGTAGCCACCATGATCGCGGCGGTGCCGGACATCCACTGCCTGCGCGACCCCACCCGAGGTGGTTTCGCCACCACCCTCAACGAGTTCGCCCGCCAGTCCGGTGTCGGCATGCGGGTGCGCGAGTCCCAGATCCCGGTACGCGCCGCAGTGGCCGCCGCCTGCGAGCTCCTGGGGCTTGACCCCCTTTACGTCGCCAATGAGGGCAAACTCATCGCCATCTGCCCGGCGGATCGCGCCGCGACCCTGCTGGCGGCCATGCGCGACCATCCCCTGGGGCGGGAGGCGGCCATCGTCGGCGAGGTGGTGGCGGACCCCCATCAGTTCGTGCGCATGGAGACCCTCTTCGGTGGCGAGCGCGTCGTCGATTGGCTCACCGGCGAACCCCTGCCGCGCATCTGCTGAGATCCTCAGCGCTGCTGGCAACGGGTCTCGCGGATCCGTGGGGCGGCGATGAGGGCGATCAGGGCGCAGCCGAAGGACAGCCAGAGCCCATTGACATAATCGCCGCGCCCATAGAGACGGACGCCATCCCGCAAGGCCCCATCCCAGGTCAGATCCAGCACCCAGCCGAAGGCAGGCTGCATGACGGCGGCGCCCAGAAAAAGCCCGGTATTGACTAGGGCGACGGACATGCCCGCCACCCGGGCCGGCAGTACCTCCTTGGCAGCGGCATAGACCACCACGTTGCCCCCCGCCGTCAGGCCCAGCAGGGCGAAGATCAGTAACCCGCTCCAGCCCGGTCCCCAGGGCAGCAGGATCATCGCCAGCCAGCCCAGGCAGAAGAGGGCGGTCCCGGCCAGAATCACAGGCCGGCGTCGCCCGATGCGATCCGAGATCCATCCCACCTTGAAGGCGCCGATGGCAAAGGCGGCCAGGGTCACCGTGGAATAGAGGGAGGCACCGGCGCGATCCAGCCCGTAGAGATCGCGCATCAGGGGTACGGCCCAGAGACCCGCGAAGCCAAAGAAACAGCCGGTGAGTCCAAAATTGACCCAAAAGCCTGGCCAGACCTCGCGAGCGGTCACCACCTCCCGCAGGTCACGCAGCCAGTGCTGGTCCCGGGGCGGGTGGGGCGGCAGGCCCTCTTGCTCCCGTAGCGAGGGAAAGCCCGCGTCCTCCGGCCGGTTACGAACCAGGATCAGGGTCAGTATGGCAAAGGCGATGGAGACCAGGCCCGCACTCACGAAAACCTGACGCCAGGACACCTCCGCCAACAGCAGGGCAAGGGGGCCGGCGGCCAGGATCGAGCCCAAGTTGCCCAACAGCAGGGTGAGCCCGCCGATGCGCCCGTACTGACG
This sequence comes from uncultured Chromatiaceae bacterium, assembly GCA_964523415.1. GTDB lineage: Bacteria > Pseudomonadota > Gammaproteobacteria > Chromatiales > Chromatiaceae > M0108. Next base: position 2,421 of record CAZFZB010000102.1, on the reverse strand, counting down.
GTCGGAAAACCAGACGGCGTTGCTCTTCATGAGACCGACAAAGACCACGGACACCCCCAGACCGACGAGGAAGCGCCCCCAACTGGCGGTAGCAAAATCCGGCGCCAGCCCGAAGAGAATGGAGCCCGCCCCCGACACCAACCCGCCCAGGGTGACGCTGATCCGTGGCCCCAGGGTATCCGCCAGTACCCCGGAAGGCATCTGCAGGGCGGTGTAGATATAGAAATAGGTCGCCGCCAGGGAGCCGAGGGCCGCCCCGCTGGTCTGGAAGGCCTGCATCAGGTCCGCCGCCACCACGCCTGGCACCATTCGGTGAAAAAAGACCATGATGTAGGAGGCGATCAGGGTCCAAAAGATGATCCATCGGGTCCGGTTGAAGCGGGCTTGATCAAAATCGTGGGTGTTCATGGGGGGGAGGTCTCGAGTCTGGAGCCGGGAATAGGGCCAGAATGACCCGCCGGTAACAATTTGGCAATCCGGAGCTCACGAGGCTCTGTTACCATCCGCCGCGTTTCAACCCAGGGGAGCGATCATGCCGTCCGAGCCCTTCACCGTCGAAATCAACCCCTCCGAATCCCTGGCCGCCATCGACCTGGGCTCCAACAGCTTCCATATGATCGTCGCCCGCGCCCTGGAGGGCGATTTTCAGGTCATCGACCGGCTCAAGGAGATGGTGCGTCTGGCGGAGGGCTTGACGGAGGACCGGGACCTGAGGCCCGAGGTGACGAGTCGCGCCCTGGCCTGCCTGGAACGGTTCGGTCAGCGATTGCGTGGCATGCCCCCGGGTAGCGTGCGTGCCGTGGGCACCAACACCCTGCGGCAGCTCAACCCCGCGAGCGGTTTTCTCGCCCTGGCCGAGGAGGCCCTGGGACACCCCATTGAGATCATCGCCGGACGCGAGGAGGCGCGACTCATTTACCTGGGCGTAGCCAATGGCCTGGCCGCCAGTGACCAGCGTCGCCTGGTGGTGGATATAGGCGGCGGCAGCACCGAGATCATCGTGGGCGAGGGCTTCACCCCGCGCTTGCGCGAAAGCCTGTCCATGGGCTGCGTCAGCGCCTCCCTGCGCCATTTCGGCGATGGTGTCATCACCGATGCGGGGATGAGTCGGGCAGAACTGGCCGGGGCCATCGAGATCCGCCCGGTACGGGAGCGCTTCCGCCAGTCCGGCTGGCGGGATGTCGTCGGCAGCTCAGGCACCGTCAAATCCATCGCCGCCGTGGTGGCGGCCCAGGGGTGGGCCCAGGATGGCATCACCTTGGATGCCCTGAACCGACTCCGGGATGCCCTGGTGGAGATCGGCAGCGTCGATGCCATCGATCTGGAGGGGCTCGCCGAGGAACGCAGGCCGGTCTTCACCGGTGGGGTCGCCGTGCTGCGCTCCGTCTTCACCGCGCTGGGCATCGAGCGCATGCAGGTCTCCGAAGAGGCACTGCGTGAGGGCCTGCTCTACGAAATGATGGGCCTGGTCCGCCATCAGAACGTCCAGGAACGTTCGGTCGCCGTGCTCGCCCAACGCTTCGGTATCGATGAGGCCCATGCCGGGCGTATCCGAGACACCGCCCTGGTCCTCTTCGGCCAGGTGGTCCGCGATTGGGGACTGACGGACCCCCTCATGCCCAATTTCCTGACCTGGGCGGCGCGCCTGCACGAAATCGGCCTGGCCGTTGCCCACAGCCAGTATCAGAAGCATGGTGCCTACTTGGTGAGCAATGCCGATCTCTCGGGCTTCAGCCGCCCGGAGCAATGCCTTCTGGCCAGCCTGGTTCTGGGTCACCGGCGCAAATTCCAAAACCAGGATTTTTCCGGGCTGACGGCGCCCTGGCGCCGTGCCGCACCGCGTCTCTGCGTCCTGTTGCGCCTGGCCGTCCTGATGCACCGCAGCCGGTCGCCCACCGCCAAGCCCTATCCAATGCTGAAGGCCGAGGACAACCGCCTGGTCCTGCGCTTCCCCAACCATTGGCTCGACGATCATCCTCTGACCCGTTTTGAGCTCGAGGAAGAGGCCCAGCGCCTGGCGGTGGCGGATATCCAACTGGATTTTGCCTGATGCGTTCGGTCCAAACTGTTAGAATCGCCGTCAGTGCGCCCAACCAATAGTCGCACCCTCGTGACAACAACAGCCACTCAGCCCCGGTCGCCACGGCCGGGGTCTATAAACCCAAAACCGGAGGATACAACCCATGTCCGCAATCTTTTCTGACGCCTGGATGAAAGAGCTCAAGGATGCCTGGAACGACGAGCCCGAGGTCAAGGACAAACTCGCCGAGATCGGCTTCAACTCGGTTATCTATTGCGGATTCAAGAACGAGGACAGCCCTCGGGGCGTCTTTGTGGTCGAGAACGGCACCTGCGTTCGCGCCGGTTCCTGGAGCCCCAGCGACCCCGCCGCGAACTGGGACATGCGGGCCGATCTGAGCG
>CAZFZB010000101.1:0-10348 GCA_964523415.1 uncultured Chromatiaceae bacterium | reverse complement strand
CCGGCACCGGTACCCGGGCCGTCTTCGGCCGTCAGATTCGCTTTGACCTCGCTCAAGGCTTCCCTCTGGTGACCACCAAGAAGATCCACCTCAAGAGCGTCATATACGAACTGCTATGGTTTCTTCAGGGCTCCACGGATAATCGTTGGCTCCAGGCGCGCGGGGTCGGTATCTGGGATGAATGGGCGACGCCGGAGGGAGAACTTGGCCCCATCTATGGCCGGCAATGGCGAAGCTGGGCCTGCCCGGACGGCTCGACCCTCGACCAGATATCCCAGGTCCTGGCGGCCATTCGCACCAACCCGGATTCGCGTCGCCTGGTGGTCTCTGCCTGGAATCCGGCGGACCTGCCTCTGGATGGTCTTTCCCCCCAGGAGAACGTCCGCAGGGGGCGCATGGCCTTGGCCCCTTGTCATTGCCTCTTTCAGTTCTTTGTCCAGGAGGGGCGCCTGTCCTGCCAACTCTATCAGCGCAGCGCCGATCTCTTTCTGGGTGTACCCTTCAACATCGCCAGTTATGCCTTGCTGACCCAGATGCTGGCCCAGCAATGCGATCTGGAACCAGGGGATTTTGTCCATAGCTTTGGCGATCTGCACCTTTATCGTAATCACCTCAGGTCCGATATCGTCTTTGCCCAACTTGCCCGGGAGCCCAGGCCCAGGCCCCGACTGGTGATCAAACGGCGTCCGCCCAGCCTCTTTGATTACGAATTCGAGGATTTCGACTTCCTCGGCTATGATCCCCACCCCGCCATCCGCGCCCCCATCGCCATCTAGAACCCTTTTCAGGGAGTTCCGCCCGCGTGATTGAAGCCCTCATCGACTACGGCCTGTTTTTGGCCAAGACCCTGACGATCCTCGCGGGTATCGGCCTGCTAGTGGTGGGGACCGTCCGCGCCCGCAAAGCGGGCCATCTGGACGGCGATCAATTGGCGGTGACCAGCCTCAACGATTGCTATCGAGATCTGGCTCATACCCTCAGGGCGGCATCCAGTCCCCAGAAGGCCTTTCGGAAATCCCTCAAGGCGGATCGCAAGGCCGACAAGGCCCGGGAAAAATCATCGGAGCCTCGCCCCCGTCTCTTTGTCATCGACTTTCACGGTGATATCAAGGCTACGGAGTCCGCCGCCCTGCGTGAGGCCATCACGGGCATCCTGATGGAGGCGAAGGAGGGTGATCGGGTCCTGATCCGGCTGGAAAACGCCGGTGGCCTGGTTACTGAACACGGCCTGGCAGCCTCCCAACTTACCCGACTGCGGGCACGGGGCATTCATCTGACCGTGGCCGTGGACAAGGTGGCCGCCAGTGGCGGCTATCTCATGGCGGCGGTCGCCGACCACATCATCGCCGCGCCCTTCGCCGTCGTGGGGTCCATTGGCGTGGTGGTCCAGTTGCCTAATTTCCATCGCGTCCTGGAGCGCCATGGGGTGGATTTCGAACTCCACACCGCGGGCGATTACAAGCGTACCCTTACCCTCTTTGGCGAAAACACCGAGGCCGGAAGGGAGAAACTGCGTCAGCAATTGGAGGAAACCCATGACCTGTTCAAGGACTTCATCCTCGAATATCGCCCTAGTCTCGACCTGGCCCAGGTAGCCACGGGCGAGTATTGGCATGGCCGCCAGGCCTTGGCCTTAGGACTGATCGACGAACTCAAGACGAGTGACGATTTTCTGCTGGAGGCCGCTGGTACCGCCGATCTCTACAAGGTTAGCTATACCGCCCACAAGAAACCCCTGGAGCGATTGCTCTCCTCCCTGACCCAGGCGATGCAGCGGGTGTTCTGAACGGCATCGACGCAATCAGGGGCGACGTTGGCGAAAAAGTAGGGTGGCGCCCCAGACCAGGGCCAGGAGCATGATGGCCGCGCCTAGCCCATGACTGAACCAGGCGAGCCGATGGTCCAGATGGAGCAGCCCCGATTCGGTCAGGAGATACTCCCAGTCGTGGAAGCCATAGGGCGAGGAATGGCCGAAATTACCCCCCAGCAGGGGTAAATCGCCCGCCCGGGCATCGTTGATGTAGGGGGCGATATCCAGGAAATTTTCGCCCAGCCACCAGCAGGCCACGGCGGCTCCAAAGGGATCCTGGGTCTTGAGCAGGAGGGTTCCGGCGCAGATCAGGGGCATCAGTAATTGGCCTAGGGTGCCGCCGAGGGAGGTCATGAAGGCACCGAAAGGGCGGAAGAGGAGGTGACCCGCCTCATGGAAGGGGAGATTGACCAGGTGAAAAAAGGACTGCCCGGCACCGTTGCTCGCCGGGGACTGGGAGATGAGAAGAAACCCCCAAATCACCAGGATTAGCAGGAGGGCGGCGCGGGCCCCTATCCCCACCCCTTCCAGTTGGGGTTGGCGTGGCAACAGGAGGCCCGCCAGACCCTCCCCGGGTTCCTCTGGCCCGGCCCTGGTTGCTGGTGGTCGGACGACCCGGGGCGGGGGGGTCCAGGTCGCGGGGTCGACCCCCGGTCGGGGATGATATTTCCAATATTTCTCGAACACGATGCCACAGGCGGTACAGATCTTGGTATTCCTCTCCTGAGGCGCTCCGCATTTCGGGCAGTGAGTCCCGGTTTCGGGTGGCCCCGCGGGAGCGCAAGCCGATGGATCAGACTTCTCGTTCATAATCGATGCCTTCTGGCATCTACCTGCTGGGCAAGATCACGGAGGGCCGTCGCGACCGCCACCGGGTAGTCCGGCCCTTCCTCGAGTTTGCGCAATGGGGGTGGCAGCGAGGCCAGTTGCCCTTGGCAATAGTCGCGGACCTGGTCCAGGGCAGGTGATGACGTCAGGCGCCGTCCACCGCTCATCACCCTGCGGATGAGGGGGTTACCAGGCTGTGGATCCCCATCCAAGGTCAGGATATCGCCCGTCATATGCCCCGCGGCGTTGAGATGGCGAAAGACCTGCTTGCGGCCTGGCCAATTGGCCTTACCTGCGGATAGCTTGCGCCGAGCAACGCCGGCATACTCCTGCAGCTTATAGGCGCATTCCAGATAGGGCTGATCGGCGCAGCAGTTCATGCGGGTGCCGACTCCGAACCCGTCGATGGGTGCCTGGCTCTCCAGGTGCGCCAGCACCCCGTATTCGTCGAGATCTCCGCTAGCGATGATCCTGATGTGGCGGGCGCCCCCCGCATCCAGGATGGCGCGGACCTGGCGCGCCTGGTCGCCAAGATCCCCACTGTCGAGGCGCACCGCCTGGATAGCGATCCCCTCGGCCGCTAGCCTGTGCACCAGCGGAAGCAAGGCCCTGGCCGCGGTTTCGGTATCGTAGGTATCGATGAGCAGGGTGGTGGTCTGAGGGTGCGAACGGGCGAAATGCTCGAAGGCGTCTAGTTCCTTGTCGTGGGCCTGGATGAAGGAGTGGGCCATGGTGCCCGCCAGGGGTATGCCCCAACGGATTCCCGCCTGGACGTTTGAGGTAGCGTCGAAGCCGGCGAGATAGCTGGCTCGTGCCGAGAGTAAGGCCGCCTCGGCACCATGAGCCCGGCGCATGCCGAAATCCGCCAGTACCTTGTTTCCGGCGGCCAATCGCACCCGTGCCGCCTTCGAGGCGATCAGGGTCTGGAATTGCAACAGGTTGATGAGGCGGGTCTCCACCAGTTGCGCCTCCCGCAGAGGTGCCGTGACCCGCAGGAGGGGCTCGTTGGGAAAAAAGACCGTGCCCTCGGCCAAGGCGTGGACCTCGCCGGTGAAGCGCAGGTCGGCCAGGGAATTGACAAAGGGCTGGTGAAAGCGTCCGCAGTGGGCGAGCCAATCCAGTTCATCCGGGGAGAAGCGAAGGCCTTCGAGATAGGCAAGGGCCTGCTCCAGCCCCGCCGCCACCAGGAAATTACGGCCGGCTGGCAACTTGCGCACGAAAAACTCGAAGACCGCCGTATCCGCCATGCCCTGGTCGTAATAGGCCTGGAGCATGGTGAGCTGGTAGAGATCGGTGAGCAGGGCGCCCTCGTCATGACCGGACATGATCAGTCTCCCAAGGTCACGGCACCCGCGGCCTCCATGGTGGCGATGGCCCGCGCGCCATCCCCCGGCCGGACCTCCACGGCCCGGACGCCAGCGGTCAGCAACCGGACCTCATAGCCCAGATGGAGGGCGTCCAATACGGTATTGAGTACACAATAATCGGTCGCAAGTCCGCCGACGAAGACCCGCCGCACCCCCAATTCCTGAAACCGATGATGCAATTCCGTGCCCTCGAACTCCGAGTAGCCCATATCATCCTGGCGGGTTCCCTTGGAGACAATGATGGCAGTGGCAGGTAGGTTGAGGTTGGCAGAGAAGGCCGCCCCTGGGGTGTCGATCACGCAATGCGGGGGCCAGGGCCCCCCTTGGGCGCGAAAGGAGCAGTGATCGGCGGGATGCCAATCCCGGGTCGCGGCAATGGGTAGCCCTGCGGCGGCAAAGCGAGCGATCCAGGCATTCAGCACCGCTACCACGGCATCACCCTCCGGCACGGCCAAGGCACCACCCGGCAAGAAATCGTTCTGGACATCCACCACCACCAGGGCATCGCCCGGTTGCAAGGTCAATTCACCGGTCATTCCCATGCTTGTAATCCCCAAGGTTTCGGGATGGTCCTCGCCAGCGTGGCTAGCGGCGAGCTGTTGATGATTTTATCCCAGAGCTTGTCGAGCTTCTCCCTCTAGAGGTAGAGAGTTGGTCGCAGCCTGAGCCATGATCTCGAGCAACAAGCCTTACAATGATCCTAATCCTCCCTAAAGAAACCATTCCATATCCCCGACAGTGCCTGCCTTCGTTCACCTCCATGTCCACAGCGAATATTCGCTGGTGGACGGCCTCTTGCGCATCAAACCCATGGTCAAGGCCGTGGCGGAGGCCGGGATGCCGGCCATCGCCATCACGGACCAGCTCAACCTCTTTGGCCTGGTTCGCTTTTACAAGGCCGCCCTGGCCATGGGGGTCAAGCCCATCATAGGGGCCGAAATGCTGGTGCGAAACCCGGAAGACGCCGGCCAGCCCCATCGCCTGGTGCTGCTGGCTCAGAACCAGGCGGGCTATCTCAACCTGACGCGGCTGGTCTCCCGCGCCTATCTCGAGGGCCAGCAGGGGACGGCGATGCCCCAAGTGGAGCGCGATTGGATCGTGGCGGCGGCGGGGGGCCTGATCGCTCTCTCCGGCGGTCCCGCAGGAGATGTGGGGCAAGCCCTTTTGAGTGGCAACCGGGTGCTGGGGGAGCGGCGGCTGAATCATTGGCTGGGGGCCTTCGGCGATCGTTATTATCTGGAACTTCTGCGCACCGGCCGCTCCAATGAGGCGGAGTACCTAGAACTTGGCGTGGAACTGGCCATTGCCCGGGGTGTACCGGTCGTGGCCACCAATGACGTGCGCTTCCTGACCCCGGACGATTTCGAGGCCCACGAGGCCCGGGTGTGCATCCACGATGGCCAGACCTTGGGCGACAGCCGCCGCCCCCGCCGCTATAGTGAGGAGCAGTATCTGCGCACGGCCGAGGAGATGGCGGAACTCTTCGCCGATATTCCCGAGGCCCTCGCCAACAGCCTGGAGATCGCCAAGCGTTGCAATCTGGAGCTGACGCTGGGTAAGAATTTTCTGCCGGACTTTCCGGTGCCCAAGGGCATGACCCTCGAGGACCACTTCGCCGATATCTCCCGCCAGGGGCTGGCCTGGCGTCTGGATCGGCTCTTCGACCCCACCAGTCTGGCGGCAGGTCGCGGTGTTTATGACGATCGCCTGGAATTGGAACTGCGGGTCATCATTCAGATGGGTTTCGCCGGTTACTTCCTGATCGTGGCCGATTTTATCCAGTGGGCCAAGGACAATGACATCCCAGTGGGTCCGGGGCGTGGCTCCGGCGCTGGGTCCCTGGTGGCCTATGCCCTCAAGATCACCGACTTGGACCCCATCGCGCACGACCTGCTGTTCGAGCGATTCCTCAACCCGGAACGCGTCTCCATGCCCGACTTCGACGTCGACTTCTGCATGGAGGGCCGTGATCGGGTCATCGACTATGTGGCCGGCCGCTATGGTCGCGAGGCGGTATCCCAGATCATCACCTTCGGAACCCTCGCGGCCAAGGCCGTCGTCCGCGACGTTGGCCGAGTGCTGGGCCACCCCTATGGCATGGTGGATCGCATCGCCAAGATGGTGCCCTTCGAGCTGGGAATGACCCTGAGCAAGGCCCTGGCTGAGGGGGATGATCTGCGCAAGGCCTATGCCGAGGACGAGGAGGTCCATGCCCTCATCGATATGGCGCTCAAATTGGAGGGTCTGGCCCGCAACGCCGGCAAGCACGCCGGCGGCGTGGTCATAGCCCCGACCAAGCTCACCGACTTTGCCGCCCTCTATTGCGAACCCGGCGGCTCCAACCTCATGACCCAGTTCGACAAGGACGATGTGGAGCAGGTCGGCCTGGTCAAGTTCGACTTCCTGGGCCTGCGTACCCTGACCATCATCGACTGGGCCCTCAAGACCATCAACACCGCGCGGGCCAAGGCTGGCGACTTGCCCATCGACATCTCCCGCATCGATCCCAAGGATCCGGATGCCTTTGCCCTGCTGAAGCGCTGTGAGACCACTGCCGTCTTTCAGCTCGAATCCCGGGGCATGAAGGAATTGATCAAGAAGTTGCGCCCCGACTCCTTCGAGGACATGACCGCCCTGGTGGCCCTGTTCCGCCCTGGACCCCTTCAATCCGGCATGGTGGACGATTTCATAGCCCGCAAACACGGCGAGGCGGCGGTGGCCTATCCCCACCCGGATCTGGAACCCATTCTCAAGCCCACCTATGGCGTCATCCTCTATCAGGAACAGGTGATGCAGATCGCCCAGGTTCTGGCCGGTTACTCCCTGGGTGGCGCGGACCTGCTGCGCCGGGCTATGGGCAAGAAGAAACAATCTGAGATGGATAAACAACGCGCCGTCTTCGAGGCCGGCGCCGCGGAGCGGGGCGTGGATAGGCGGACGGCGACCTACATCTTCGACTTGATGGATAAGTTTGCCGGTTACGGCTTCAACAAATCCCATTCCGCCGCCTATGCCCTGGTCTCCTATCAAACCCTCTGGCTCAAGGCGCACTACCCCGCGGCCTTCATGGCGGCCGTGCTCAGCGCCGATATGGATAACACCGATAAGGTGGTCACCCTGATCGACGAATGCCGATCCATGCGGCTGGAGGTGCGATCGCCGAAGGTGAACGCCTCCCAGTGGTCCTTCACCATAGCCGACGACCGCACCCTGATTTATGGCTTGGGGGCTATCAAGGGGGTGGGTGAGAGCGCCATTCTCGCCCTGCAGGAGGCACGCCAGACGGGCGGACCCTTCCGCGATCTTTGGGACTTTTGCCGCCGCATCGACCTGCAAAAGGTGAATCGGCGGGTGCTCGAGGCCCTGGTACGCTCCGGCGCCCTGGACGAACTCGGGGCCAACCGGGCGACCCTGATGGAACAGCTACCCCTGGCGATCCGACTGGCGGAACAGTACAAGGCTCGCCACTCCTCCGGTCAGGTCGATCTCTTTGGCATGACGGAAGAGACTGCCATGGGCCCGGACCCCCAACTCTCCGGCAAGGTGTGGGGGGAGTGGGAGGAAGAGGAACGCCTGCAGGGCGAAAAGGAGACCCTGGGTCTCTATCTCACCGGCCATCCGATCAGCCGCTATGAAACCGAACTCGATGCCCTCATGGGTTGTCGCCTCGAAGTCCTGCTCGCCACCCCCAAGGGCAAGGGAGAGCGGGAGAGGCGCACCGTCGCCGGTCTGGTGGTGGGGCTGCGGTATGGCAAGACCCAGCGTGGTCGCATGGCCTCCCTGGTCATCGACGATCGTACCGGGCGCCTTGAGGTCACCCTCTTTACCGAACTTTATGACCAGGTGCGTGACCTCTTGGCCTTGGATCGCCTCCTGGTGATTGCCGGCACCCTCAGTTTCGATGAATTCCGCGATGCCTGGTCTCTTCGCGCCACCGAGGTTCAATCCCTGGAACAGGCCCGCGAGAAGACCGCCGACCACCTCCAGATCGATCTGGATCTTGGCACCGCCAAACAGCATAAGAAGGGCTTGGAACTCGTTACGCGCCTGAGCGAGGTCCTGACCCCCTATCGCGGTGGCCGCCTGGCGGTGCAGCTGAATTACCGGTCACCCCAAGGTCGGGCCCGCTTCCTGCTGGGGGATGATTGGCGTCTCCAGGCCAAGGACGAACTCATCAAACGTCTGCGCCAACTTTTGGGTCAGGAGGCCGTGAAGGTGGCCTATGACCGCTTCATGGGGCAGCCGCAATAGAGGTATCAACTCTATGATAAGGGCGATTTCCAGGCTGTTCTTGGCTCTTGCCATCCTGGCAGCTCTCTACCTCGTCGGGGTGAATCTGCTTCTGAACCTGCCCCCAACTCGGACCTATCTGAACAGCCTGAGGCCGGATCGATTCGCCCTTGACTGGAAGTGGGCCTGGAGCTGGTATCCCCTGCGCATCGAACTGCATGGTTTTGCCGCCGACGGCCAAACGCCGACCGAGCAATGGCAGGTCGATGCCGGGCACGCGGCGGCATCGGTCTCGATTCGGCCACTGCTCCAGGGCCTGCTGCGGGTACATGACCTGGATCTGGTCGATATCGATCTACGGCTCAGGCCGCGATCAGACCCCGAACAGGACCAGGACGCCCTAGAGCTTCACTTCCCGGTCATTCGCAACCGGGACCCCGAGGCGGTTGCGGAGCCAGCAGCGGAGGAGGAGGGTGGCAGCCTGGTCCTCGAGATCGCCGATCTGCATCTGCAAGGCGAGCACGCCTTCTGGGTGTCCCATGTGCGCGGGACCCTGCCAGGCGAGGTGCGCGGAACCTTCCGGATGGATACCGGATCCGGGCGCTTCAGTCTGGAGGAGGGCGCCCTGGACCTGGTGCTCGCCTCCCTGCTCATCGGCGGAGCCCAGCCCCTCACCGAACCGGCCTCGATCAGGGGCCGGATCCAGGTCCCCCCCTTTGTTATCGCCGAGGCCAGGGGCATGGCAGCCCTGGCCCTACCCGAACTCGATGCCGAAATAGATCTCCCGGTGCAGAATCTGAGGTTCTTGTCCCTAATTACGGGTGATATGGGCGGTCTGGATCTCAGGGGCCAGGGGCGGTTGCGCGGGCGCCTGGTCTTTTCCCATGGCGATCTGCTCCCCGATACCAACCTGATCGTGGAGGCCCATCATCTGGCGATGACCCTCGCCCGCAATGCTATCAAGGGTGACGGCACCATCAAGCTCAAGGTCGATCCCGATGATGCCCATCATGCGGACCTGGCCATCCATTTCAACGAGGTCAACGCCTCTTTGCTGGCGGATCCCGCCGAAACCAAGCAGGCCGGGGCTGAGATCCCGGAGGCGATCTTCTTTTCCGGTCATGGGCTCAAGGCCCTGCTCCATACCCGGGTGCGCCAGGACAAGCCCGAGATCAAACTTACCCTGACTATACCTGTGATGGAGGTGCCCGAACTGAGCGTCTACAACCGCCTGCTCCCCGAGGAGTGGCGGATACGGCTTCTTGGCGGAACCGGTCGGGTGAGCGGCCGGGTGGAGATGGCCCCCGAGGCCATGAAGATCGACCTCGATCTGGCCTCCGACAAGGCCCACCTGGGCTATGAGGATTACCATGCGACCACCGACCTGCTTCTGCAACTGCGGGCCGGCATTGCCGGAGCCCCCGACCCCGACAGCGCGGTGTTAGACCTGAGCGGCACCAAGCTGCGACTCGAAAACACCGCGGCGGGACCCAGGAAAAAGCGCGTCAAGGGTCCGGTGCCCCCCAAACCCTGGCAGGCGGAATTGACGGTTAACGCCGGCAACCTGAGCCTGGACTTGCCGGCGGGTAAGGCCGCCGCGGATCCAATCTATGCCGTGGCGAACGCCCTCGCGGATCAGGGATTCGGCGCCCTGCTCGCGACGGCCAATGGGAATCTGTTGGCAACCCTGACCATTTCCCGACTCGATGGGATTGCGGAATTGTTGAACCGACCGCTGAACCTGAGCCTGAATGGCGCGGCCGAGGTCGATGCGGAGATCCTGCTCGCGGATGGCCTCCCGATTCTGGGATCGACGCTCCAGATACCGCCAGAGGCCTTGGAACTCGGCTTGTTGGAGCATCGGGTGGAGGGCCTGGGGCGGGCCGCCCTAACCCTGGAGAGGGCTGGCCAGCATCCTCAACTCAGCTTGAATATCGCCTTGAGCGATGCCCGCATGCGTCGCCGTGACGAGTCGGAACCGAGCATCGACGGCGTACGCCTGGATGCGGATATCCTGATTAGCGACCCCTTCGCCGGCCAGGGCCGCCAAATGGACACGCGGCTGAAGCTCCATTCCGCCCGGGTACGGGACATGAGCAGTTACAACCCCTAC
>CAZFZB010000100.1:0-10536 GCA_964523415.1 uncultured Chromatiaceae bacterium | reverse complement strand
TGCCGCCAAAAGTGAGGAGGCCATTTATCAGCAGCTTTGCGATGCCTTGCAGCGCATCTTCGGATTGCGGTTAAGCTGGATCGGCAAAGTCGAAGCCGAGGATTCCGAGGTCAGACCCGTTGCCTGCAGCGGCCCTTGTCGGGACTATCTGGATCGAATCCAGGTGCGCCGGGATGAGTCAGCCCTGGGCAGGGGCCCCAGCGGCATGGCAATCAGAACCGGGGAGGTACAGACCGAGAACGATATCGAGGGTGACGCGGCCTATAACCCCTGGCGCAACCAGGCCTTACGTCATGGCTTCCGTTCCTCGATCGCGGTGCCTCTGATCAGCTCGGACCGCCAACCCATCGCCGTCCTGAATCTCTACAGTGACCAGCAGGACTTTTTCAACCCGGATCGCAGCGCCTTGCTGACGACCCTAGCCCTCCAGGCGACGACGGAGATCGATAACTTCCGTCTGCTCGCGGGATTGGAGGAAATGGTGGAGGATCGTACGCAGGAACTGAATCGAGCCAAGGAGGCAGCGGAAACCGCCAATAAGGTCAAGTCATCCTTCCTCGCCAACATGAGCCATGAGTTACGCACGCCCCTCACCAGCATCATCGGTTTTTCCGAGATGATGCATGCCGGCCTGTCGGGCGATTTGACCGATCAGCAACGGCAATACACCAAGGATATCCTCGACTCTGGGCAACACCTGCTGAGTCTGATCAACGATATTCTCGACCTTTCCAAGGTTGAGGCGGACGCCATGACCCTTGAGCTCGATGAGGTGGATATCAGCGCTGTCGTTCAGACCGTGGAGATGATGCACCGCCAGCGTGCGCACAAACATGGCATCGAACTGTGCTTCCTGGTCACGGCGGACGACGGCCTCATCCAGGCGGACGAACGCAAGATCAAACAGGTACTGCTCAATCTGGTAAGCAATGCCGTTAAATTCACCCCGGACGGTGGCAAGGTCAGTGTCAGGGTGTCCGGCGATGACAGCCGAATCGAATTCTCGGTCACCGATAGCGGTATCGGCATCCAGCAGGAGGACCTATCTCGCCTGTTCCAGCCCTTCCAGCAATTGGAGTCGCCCCTGACCAAGATCTATCAGGGCACCGGTCTTGGTCTTTCCTTGAGCAAGAAACTGGTGGAAATGCACGGCGGGCAGATGAGGGTGACGAGCGAACCTGGCAAGGGCAGCACCTTCAGCTTCGTCATTCCCAGAGTGGCTGTAGAAAATGTTTCGGTATGAGACCCCGGTTGCAGGTGATTGGGCGTCTCGATTGTCTATCAGTCCCAGGTTCCCTATAACGCCGTCCTGGGATCGACATTCATGAGGGGGTCCTGGTGACGCGAGCATCCCGTCGCGGTACCGGACTGAGCAGGAGGGAGCAGAAACCATGCAAGAGGGTGCGAAAATTCTGATCGTGGACGACGATGAGCGGGCGCGGCGCCTGCTTGCATCCGTGCTCCAGCAGGATTTCCAGATCTTTCAGGCAGAGGACGGCATGCAGGCGCTGAAGATGGCGGCCACTATCCAGCCCGACCTGATTCTGCTCGATCAGATGATGCCCGGTATGACCGGCTACGAGGCAACCCTGAAACTCAAGGAGGATCCACTCACCAAGTCGATCCCCATCATCGTGGTCTCGGCGCTGGATGACAGGGAATCACGCCTGCGGGGTCTGGAGGCAGGCGCCGAGGAGTACCTGTACAAGCCGGTGGACCGCATCGATCTGAGAATCCGGGTTCGCAACTTATTACGCCTGAAGGAATTTAGCGATTACCTCAAGAACCACAACCTCATCCTCGAGGAACAGGTACGGGCACGCACCAGTCAATTACAGACCTCCTTCATCGAATCGATCTTAACGCTCGTGCGGGCCGCCGAATATCGCGATGACCATACCGGCATCCACGTCAAACGGGTCAGTCACTACACCAGGCTCCTTGCCGAACAACTGGGGATGTCAACGGAGTTTTGCGATCAGATCTTCTATGCCAGCCCGATGCACGATATCGGCAAGATCGGCATCCCCGACCAGATTCTGCTCAAGCCGGACAGCTTCGAGCCGGCCGAACGGGAGATCATGAAGCGTCACGTTTTGATCGGCTCTGACATTCTGGCTGGCAACTCCTCGCCCTATTTTCAGATGGGGCGGGATATTGCCCTGGGGCACCATGAGCGTTGGGATGGTGGAGGCTATCCCAGCGGTCTGAAGGGTGAGGCGATCCCCTTGCCGGCACGCATCATGCAATTGGTCGACGTCTATGACGCCCTCCGCAGCAAACGCCCCTACAAGTCGGCCTTCACGCATGAAAAAAGTCTCCGAATCATCCGCGAGGGTGACGGCCGTACTGCCCCGAGCCATTTCGATCCGGCCGTGTTGGAGGCCTTCATCAAGCGCGCCCAGGATTGCGAGGCCATCTTTGCCCAGTCCGAATCCATGCAGGCCTGGTAAGGCCAGGGCGATCCCGCGCAATCCCGCGCACCATCCAGAGCAATCCCGCGGACCAGGGGTGGAGGGAGTAGACAAACCCGCGACCTTGCGCTTGGGCCCAGTCGCGAACCTCCGGCGGCAATGCCGCCGGCTGAGCCAGGTGGCCCCTAGGGAGAGGCCCCGAGGTAGGCGCCTATTGCACCTGGACAGTGATCTTCTCGGAAACCACCGGCGGGTCAAAGGGGACATGGTTCATGTCGCCCATGATGAGTTGAAGGGTATGGGGTCCCGGCGGCAGGGTGATCTCCGCCTCCGTCTGGCCACCACCGAAATGCTTGACATCCTGATTCATGGGCTGGTCTGGGGGGGGCAACTCGGCCTTGTCGATCAGCAGGTGATGATGCCCGGCCTTGGGATTGGCCACACCGGCAGGGGCAACACCCATGGCCTTGAGACCGAAGCGCACGGTAAAGGTCTGGGGCACCAGTGCCCCATCCCCGGGGGAAATGATGTAGACCTTGGCGCCCTCTGGGGCCGGCGTGGCCGGCAGATCGGCGGCCAGGGCGCCAGGGCCCGCCAGTGCCAGCGGGACGAGTAATAGTGCAGCGAGCGAAAGACGGGTCATGATTGGCATCCTCCGTGGTCGGTCAGGTGTCGGCGGGATACGCCGGTACTGGCTGGACTTCGGGGTGACCAAGGGGATTTCAAGCCTGACCTGGGCCTGCCGCCACCATCCGGGAACGCCGCTTGGGCAGCAGCGAAGGCACCCGAATCGAGGTCCTGGCCATACTCCTCCTGGTGCCCTCATGGAACCCGGGAGCCAGGGTTAACCGCCGGCCTATTTGATCGTCACCTTGAGACTGTCAGTCTGGGTAAAGAACCATGAGCACGGGAAATTCCATTGGAATCGGCCTCCTGTTTATCGCACTCGCTTTGATCCTCGCAGGGCTTGCCGCGCATCCCGGTATGAGGAGGAAGTGCCGATGGGGACGAACGGCGTCTTCGATACCCATGTCAGTGATGGGGCTAGCCACCTGGATCGGCGCCTTTCTCCTGGTGGCCGCGACCTCCTTTAGACTCCTGCCCTTCCTCACCCTCTTCGCCGTGATCCCTATCCTGGCCATGGCGGCCCTTTTTGATTCGTACCGCAATTCCAGGAGCAAGAACAACCCACCCCGGGATTGAGCCGCAACCATGGAAGTGAAGGGAACCACCTCCTTTACCCTATACTCGATTCCGCCCGGCGACTTGACGCGGGGCCTGGATGCTAGAGGCCACCCAAGATGACCAAGAACGTCACCATCATGGCTGCCACGGCGGATGATGCCCATGAGATCGCTGTTATGGTTGGAGAGTTGCTCAATGAGATCATGGACGTGATCCGTCTTCCCTCCTTCCACTTCGATCTGAGGGAAACAGCGGACAGGCTCAGAGATTTTTTGATCCGCGACAAATACTTCATCTTTATCGCCCTCGATGAGTGCGGAAAGGCCGCCGGCTTCCTCAGCCTCTATGAAAGCTATGCCCTTTACGCCGAGGGCACCTTCGGAACCCTACCGGAGCTCTATGTGCGTCCCCCTTACCGCTCTAAGCAGCTGGGGGCCCGCCTCGTATCCCATGCAAAATTATTTGGTACATCAATGGGATGGAAACGCCTGGAGGTCACGACGCCACCCTTGCCTCAGTTTGACAGGACCCTGGCCTTTTATGAGCGTGAAGGCTTCGCCATCACGGGTGGCCGCAAATTAAAGGTCCTTCTGTGACTGGCTGAACCTCCAGGGGTGTCGCGGAGGTTTACCGAAAGCTGAGGGGGGGTCATGCATGAGGCCCCTGCCGAATCTCGGGTCATAAGTGAGCCGCCTGCCTGGGCGCTAGAGCGCCCTGGCAACCATGCGGCCTGTGGAATAGCCGTTGGCTCGATTGCCAGAAAAACCGGCCCCCCTGCCCAACGGGATTGGGGGCGTCAACAGGCTTGGCATCAAGGGTCGCAGACCTCCCCAGTCAGGCCGCCAGACCGGCCAGATTGCAACCGACCTGTCGCCCTTGATCCCAGGGCAAACCAATCTAGGCTGGTACTCACCGTCCCGGCATGTTAGGGTGACTTGCATTGAATTGCAGAGGAATAGGCATTGCGTGCTGACTCGGGGTAGGGTACTACACACCCGCCCAAGGCCACCTTGCCGGGCGATACCGGGCATATCTTACCGGCCCAAGACAGCCCCTCCCCAGTGAGATCCTACCCCAGGCGATGACCCATCCACCCACCGCAACCTTCTCCCGCCAGAACGCCGTCGTGACGATCCTGGCGGGGTTGACCCTGCTGGGCTACGTCGCCTTCCTGCTCTACAGCAACTTCCAGGCCGCCGCCGGCTTGCAGGATCTGTTGCTCGACAAAATCCATCAGGAGACAGAACGACGCGCCAGCGCCCTCGGCTACTTTTTCGCCGAGCGGCGCGATGACCTGCAAAACCTCGCCCTGGCCCCACCGCTTTTTGTCTACTTCGACAACAAGGCCAAGGGCATCCACATCACCGAAAAGGCAGACTGGCGTTACGTCCAACTCAGCTTCGATAAGCTGATCAAACGCAAACAACTCGACGGCAACCCCATCTACCGCCGCATCATCCTCATCGACGCCAATGGCAACACCGTGGCGGACACCGCGGCGGATGTCGAGGACCCGGACCCACCCCAGTTCAGGACCTTTCTCGACCCCCTCCTGCGCCAGGGGGAGATCCTGACCCGGGACGGCGGCAGCGCCCTGGTGGTCTCCATCGCCTACTACCTGAAGGATCAGTACGCCGGCCAGATCCTGGCCTGGCTCAACCCCAAGGACATCTCCCACACCCTGCTTTCCCATGACGAAGAGACCGATATCTTCGCCTCCCTGCTGGTTAGCGCCACCACCGCCGGCCTTATCTCGGTGGGGGAGGTACAGAACCCCCTGCTGGCCGACCTGCGCCTGCCGCCCAACACCGCCACCCGAGGGTCCATCCGCTACAGGGCGCAGCGGCCCAATGGCCAGATTGACATGTTCGCCTCGGTAGCCCCGGTGGAGGGCACGCCCCTGCATCTGGTGGAGATCGCCCCCCTGTCCAAGGTCGAGGGTCGGGTCCAGCCCTGGCAACAGATGCTCGGCATGGCCATCCTTGCCACCCTGATCCTGGCCGGTGTGGTCCTGGTCTTTCGCCTCAATCTGCGTACCGCCGCCCTGGAGGCCCACCTCAGCGAGTCGGCACGACGTGAGCGTGAGGTAAAGGAAAAGAATCAGGCCCTGGAGGCGGAGATTGCCGAGCGCCGGCGTGCCACCCAAGCCATGGTCGCGGCTAAGGAGGCGGCGGAGGCCGCCAACCAGGCCAAGTCGACCTTTCTGGCCAACATGAGCCACGAAATCCGCACCCCACTAAACGCCATCCTCGGTTTCGCCCAGGTTCTTGGCCGCGACAGGGCCCTGAACAAGAGTCAACAGGACAGCATGGAAATCATTCGGCGCAACGGTGAACACCTCCTGTCGCTCATCAACGACATCCTCGATATGGCCAAGATCGAGGCGGGCCGCATCATCCTGGACGTCGCCCCCTTCAATCTTCCCCGCCTCCTCGCCGAGACGGCAGCCAATTTCCGGCAGCGGGCTCAGGATCGCGGCCTAACCTTGACCATCGAGGCCGCGGGAATACCGGAAATGGTGGTAGGTGACCAGATGCACCTGCGCCAGGTGCTGCTGAACCTGATCAGTAACGCCGTCAAGTTCACCCTGGCCGGGACCGTCACCCTGCGCGCCGATCCGGCCGGTGGGGAGGCGATAGCCTTCAGTGTCCTGGATTCGGGGATGGGGATAGCCCCCGAGGAACTGCCCTGGCTCTTCAAGCCCTTTACCCAAACCGCCAGTGGTCGGCGCATCCAGCAGGGGACGGGGCTTGGCCTGGTGTTGAGCAAGCAATATGTGCGGCTCATGGGGGGGGAATTGATCGTGGCGAGTACCCCTGGCCTGGGGAGCCGCTTCAGCTTCACCCTGGTGCTCCCGCCGGAGGTAACCAGGGACCCGGCTGCCGACGGCAGCGAGTCCCGGGTGACCGGCCTGGTGCCGGGCCAGCCCCTTTGCCGGATCCTCATCGCCGACGATGTTCCGGACAATCGGGCACCCTTGCTGGCCCTCCTGGAGTCACTCAATCCCGAACCCCCGGTCCTGGAGGTCCGGGAGGCGGATGACGGTCAGGAGGCAATAGCAATCTGGGAGGCGTGGCAACCCCGGGTGATCTTCATGGACATGCGGATGCCGGTCCTCACCGGCGAAGAGGCAGTCCACCACATCAAGACCCGCATGGCCTCGCAACCCAAGGAGGTGCGCAGCCTCATCATCGCCCTGACAGCCAGCGCCTTCGACGAGCATCGTGATCATTACCTGGCCTGCGGCTGTGACGATTTCGCCCGAAAGCCCTTCGTGCTCGATGAATTGGTCAACATCCTGGCGCGGCACACCGGGCTCGAGTTCCTATGGTCGGCACCCTCCTCCAATGCCAGCGAAGCCCTGGCCCCCGAGGAGGTGGCCTCCCACCTGGTCACCTGCCCCCCGACCTGGCTGTCCGCGCTTCGGGCCGCGGTGGAAATGGGCGACTTCGGTCTCATTGGTAGCCTCCTGGAGGAGATCCGCGCCACCGATGCCTCCCTGGTGGCCGCCTTGGATCGCTGGGCCAACAACTTTGACCTGGAGGCCTTCGCGCGGGTGCTCGACGCCATCCAGTCCGCCGACATCCCTACCTCGACCAAGCCCATGGAGAGGCCCGATCAGGCTCATGCAGAAGGCTGACGCTGGCCGTGACAGCCCTAGGTTCCTGCCATCGGCACCCGGATACCCGGATCCCCTGGAGGGGCTGAGGGGATGACAGGGCCTGCGTGACATGCCCGACCCGGCGTCCCCCCCACTTGCGGGCATCCCCAATGCCGAGGGGATGAACCTCCAATTCGCCTTGCGTTGGCCGGGTTTCGAACTGGAGGTGGACCTTGGCCTGCCTGGCCGGGGCGTGACCGCCATTCTGGGCCCCTCGGGGTCGGGCAAGACCAGTCTGCTGCGCTGTATCGCTGGGCTGGAGCCCCAGGGACGAGGCTATCTGATATTCAAAGGCGAGGTCTGGCAGGACAGCGGGCGCGGCCTCTTCCTGCCGACGTACCGGCGCCCCCTGGGCTATGTCTTTCAGGAGGCGAGCCTCTTCCCCCACCTCTCGGTCTACCGCAACCTGGATTATGGGCGGCGGCGGGCCGCCGCTGGCCACCGGGGGCCGCACCCCGTCGCCCTGGAGCAGGTCATCGCCCTGCTCGGTATCGGCCATCTGCTGGACCGAATGCCGGACCGCCTCTCCGGCGGCGAGCGCCAGCGCGTGGCCATAGCCCGGGCCCTGGCTACCAGTCCAAGACTGCTGCTCATGGACGAGCCCCTGGCGGCCCTCGATCAGCCCCGCAAGGCCGAGATCCTGCCTTATCTGGAAAGGCTCCATGACGAACTGGCCATCCCGATCCTGTACGTCAGCCACTCCATCGAGGAGGTGGCACGGCTGGCGGATCACATCCTGGTCCTGGCGGATGGCCGGGTACGGGCGGAGGGACCGGCCAGAGACCTACTGGCGCGCCTCGACCTGCCCCTGGCCCGGGACAATGAGGCCAGCAGCTTCCTTGACGGACAGGTGCTTGCCTACGACCCGGAGTATGAACTCCTGCACATCCAGGTCCCCGGCGCCCACCTCTGGGTACCGGGTGCCCCCCGACCCACCAGCGCCCGCGCCCGGGTGCGCATTCAGGCCCGCGATGTCAGCATCGCCCTTGGCCCGCCCACCCCCTCCAGCATCCTTAACGTCTTTCCCGCCCACATCCTGGAAATGGGCGCCAGTGAGGGCCCCCGACTCCTGGTCAAGCTGGGCCTGGGGACCACAGCGGAGACCGATGCCGGAGCCGTCATCCTCGCCCGCATCACCCGCCAATCCCGCGACCGCCTGGCCTTGACCCCCGGTCAGGAGGTCCATGCCCAGGTCAAGGCCGTGGCCTTGATGGAATAGCCCTGGATCGGCATTGGGGATGGAGTGCCTGGCAAGCGGCTGCGCCAGCATCCTGCCCGGCACATGCCAGCCAGCCGGAAGGACGTCCTCCCGAATTATCTCTTGGCCCCCTTAACCCCCCTGCGCCCCCTGCCGATGTTTATAGGTTCGAACATCAACTGGCAGGAGAGCCATCATGCATCAGACCCCATCTATACCGATCCTTGTTCCCGCCCGCCGCCCAAACCCCGTCCTGACCCTGACCATGGCCCTGATCCCGGGCCTGGCCATTGGCTGCACCCAGGGGCCCGATCCTGGCGCCGCTACGGCGAGCGCCGTGCCACCCCCCGGGGAGAGCTACCGCCACCGCCCATGGCCCAGGATCTGGGGCAGATGGTCCAGGCCCAGGGCACTCAGATCCAGAATCCCCAGGCCCAGGCCAACCAGGGCAGGCGGGAAGACGTCAGCCAAGCGCGCCCCGGCACCACCAAGGTTCTGCCTGAACCCTCGTCCCGGCACCGCCGGGATTGGTCACCCATCGGGACTCGGCCGCAACCCCACCACCACCCCCCCTGCTGCCGGTGCCGGAGGACCGCGAGCGTTACGCCCACTTCACCGACAACGCTGTCATCCTGACTCGGGAGCAGCCCGTCTCCACCTTCAGTATCGACGTGGACACCGGCAGTTACGCCAACGTTCGCCGTTTCCTCACCCAGGGCCAGCTGCCACCCAAGGATGCGGTACGCACGGAGGAGCTGATCAACTACTTCGACTACGCCTACCCCAAGCCCCTGGAACGGGACCAGCCCTTAGCCCTCTATACCGAGATGGCTGCGACCCCCTGGAACCCCAACACTCGCCTGCTCCTGATCGGATTGCAAGGCTATCTCCCGACGGAGCGGCCGGCGGCCAACCTGGTCTTTCTCATCGACGTCTCTGGTTCCATGGCCGCGCCGAACAAACTACCCCTGCTGGTCTCCGCCTTCAAGCTCCTGACCAACCAACTTGGTGCCCATGACCGGATCTACGCCGGTAATGCCGGGGTGGCTCTGAAGCCGACCCCCGGCGATCAGCGCACCAAGATTCTCGCCGCCCTGGAGCAATTGGGCGCGGGGGGCTCCACCTACGGCGCTGCTGGCATCCAGGCCGCCTACCGCCTGGCCGAAATGGCGTATCTGCCGGAGGGCATCAACCGCGTCATCCTAGCCACCGACGGCGACTTCAACGTAGGCATGGTCAACCACGAGGCCCTGATCCAGCTCATCGAACAGGAAAGGGCCAAGGGTATCAGCCTCACCACCCTGGGCTTCGGCGGCGGCAACTACAACGATCAGCTTATGGAGCAGCTGGCGGACAAGGGCAATGGCAACTACGCCTACATCGACACCCTGCAGGAGGCACGCAAGGTACTGGTGGACGAACTGGCCTCGACGCTGGAGACCATTGCCGGGGACGTCAAGGTCCAGATCGAGTTCAACCCGGCTCAGGTCGCTGAGTACCGCCTCATCGGCTACGAGAACCGTCTGCTGGCGCGGGAGGATTTCACCAATGACCGGGTGGATGCCGGGGAGGTGGGCGCCGGCCATCGCGTCACCGCCCTCTACGAAATCACCCTGGTGACCCAGGCCCTGAGGGTCCCGAGCGACCGGGCCCAGGCGGCCAGCGAACGCCTGCGCTTTGCCGCCGCCGTCGCCGCATTCGGCCAGTACCTGCGCGGCGGCGCCTCTCTCAACGGCTTCGCTCTGGCGGACATCATCAGCCTGGCATCGGGGGCCAGGGGTGAGGACGCCTCCGGCTACCGCGCCGAATTCATCGGCCTGGCTAAGCTGGCCCAGGCTCTGCCCGGGGTCTGACAGTTGCGACTGGGCCAGCGGCTTGCCCCCATGGCCCAGTCAGTCGATGATGGGACCGCCACCTGTGCGGCCCTCCCTGAGGAACCGGGCGTGACCCCAATTTCCGACGAACAACTCATGCTGCGCTACCGGGACGGAGACACCGGTGCCTTCACGCCCCTCTACCAGCGCCACCGCGGAGCCCTGTACCGCTATCAGCCCACGGCTGCGGCCATCCGGCCACTA
>CAZFZB010000099.1:8089-10607 GCA_964523415.1 uncultured Chromatiaceae bacterium | reverse complement strand
AACCCAGGTGGATGAGGATCAGCAGGGTCATCCCCACCACCACCAGCCAAACCCCCAAATCGAAGATCATGGCCGAGGCCAATTCGAATTCTCCAACCAAGGGCCAATCCAGGTGGGCGAAACTGGTCGTCAAGAAGGGATAGCCCAAGAGGAGGCTCGCCAGACCCGTGAGGCTGGCGATGAGCAGGCCTACGCCCATCAGGATCTGCAAATTTCCCGGGAAACGCTTCTGGGCCCAGGCCACCCCATTGGCAAGATAGAGCAGGATAAGGGCAATAGCCGTGACGAGGCCCGCGATAAAGCCGCCACCTGGCAAGTTATGGCCCCGCAGCAGTAGAAAGACGGCCACCAGCAAGGTCATGGGTAAAACCAGGCGTACCAGCACCGACAGAAGAATGGGATGCGCGTCCTGGCTCCAGGCCCCGCTCAGTTCGTCGTTGGCCTGGGCCCCGAGTTGCAGGTTTTTCAACATGGCATGGATAGCCAGTCCCGCCAGCACCAGGACTGTGATTTCGCCCAGGGTATCGAAGCCGCGAAAATCCACCAGGATGACATTGACCACATTGCGACCCCCGCCACCCGATACGCTCTTTTCCACGAAATACCCAGCGATGCTCTCGTAAGGCCTGGTCAGGAGCGCCCAGGTCAGGGCGCTCATGCCTATACCCGACCACAATGCCACGACCAGATCCCGGATACGGCGGATGCGGTGGGTCTCGGGGTGGGAGGTCTGAGGAAGGAAAAAGAGCGCCAACAGCAGCAGGATCAGGGTCACCACCTCGACGGACAGTTGGGTCAGTGCCAGATCGGGGGCGGAGAAAAAGGCGAAAATAAAGGTGACCATCAGGCCGATGGCACCCAGGAAAACGAGGGCGAGGAGGCGCTGGCGATGCCAGATCAGGGTAGCGAGGGCGGCCCCGACCATGATGAGACTGGCCACCAGGCTGACGAGGTCTATGGGCAACAGGGGCAAGGACCCCCCTATAGCAGAGCCCGATCCAAGCCAACCCGCAACCCCCAGTAACAAGGTTGCAAGGAGGAAGGTCACCAACAGACGTTGCAGGGAGGCCTTATTCATCCAATCCGTGACGGCCTGGCTCAGGTATATCAAGCCAGACAATGCCCACTCGTAGCCGCGCCTGGCATCAAACCGATCTCCCACCCGGTCCCACGCGGCATAAAGAGGTTTCCGCGCGGTATAGATGAAGATACCACCCATCATGGCGATGAGGCTCATGAAGACGGCGGGGCTGAAGCCATGCCAGAGGGCAAGGTCATGGGTCGGGGGTGGCGCCTGGAGGACGGCACCCGCCGCCAGGTTCAGGATAGGTTCGACGGTCAGGGACGGGGCCGTGCCCACCAGGATGCAAATGACGACAAGAATCTCCACGGGTACCCGCATCCAGTGCGGCGGTTCGTGGGGCTGCTTAGGCAAATTCACGGGTTCCCCATTAAAAAAGACATCGTGAACGAAGCGCACCGAGTAGGCCACCGCGAAGGCCCCGGCGAGGGTGGCCGCCACCGGCACCAGCCAACCGAGGGGCATGGCCCCGGCGACCGCGGCGGCTTCGCCGAAGAACATCTCCTTCGACAAAAACCCATTGAAAAGGGGCACACCGGCCATGGCCGAGGCCGCGACCATGGCCAAGGTGCCGGTGTAGGGCATGGAGTGCCAGAGCCCATTGATGCGCCTCATGTCGCGGGTGCCGGTCTCATGGTCGATAATGCCAGCGGCCATGAAGAGACCCGCCTTGAAGGTTGCATGATTGATGATATGGAATACACCGGCCACCGCCGCCAGGGGGGTGCCGATGCCGAAGAGGACCGTGATCAGCCCGAGATGACTGATCGTGGAATAGGCCAGCAGACCCTTGAGATCGTGCTGAAAGAGGGCAATGACGGCCCCGACCAGCAGGGTAGTCATGCCGAACCCCGTCACGGCAAAGTTCCATTCCCAGGTCCCCGAGAGGGCCGGAAACAGGCGCGCCAACAGGAAGACCCCAGCCTTGACCATGGTGGCCGAATGCAGATAGCTCGACACGGGCGTGGGGGCCGCCATGGCGTGGGGCAGCCAGAAGTGCAAGGGAAACTGGGCAGATTTGGTGAAGACCCCGAACAGGATCAAGAGCAAAGTCGGCCCATAAAGGGGGTGGGTTCGGATGAGATCACCGGATGCCAAAATGACGCTCAGTTCATAGCTCCCCGTCATCCGGCCCAGGAGCATCAGGCCGCCAAATAAGGCCAGGCCGCCGGCACCGGTAATCGCCAGGGCCATACGTGCCCCTGTGCGGGCCTCTTCGCGCTGACGCCAGTAACCGATGAGGAGGAAGGAACTCAAACTGGTCAGTTCCCAGAACACCAACATCTGAATCAGATTTTCCGACAGCACCACCCCCAGCATGGCCCCCATGAACAACAGCAGATAGGCGTAGAGTCGCCCCAAATTGTCCTGCTCCGCCAGGTAATAGCGGGCGTAAAGGATGACCAGGCCGCCAATCCCCAGGATGAGCCCCGCAAA
>CAZFZB010000099.1:1902-7989 GCA_964523415.1 uncultured Chromatiaceae bacterium | reverse complement strand
AGACGGGAAAATAGCGGAGGCCCCGGCACAAACACCGGGGTCAGATGCCCTAGCAGCCCAGCACCTAATCACGGACGAGTCGGGACGGAAGGGGGCGGGAA
Organism: uncultured Chromatiaceae bacterium; assembly: GCA_964523415.1. Lineage (GTDB taxonomy): Bacteria > Pseudomonadota > Gammaproteobacteria > Chromatiales > Chromatiaceae > M0108. Next base: position 7,888 of record CAZFZB010000099.1, on the reverse strand, counting down.
TTGAGGTTGGCTGGAGGATGGAGAGGGCACGGACGGCGACGGATAAACATAGCCCCGAAAGTCCGGGTTGCGCCAATCCGCCATGCCAAGACGGTCTGCTGGTGGGCGCAACCGTGAGGTATAGTCCAAAACAGCCATTTCTTCCCGGGGGGCAAAGCCCTTAATCTGCTCGACCATCTTGGGGTCAGAGTTCCTGCGTCTTCCCTCACGGATCGCATCGAACTGGCGCACCAGGTAATTGAAATGCTGTCCCGCGATAGCTGGGGTATGTTCCTGTTCATCGCCCTGCCCCCCCTCGCCATGACACTTGACGCAATTATCCCTGTACAGTTGGGCACCCAGTTCGAGATCGGTCCCCGGCCCTACCCCGTTTTGGGGATTCATGGGGAGTTGCGCCAGATAGGCCGCCACATCGGCGATATTCTGAGGTCCCCCCAAGACGCGTGGTACCGAGAAGGGATACATGAGGGGATTATCACGGTTACGCGCCCGGATGTCGGCCAACTGTTTAATGATGACCGTTCTATGTTGACCAGCGATTTGAGGATAGGTCCCATCGATCGTGCCCCAGCCCTCAGGCCTGTGACAGACGACGCAGGTGATGTAAGCCTTGTGGCCGTTGGCAGGGTTCGGAGTCAGGGCCATGATCTCCTCATACTCGGCCTGGGCCACCTCGGCTGGGGTGGATGCGACCAGTAAACCGGTCGACAAGACGAATACCAGGCCCACCCTGGCTAGCCTATTCATCCCATGGGCAATCCGCGTCATCATAGTTGCCTCCCCAAGATCAGGATGATCAGTCCTCATTGAACACGCGCCCCGTGCGGTCGGGGAAGATAAAGCTGGCCGGTAAGCCATTGGCTATGGTTTGCAGATACGAACCGATGGAACCGGGCCTATTGTTGAGTTGCATCTAGACTGCGCCCGTTGAGCCGGGCGCGGGTTTCGGATCGACTCCGACTAGTTGCTCTTGAGGGTGCCCGCCACATTGGCGTGGAAAATGGCCTTGTGGACATCACCCAGGCTTAGGACGCCTACCAGGATGCCATTCTCGGCTACCGGGATACGACGAAATCTGTTACGGACCATGATGGTCGTGGCCCGCAACACATGCATTTCCGGGGTTACCGCGATGGGATTGCGGGTCATGAGATCGGACACGGAGAGGTCAAGGACCTCGGAGTACCTACCCATTTCCATGTCGAGATCGACATTACCCAGCCCCTCCTCCATCAGGCGCTCAAAGGTGGGAAAGAGACGATGGAGGAGATCCTTCTCCGCGATGAAGCCAATGAGAGTGCCATCCTCTGTCGTTACCGGCAGGCCGTGATAGCGGTATAGGCACATCAGGGAGGCAACTTCCATCACCTTGGTATCGGGCCGCACCGTCCGCACCGATTTATTCATCACGTCTCTGACTTGCATGGAATCAGGTCTCCGTTGGCATTCATTGGATTTCAATCATTCCGGTGGTCCCCATTGGGGATTTACCACCCTCCCCCTTAATCGTCGCCGGATTATAACCGCCCCAGCCGCTTTTTGTGTTTATCCAGAGGGGGAATTTTTAGGTGCCCGGCGCCCCGCTGGGGTCCAGGGCGACAAGGGAAGGGTTATCCACAAGGACGGCCATCCCCAGACCTAACCAGGGGTAGGGGGCAGCACCTCCCGGAGCAATTTCAGGGTGGAACCTGTCCCCAGGTAATCCCCAATTTATCCACTGTTGCATACCCTTTTTCCACAATATCTAGTGGTTGACTATGACAACAAACCCTGGATATTGTGTTGGCCCTGGATATCGTCCTGAGCATCCACAGACCTCGGTTTACCTGGATCAGGTCGGTAATGCCTCCCAAACCCCATGCCACAACCCATTGCCATTTCCTTGAGGATAGCCATGGCCGCCGCCACCAAGACAGCCGCCGTACCGAATCCCGCCGCCTTGGCGGCCGACCCCCCTGACAGTCAGATTGACAAGGACCCCCTCGCCCAGGGCAAGTTCCAAGTGATCCGCCGTAACGGCCAGGTCACCCACTTCGATGCCACCAAGATCATGGTGGCCATGACCAAGGCCTTCCTAGCTGTGGAGGGCGGAAACGCGGCCGTATCCAGCCGCGTTCACGAACGGGTGCGGGAACTTACGGAGCAGGTGGTGGTCGCCCTCACCCGCCGGCTGCCCAGTGGGGGTACGGTTCACATCGAGGACATCCAGGATCAGGTCGAACTAGCCCTGATGCGTGCCGGGGAGCACAAGGTTGCCCGTGATTATGTCCTCTATCGTGAGGAACGGGCCCGGGACCGTGCCGCCCGGGCCGCGGCGATCGCGGCCGAAGCCAGTGCGACGCCCCCGCCCGGAATCAATATCACACTTCCGGACGGCAGCCGGCGTCCCCTGGATCTGGCACGGATGCGCCGCCTCCTGAAAGAGGCCTGCCAGGACCTCGATACCGTCGATGGTGAGACTATCCTTACCGATACCTGTCGCAACCTCTTCGACGGTGTCCGCGAGGCCGAGGTCGGTCAGGCCCTGGTCATGAGTGCCCGCGCCCTGATCGAAAAGGATCCCGACTACAGCCAAGTCGCTGCCCGTCTACTCCTCGATATCCTGCGCCGCGAGGCCCTGGGCTTTCTGGGCCTGAACCTGGGGGCGGAAACCCAGGCGGACCTCGCCGAACGCTATTTGGAATACTTCGTTGCCTATATCAAACAGGCAGGAGACCTGGAATTGGTCGACCGCCGCCTGGGTCAGTTTGACCTGACCCGCTTGGGCGCTGCCCTCCAACCCGAGCGTGACCTGCAGTTCACTTACCTCGGTCTCCAGACCCTCTACGACCGTTATTTCATCCACACCGCAGAGGGCCTGCGTTTTGAACTACCCCAGGCCTTCTTCATGCGCGTCGCTATGGGTCTGGCCATCAATGAAATCGACCGCGAGGAACGGGCCATCGAGTTTTACGAACTCCTGTCCAGTTTCGATTTCATGAGTTCCACCCCTACCCTCTTCAACTCCGGCACCCTGAGGCCCCAGCTCTCCTCCTGCTACCTCACTACGGTCCCGGACGATCTCGAAGGCATCTACGGCGCCATCAGGGACAATGCCCTACTCTCCAAATTCGCAGGTGGCCTGGGCAACGATTGGTCCCGGGTGCGCGGCATGGGCGCCCACATCAAGGGTACCAATGGCCGCAGCCAAGGCGTGGTGCCCTTCCTCAAGGTCGCCAACGATACTGCCGTGGCCGTCAACCAGGGGGGCAAACGCAAGGGGGCGGTCTGTGCCTATTTGGAGACCTGGCACATCGACATCGAGGAGTTCCTCGACTTGCGCAAAAACACGGGAGACGAGCGCCGCCGCACCCACGACATGAACACCGCCAACTGGGTGCCGGATCTCTTCATGAAGCGGGTGGCGGAGGAGAGCGACTGGACCCTCTTCTCCCCGGACGAGACCTCAGACCTGCACGATCTTACCGGCCAGGCCTTCGAGGCTGCCTACACGTCCTACGAGGAACGCGCGGCCCGGGGTGAAATGAAGGTCAGCAAAAAGCTCAAGGCCGTCGACCTGTGGCGCAAGATGCTGGCCATGTTGTTCGAGACTGGCCATCCCTGGGTCACCTTTAAGGACCCCTGCAACCTGCGTTACACCAATCAACACGTCGGCCGGGTCCACAGTTCCAATCTCTGCACCGAGATCACCCTGCACACCAATGACCAGGAGATCGCCGTCTGCAACCTGGGTTCGATTAACCTGGCCACCCACGTCGATGGTAAGGGCCTGGATAACGCCAAGCTCCAGCGCACGGTTACGACCGCCATGCGCATGCTCGATAACGTCATTGATTACAACTTCTACAACGTCCCCCAAGCGCGACGTTCCAACCTCCGCCACCGGCCTGTAGGGTTGGGCCTCATGGGCTTTCAGGACGCCCTCTATAGGCTGCGCATCCCATACGCCAGCCAAGAGGCGGTCCAGTTCGCCGACGAAAGCATGGAGGCCATTGCCTACCACGCCATTCGCGCCTCCACGGACCTGGCCGAGGAACGCGGCCGCTATTCCAGCTTCGAGGGGAGTCTCTGGAGCCAGGGTATCATGCCCCTGGACTCCATTGAACTTCTGCAGGCTGGCCGGGGGGGCTTCCTGCAGGTCGACCAAAGCCAGACCCGGGACTGGGCAGCCCTGCGCGCACGGGTGATCCAAGTCGGCATGCGCAATTCCAACTGTATGGCCATCGCCCCCACGGCTACCATCTCCAACATCGTCGGCGTCAGCCAGTCCATCGAGCCGACTTACCAAAACCTCTTCGTCAAGTCGAACCTCTCCGGTGAGTTTACTGTCGTCAATCCCTACCTAGTCCAGGATCTGAAGCAACTGGGCCTTTGGGATGCAGTGATGGTCAATGACCTCAAGTACTTCGATGGCTCGGTCCAAGCCATCGACCGCATTCCCAAGGAGCTCAAGGCCCTCTACGCTACCGCCTTTGAGATCGACGCCCGTTGGCTGGTGGAGGCCGGCAGCCGCCGCCAGAAGTGGCTCGACCAGGCCCAGAGTCTCAACCTCTACATGAGCGAGCCCAACGGCAAGAAGCTGGATAACCTCTACAAGCTTGCCTGGGTGCGCGGCCTCAAGACGACCTATTATCTTCGCTCCATGGGTGCCACCCATGTCGAGAAGTCCACCATGGCGGATACCAGCCGGAGCAACCGACTTGCAATCGTCGGTGGTAATTACCTCACTACCAAAACCGCCGGCAAGGCCGGTGCCCCTAAGGCCTGTTCCATCCTTGATCCAGAATGTGAATCCTGTCAGTAGTAGGGTGCGGGGCCAGGTTCTCTGTGCCCCCGCCCGTCCTGCCTGACAGTGCAGGCTTGATCTTGAAGGCCCAGGCCGCAGATACTTTGTCAACAAGGTGAATCCGGTTATCCCAAGCCAGTCTCATGATCGACCTGCACTGCCATATGCTTCCCGGCATCGACGACGGTCCGACGGACCTTGATACCGCCTTGGCGATGGCCCGCATCGCCGTCGCGGACGGTATCACCCTGACCGCCTGTACCCCGCACATCTACCCCGGACTTTTTGAGAACGATGCAAATTCTATCTCCGCCGCGGCCAACGCCTTCCGCGATCATCTTCAAGCGGCTGGCATACCCTTGGAGATCACGATTGGCGCCGATATCCAGCTGGTTCCAGAATTGCTGGAGGCACTGAGATCCGGGCGCTTTCCCTCCCTGCACGGCTCCCGTTACTTTCTTTTCGAGCCACCCCATCACACGGTACCCTCTCGCTTTTCGGATACGATCTTCGATGTCCTATCCGCGGGGTTTGTACCTGTTATCACCCACCCAGAGCGACTGACCTGGTTGGATGACAAACATTATGGCTGGTTCGTGGAGGCCGCGCGCCAAGGCGCATGGATACAGGTGACCGCGGGTGCCCTTACCGGCCGTTTTCGCGACGAGCCCCAATACTGGGCGGAGCGATTCCTGGACGACGGCCTGGTTCATCTCCTAGCCACGGATGCCCATCATTGGCAACGTCGCCCTCCTCTGTTGGCGGAGGGACGAGAGGCAGCAGCAAAGTGGGTGGGACCGGAAGAGGCACAGCGACTCGTGACGGATCGCCCCCAGGCCATCCTTAGCAACCTCGACCCAGCAGAAACCATCCCCCCTCCTGGCCTCGGGGGAACCCCCTGGCAAAAAACCGACAAGCATTCCCTGGGAAGGGGTAGATGGTTTTCCCGTCTTTTCGGGTTAAATTCCGCCGGCTAGGGCACGCAGGATGCGATAAGCATTCCGACTGGCTCATAAACAGAAAGGGCCAAGCCCCTAGGAAGGCTTGGCCCTTTTCCAGAAGAGGGGGACTACCTGCTGATGTTAGGTGGTACTCCACCACCCTGATTGTTGTCACTGGCAATGATAGCCGCCGAGCCAATGGCCACCGCAGCGACACCAGCGGTCACGAGACCACCTGCGGCAAGGCCACCTGCCGCCG
>CAZFZB010000099.1:0-1802 GCA_964523415.1 uncultured Chromatiaceae bacterium | reverse complement strand
TCATCCTTGTCGTTGTTATTGCGGCGCTCCTCGCAATCACAATCGTCATTGGGATTGGAATTTTTGGCAGCGGCATCGCATTGGGCCTTGCTGCGAGCCTTCTTGCCATTGCTCCCGATAGCAGCCAATTGGTGCTTGGGGGTAACGCCATCCGCAACGGCGGATTCCGGATCGACCTTGTATACACCAGCGCCATCCGCGGCACAGGTGCTGACACCCGAGACCGTCAGCATGGCCATCGAACCCAGCTCATACTGGCAACCATCGGCGAAGGTCAGAATCGCACTACCACCCTCCAGGACCATGAGGCGATCGCCCTCATTCAGGATCATGCCCTGACGAGCAGGCACATAGCGGGCGTCCTGGCTGACAACTGCCGTACCATCAACACGGGCCACAGTGGCGATCGACGCTTGATCGGCAGCCAGCGCCAATCCCATGCCGCCTAAACCTGACAATAAGGCTAGGCCAACTTGAGTGGGCATCTTCATCGCATATTCTCCCCTGAATAGATACAGCAAGTTACCAAATATAGTCTGGGCGCGTGACTTTTTTGCACTCTCATAAAAGCAATCCTAGGCAACCTCAACATCCGTGTCAACAAATTAAAGTCTAAATTGCATTCACTGAATTACCAGATCAAATCTTCTCTGAATTAGGACGCCACCTGCATGTCTATAGAGCGCCCAGTGTCGTTTATCGCCCCGTTTCACCTGATCGGGAACCTTGACCCTCAGTTGGGGCAGCCATGGTACGGGGCTCGCCGGACTGATCTCGGGTCGGGACATCCTCAACTTTACCGGGGGCCACGTCAGGGCTGGCCGGCTCGGTTTCCTGCCCCCAATCGAAGGAACTGTCCTCTGTTCCTGGTTCAGTCTCCCCAGTCTCGCGTTCTCGTGCCAACCCGTCGGCCCGCGCGGCGGCCGTGAGTCCCGTGGTGCGGCGAATAGCCAGGTCATCAAACCAGATTTCACCACTGATCCTCATGCCCAATCCCTGCCTTCCGGCAGATTCCAGACGAATATCCTGGAGTTGGCAATCCTCGGGTACCTCGAAATCCATGGTGAAGCTTCGCCACTTTCCCGAACCCAGGAAGCGCTCGCTCTCCCCTAAGACCGCCTGGTTTGGGTGGAGACAGCGCAAGGTCCAGCGCAGCCCAACCTTGCTGGCCAGGCTCTCAAGTTTGACCTTGCCGGAGAGACGATAGGTGCCTGAGTCGAGATAGAGGATTTGACGGAGATGCTGAAATCGGCCCTCCTGGCCGCGGAAAACCAGTTGCAGGGCCCGCTCACCCGCAACACCCAAGGAGGCTGCCGTTCTCGCCACTACCTGACGGTGCGGGTGCCACTGCCAGTCAAAAGGCGCCTCCTCCCCCAAGGCCATCTCAAAACTGCCGTTGTGCAATAAACCCATCTCCCTGCGCTCCGAGGGTGTGAGGCCATTGACCCAGGTCAGATAGGCCTCGGTAATCAGCCCCTCCTTGAGGAGACGCTGGATATAGGCCTGACGCTCCTCGGGTGCTACCGGGGTCTGGGAGGCGAGGGTGCGCAGACCATAAGCGTAGCGTACCGCATCGACATTCAAGGCCCGCTGCGCTAAGCGCTTAAAGAAGGCAGGCCACCATGGGGGGGGGTTCTGGGCAAGGGGCTTGAGGGTGACCCGGGCCTCGGGATCCTCGGCAAAGCGCAGAAAGATATCCAGGAGGTCCTGATTGGTGGCGGGGCGCGCCTCCAGGGCCAAGGAGAGATGTTGTAATCCTCGTTCCACCTGGCCACGATTGAGCCAGAATACGGCTGCATCCC
>CAZFZB010000098.1:0-10843 GCA_964523415.1 uncultured Chromatiaceae bacterium | reverse complement strand
GTTAGGCTGCTTTACGCCTCCAACCTACCGGCGGTCACCGAACCTCCGCATCTCGTTGGCGAACGCCTCATGTCCTTTGGAGGTCAGGATTGGTTCATCCGGATAGGGGCCCTCCCCTAGTATCTGAGCGCCGAGAATACGGGCGTAGTCAGTCGCACGGCTACGGTGGTCGGCCTGCTGCTGACCCTCGCCATGACCTGGATCACCTGGGTCATGGTTCGCACCCAACTCAGGGTCACGGCGGCCCTTGCCGCTGCCGATCACTCCAACCAGGCGCTGGTGGAACGGACCCGGGAACTGGCGGAAAGCGAGGGGCGGGTGCGCATCAAACTCGAGGCGCTGCTGTCACCGGAAGGGGATCTGAAGACACTGGATCTGGTGGATATCGTCGATTGTCAGGCCATCCAGGCCATCATGGATGGCTTTTTCCAACTCACGACGATCGGGGTGGGCCTGGTCGATCTGCAGGGGAGGGTTCTGGTGGATATCGTCGATTGTCAGGCCATCCAGGCCATCATGGATGGCTTTTTCCAACTCACGACGATCGGGGTGGGCCTGGTCGATCTGCAGGGGAGGGTGCTGGCAGCTACCGGCCTGCGGGATATCTGCCAGCGGGTTTCGCGAGCCACCCCCCTCACCAACCTGCGCTGCCTGGAAAGCGATATTTCTCAGATAGTTGGTCCAGACCCCCGCCCTTCCTACCTTTGCAGGAATGGTATCTGTGATATCGTGACCCCCATCGAGGTTGGGGGTAGGCACATCGGTAACCTCTACCTCGGTGAGTTTGTCTTCGAGGATGAAGACTTGGATCGGGAGGGGCTAAGGAAAGAGGCCCGGTGCCAGGGTTGCGATGGAGCGGAGTACCTGGCCGCCTATGAGCGGCTGCCCCGGTGGAGCCGGGAAAAGGCCGACCTGGTGATGGGGTTCTACCAGCGGATCGCGGAGATGATCTCCCGGCTGAGTCATGCCAACCTGACGTTGGCGCGGACCCTGATGGAACAGCAGCGGACCCGGAAGGATCTTATCGTAGCCAAGGAGCAGGCGGAGTCGGCCAACCGGGCCAAGTCGACCTTCCTGGCCAGCATGAGCCATGAAATTCGTACCCCCTTGAATGCCATTCTCGGTTTTGCCCAGGTATTGGCCCGAGACCCGACCCTGACGGGCCCCCAACGTGATGGGCTGGATGCCGTTCAACGCGCTGGCGATCACCTCCTGACCCTTATCAACGATATCCTCGACATGGCCAAGATCGAGGCGGGCCACATGACCAGCCTGGTAGCACCCTTCGACCTTCACCGGCTGATCGTCCAAACCGAGGCCTTCTTTCGCCAACCCGCGCGGGATCGTGGTCTGACCCTGAAGATCGAGCAGGATCCGGTCCCCCCTTATGTACTGGGTGACAAACTCCATCTTCGCCAGGTACTGATCAACCTGATCGGCAATGCCATCAAGTTCACCGGGACCGGTGGCGTGACGCTGCGGGTCTCCCGGGCCACGGGTGAGGTGGACACTCGTTTCAGCGTCCAGGATACCGGGATGGGGATAGCTCCGGAGGAGCAAGACCGGCTCTTCAAGCCCTTCAGTCAGACCCTTACGGGCCTCATGTCTGAGCAGGGTACCGGCCTGGGTCTGGCTCTCAGTAGCCAATATGTTCGGATCATGGGTGGGGATTTGAGCCTGGAAAGCACCCCGGGCACAGGCAGTTGCTTTAGTTTCAGGCTCCGGTTGCCGCCGACCGGCGCGGATGTCTCGAGCCAGGCCCAGGGTCAGGACTCCATTGTCGGTTTGGAACCAGGTCAGCCGGTCCGTCGCGTCCTTATCGTCGATGACCTGGCAGACAACCGGGCGCCACTGAGGGCGTTGCTGAAGGGGTGGGATCCAAAATCCAACCTGCTGGAGTTGCGGGAGGGGGCCGACGGCCAGGAGGCCGTGGCAATCTGGAGGGAATGGCAGCCCCAGATCCTTTTCATGGATATGCGGATGCCGGTCCTGTCCGGCGAGGAGGCCACCCGCCGCATCAGGGCGCTGGAGGCTGCGGATCCGGACGCGGTCCGGACCCTCATCGTGGCCTTGACCGCCAGCGCCTTCCAGGAAGAACGGGAGCGATTTTTGGCTTGCGGTTGCGATGATTACGCCAGTAAGCCCTTCAAGGCGGAAGAATTGGTCGCCATTCTGGAATATCGGGCCGGACTGAAATTCCTTCGGGGCGGAACCCCCTCGGCGACCCTGTGCCCCTTATCGCCCGTCGAGGTGGCGTCCCGCCTTCTCGCCCAGCCAGAGGAATGGAGCACCGCCCTGCGCGCTGCCGTGGAACTGGGTGATTTCGCTCGTATCACACGACTTGTCGAACAGATCGGAGACCAAGACCCGGCCCTGAGCACGCTACTGTCCCAGTGGGCCTATGATTACGACTGGGAGGCCTTCACCCAGGCGCTACAAAGGGGCGTAACTGACTGATTCGCCCACGAAACCAGGAATACCCGTCTTGGCATTGCCCTGAAAATGGGCACGACCCTACAAAGCCGAAGCCAGACCGGCGGTGGCCTGTAACGAATACCTAGTGTTGGGGCCCCCGCAGGCGGTCGAGCCTTAACCGCTGCCGCTGGTCGAAGAGGCGCCGGGAGCCAGCCCAGACGGCGGCGGCGCTGCCGAGGCCAGTGCCGGCGGATATGAGGAAGAGGATCATCATCTGATACTTGGCGGCCTCCATGGGCGGGCTGCCGGCGAGGATTTGGCCGGTCATCATGCCCGGCAGGCTGACCAGGCCGGCCGCGGCCATGGAGTTGATGATAGGGATGAGTCCGGCGCGGATAGAGTCGCGGCGGATGTCACGAATGGCGCATTCCCAGCCTTGACCCAGGAGCAGGCGGGCCTCGATGACCCCACGTCCCTCCCAGGCCTGACGGCTCAGGTTGTCGAGGGTGATGGCGATGCCGCTCATGGTGTTGCCGAGCAGCATGCCGAGCAGGGGAATCAGATATTGGGGCTGGTACCAGGGTTTGACCCCGATGATGAGGATCAGGGCCAGGATGAGGACGCTAAAGGAGGAGACGAACATGGAAAGGGTGCCGATGCCAAAGCCCCAGGCTCCCCGGTAAGGGTGTTTCTGGCGCGCCACCACCTCCCAGCCGGCGACGCCCAGCATCATCAGGGACCAGAGCCCGGTGAGGGCAAGGCTGGTCTGGGCGAAGAGGTAATTCAGCACCAGACCAATGAGGCTAAGCTGGATGGCGCTGCGTAGGGCGGCCACCAGCACCCGTCGTTCCACCCCCAGGTGAAGGTGCCAGGAGAGCAGGGCCAAGACGAGCACCAGGCTGGCCGCCAGACCCAGGTCGAAGGGGCTGAGGGCGATGAGTTCCATCAGACGTCCGGCCCCTCCCGTTCGGCCACCAACCGGTTGCCCTGGATAACCAGGCGGCGGGCCCCGACCAGGCCCGGAACCGGCATGGTCAGGCGTCGGCGTTGCTCTGGGTCGTGACTGACCCAGAGCACGGCCGCGGCCTGGTCACGGCGATAGTCCTGGATCAGCGCCTCGACCCGGTCGCGATTGGGCGGGTCCAGATTGGCAGTGGCCTCGTCGAGGAGCAACACCTGTGGCTGGATAGCCAGCAGGCGTGCCAAGGCCAGGCGTTGACGCTCGCCAGTGGAGAGCCGGGTGACGGTCCATTCCAACACCTCGGGCGGGAAGCCGAGACGGGCTAGCAGGGCCGAGGTGGCCTGACCGCATCCCTGAGCGAGGTTTGGTTCGCACCGGCCCCTGTCTGTTCCGATTACGCCCGCGGGTACCCGTTCAAAGTGATCCCCCACCCGGTCGAACCACCAGTAAGACTCCGCTGGCAGCAGGCCCACGCGACGGCGCCATTCCGGCGCCGGCCAGGAGGAACAGGCCCGGTCTTCCAGCCAAACCTCGCCCGCGTGGGGGTCCAGATCCGCCAGGGCGCGCAGCAACAGGCTCTTGCCGGAGCCGGAGGGACCCGAAAGCAATACCAGTTCCCCAGCCGCCAGGGTGAGATCGAGAGGTGCCAGATTGAGGGTCTTGAGACCCTGGAGCCGGAGGGCGGCCATGTCAGCGACGTTGAAAGATCAGGTCCCAGACGCCATGCCCCAACCCCTGCCCGCGTCGTTCGAACTTGGTCAGGGGGCGGTCCGAGGGACGGGGTGAGAATTCGCCAGGTCCGGCGCCATTGAGGAAAAGGCTGTCACTGGCCGTCAGCACCTCCAGCATCTGCTGGGCATAGGGCTCCCAGTCGGTGGCGGTATGGAACAGGCCCCCGGGGCAAATGACCCGGGCCAGCCCGGTCACGAAGCCCGGGTTGAGGATACGCCGCTTATGGTGGCGCTTCTTGGGCCAGGGGTCGGGAAAGAACAGATAGACCCCCGCCAGGCTGGCGGGGGCCAGGCCTCCTGTCAGCAGGGCCACGGCATCTTGGCGCAACAGACGCAGGTTGGTCAGGTCTCGCCTGGCGATCTCAAGCAACAGGTGGCCCACGCCGGGGCCATGAACCTCGACCCCGAGGTAATTGCGTTCGGAGTGGTCAGCGGCCATCTCGGCCAGGGTCTCGCCATTACCGAAGCCAATCTCCAGAAAGACTGGGCGGTCGTTTCCGAACAGGGCTGGCAGGTCCAGGGTCCGACCTGGCTCCCACTCGACGCCGTATCGCGGCCACAGCGCGGTGAAGGCGCGCTCCTGGGCCTCGGTCAGCCGGCCCTGACGCAGCACATAGCTGCGGATAGGGCGCCGATGGGATGCTCGTTCAGGCGTTGAGTTAGTCAGGGCAGGAGCCCTCCCGGGCGGGCATGGTCATGAGATTGAGGTGCCTCCTGGTTAGGGTGGTGACAGAAGGGCAGGGCGCAAGGATAAAGGATTTCGTCGGCACGCGGGGCGAGCCAGGGTCCAGGTAGCGTGCCCTCACTCCTCCCTTACCAGGGCGTAGTCGGAGCGGCGGACACCCCGCACCAGCATATCCGTGTCCTCCCCGGCGATTCCCAGACATTCGAGGGCCTCCGCGGCCAGGCGCAGGCTGGCCTCCAGGGCCTCGGGGAAGGCCTTGTTGACACCCGCCCGTAACAGGGCATCGCTGGCATCGAGGTCCCGGGCCCGCGCCACAATGATGGTATTGGGGGCCAGGTCACGGATCAGGGTGGCGGCGTGCAGGGCGCCCTCGCGGTCATCCAGGGTCAGAACGACCAGGTCCACCTTCTCGATGTGGGCGGCGACCAGCAGGTCCAGGTTGGTGACATCGCCGTAAAAAACGGGGTGACCTAGGGAGCTGAACTCGGCGACCCGGGCCTGGTTGGTGTCGAAGGCGATATAGGGGATGCCGCTGCTCCCCAGGATGGTGCCCACGGCATGGCCCACGCGTCCGTATCCTGCCACCAGGGCCCGGTACTGGTGATCGGCATCGGGGTGGGTAAAGGGAAAAGTCTCGTCACCCGGTATCGCATTTGCGCTCAGGCGGTTTGCCAGGGCATCACCCAGGCGAACCAGGAGGGGCGTAATCAGCATGCTGAAGGAGATGATACCGATTGCCAGCACGAAGGTGTCATTATCGATGAGGTCCATGGCCTTGGCGGTGCCGAAGAGCACGAAGCCGAATTCGCCGCCTTGGGAGAGGATGAATGCGACGCGGGTAGCGGTCTGGCGTCCTTCGCCAAAGGCCAGGCAGAGACTGACCAGGACCGCGATCTTGATGGTAACGATGACCGCGACATGGCGCAGGAAGGTCAGAGGGTCTTCGGCCAAGGCGCCGATGTCCACCGACATGCCCACGGCGACGAAAAAGAGGCTCATCAGCAGGCCCTTGTGGGGATCGATGGCCGCCTGGATCTGGAGGTTGTAGCGGGAGCCCGAGAGGGCGACCCCCATCAGAAAGGCCCCCAGGGCCATGGACATGCCGGCCTTTTCCATGGCCCAGGCGGCGGCGAAGACGGCGGCCAGGGCCACGAGAAAGAAGGCCTCGCGGTTATTCTGCCGCGCCAGCAGATCGAGCACGCGCGGGATCAGGTAATAACCCGTCAGAAATACCAGGGTCACGGCGCTGACGACGTAGAGCACCTGCTTGAGGATGGGAACATCGCTGGACAGAGTGCCACTATCCGCCAGGATGGGCACCAGGGCGAGCAAGGGCACCACGGCCAGGTCCTGCATCAACAGGATGGCGAAGGTGGTCTGGCCGTGGGGACTGGCGATCTCGCCCTTTTCCTGCAACATCTGGATGACGAAGGCGGTGGAGGAGAGGGCGAGGGTGAGACCGGCGAGCAGGTCTATACCCCAGCGCGGTTCGAAGAGGTGCAGATAGAGGGCGATAGCGCCACCGGACAGGAGGATTTGCAGGGAACCCAGCCCAAACATGGAACGTCTTAAGGACCAGAGGCGGCGCGGGTGCATCTCCAGACCTATGACGAAGAGGAGGAGCACCACCCCTAACTCCGTAAAGTGGCGGACATCCTCCACCTGGTGGGTCACCGTGGGCCCCGGGGTGTGGGGACCAATGAAGATACCTGCCACCAGCAGGCCCAGTACCGACCCGAGTCCAAACCGGCGAAAGATGGCAACGGCAATGGCGGTCGCTATCAACAGGAGGACGGCGGAATCGACGAAGGATTTAGGTTCCAAGGGGGGATACTCCGGGAACTGGGTCGGTCATTGGTATGGGATCGGGGCTCGCCCTCGCCAACTCGGTGGACCGGCTGGAGATCAGGCTCCGCGTCAGGGTCTCCCCCTGGTCGCTTACTGGGGATTCTACAGCAGTCCCAGACTTGAGAGCCTTGGCATGGCCAATGCCAGGCTTGCAATCGGCAGCTAGGGGTTCTTATACTGATGACCTGTCGGCGGGTGTAGTTCAATGGTAGAACGGAAGCTTCCCAAGCTTCTAGCGTGGGTTCGATTCCCATCACCCGCTCCAATTCCCTCCGCCTCCAGTTCTTGATGTTTCTGAGTTCCGGTTTCCTTCAGCAGTGGCGACGCGCCGGTCGGACCTGTAGGCAAAGGGTGCCTGCAGGGTTGTCGAAACCGAACTTGCCCTGACAGGCGCTTTTCAGCCACCTGGACTTCGCCATGAAACTGCTCTTGAGAATCCTGCTGATCCTGTTGGCGATCCCAATGGTCCTGATCGCCGCGGTTCACTATTTCGTCGATCCCAACCACTACAAGGAAGAGATCAGCACCTGGGTCGCGAGGGCCACTGGCCGGCAACTGAATCTGGCGGGTGACCTGGGGCTCTCCCTCTTTCCCTGGATTGGGGTGGAGGTGCGGGATGCGAGCCTGTCACAGCCCAGGGGTTTTGGGGATGAGCCCTTTGCGCGCATCCAGGAGGTCCAGGCCCGGCTGAAATTTTTACCCCTGTTGCAGGGGCGCCTGGAATTGGAGGAGGTGCTGGGAACCGGGGTGACCCTCAACCTGATCCGTGCCCCGGATGGTCGCACCAACTGGGACGACCTGACCGGTACCGGCCCGGCGCCGGCGGCCCCCCTTGCCGTCACACCCCGGCTGCCGGGGGGCGCGGGGATGGCGGCACCGCCCCTCCCGGATGGCAAGGGTCAGGGCATCGCCCTGGCCGGGGTACGGCTGAACTGGGACGACCAGGAAAGCGGGACCCTCCTCGCCTTCCAGGATCTCAGTGTCGGGATTCCCCAACTCGACCCGGAGGCACCCCTGGCCCTGACCATCGCCGGCAACCTGGCGGGGCAGGGGATGACCAGCGAAGCCCATCTGGTCCTGGACGCCAGCGTCAAGCTGCCCAGGGATGGCCGTACCCTGGAGACGACACCCTTCACCTTGCGGCTGGAGGGCCTGACCCTAGGCAATGGGACGCGGGTAAGCGGCAACCTGGTGGGTACCATGCAGGGTGACTTGCATGCCCGGGTCTATGCCCTTCCCGGTCTCGAACTGCGGCTGGACCTAAATGGCAGACCCTTGCAAGACAAGCCCCTGTCGATCGAGGCTGGGGCGGATCTGGATCTCGATCACCAGGCCCAGACCCTGAGGGTGCGCGGCCTGGTCCTGGAGAGTGGCAAACTCAGGTTGACCGGGGATGCCGTCGCTACTCAGATACACGATGCCCCCCGCTACCAGGGCCACCTGGTCCTGGACGCCTTTGATCCCCGGGCCTGGTTGGCTGGGCAGGGCCTCAAGCTGCCGGCCCTGGCGGACCCCACCACCCTTGGCCTCCTCGCCCTGCGCTCCGACTGGCAATGGGCGGCGGACCGCCTCGATGTCACGGGACTGGATATGACCCTGGACAAGAGCCATGTCAGCGGTACCTGGTCCTGGATGCCTGGAGCGAAACCGAGTCAGGGGTTCGATCTGCGCCTGGATCGGCTCGATCTCGATGCCTATCTGCCGCCGTCGGGCACCTTGTCCCTCCCCGCCGTCGGCTCCGCCGTCCCTCCGTCCTTGAATCCCTCACCTGCGCCTCTGTTGCTGAGGCTGTTGGCCGCCGAGGCCCTTGCCGCCCCGGTCACCCCTCCCGGGCCGGGCCTGGGGCTGGACCCGGTGGCCGCGCTCTTCACCCTGAACCTGCAGGGCCGGGTGCGCGTCAACCAGTTGCGCCTCCAGGGCCTGACCTTTGGCGACTTCAATGGCCAGATCTCACTCCAGGACGGCCAGTTCCGCCTGGAAGAACAGGTTACGCGCTTCTATTCCGGCAAGCTCCAAGGCCAGGTGCTGATGGATGGCACTCAGGCCCCGCCGCTAATCACCCTGAATCAGAAGGCTGAGGCCGTCAGTGTCGGTGACCTGCTCCGCGATCTGAAGAGGGAGGGACGCCTAACGGGTACCGGTAACCTGACGGTCGATCTGAACAGTCGGGGCGGGTCACGGCAGGACTTCATCCAGGGTATGTCCGGCCAGGCCAGCCTGAGGGTTGCCAAGGGTTATCTGCACGGCTTCGATCTGGAGCGGGCCATCCAGCGTGCCGAGGCGGGAATCCGGGGCAATGCCGGCCCTCCCACGGCGGAGGGGCCGGAACAGACCGAGTTCAGAGATCTGCAGGCGACGGCCCAAATCGAGAGGGGGATTGTCCAGACTCAGGATCTTCAGGCTACCTCCGGTTACTTCAAGGCCAAGGGCAAGGGGCGTATCGACTTGCCCCGGGATGATCTGGATTTCGATTTCGAGGCACGGGTGGTCAATGCCCCCGCGGATCGTCCCATCAAGGAGATCGAGGGCCTGCCCATCCCCATACACATCAGTGGCAATCTCCGATCCCCCGAGTGGCGCCTTGATCCCACCCCCCTTGTCCGGGAACTGGCCAAACGGCGCCTGGAGCAGGAGTTGGGCCGCGGGGATGGCAACCGCCTCCAGCAACTGGAGGAACGCTCAGGTATCCGGGGCCTCGAAAAAGGCCTGAAGTCCCTGTTGGGACGCTAGGGGGACACGTGCCCTGGTCCTGGGGCTACGCATCCCCATACGCACTCGCCTCTTCAGCTACCCTGGGGTTTGGGGCGGCAACCTGGTCAGGGGCTGATCATGGCCATGGCTGAGGGCTCCCAGGGCCCAGTCGCCGCTCCCGCCGATCTCTCCCAGCGCCTGCTTGCCTGGTTCGACCAGCATGGCCGCAAGGACCTGCCCTGGCAGCGCGACCCCAGCCCCTATCGGGTCTGGATTTCCGAGGTCATGCTTCAGCAGACCCAGGTCGCCACGGTCATCCCCTATTTCGAGCGCTTCATGACCCGCTTCCCGCGTCTGGCGGATCTGGCGGAAGCCGAGGTGGACGAGGTGCTCCGCTACTGGTCCGGCCTGGGCTACTATGCCCGAGGCCGTAACCTCCACGGCGCCGCGCGCCTCATCCGGGATCGCCATGGCGGTGACTTTCCGCCGACCCTCGAGGAGGTCATGGCCCTGCCCGGCATTGGACGCTCCACCGCCGGGGCCATCCTGTCCCTGGCCCGCGGCCAGCCCCATGCCATCCTCGATGGCAACGTCAAACGGGTCCTGGCCCGACACCGGGCCCTAGCCGGTTGGCCAGGCCAGGGCCGAGTTCTCGACCGGTTCTGGGAACTAGCGCAGGCGCTCATGCCCGTCGAGCGCCCCGGCGATTACAACCAGGCCCTGATGGATCTGGGGTCCCTGGTCTGCACCCGCGTCGACCCCTGTTGCAGGTCTTGTCCGCTGGTGCTGGATTGCCTGGCCCACGCCAAAGGCGAGACGCTCGCCTTTCCCCATCCCAAGCCGCGGCGGACGCTCGCCAGCCGTGAGGCCTGGTTCCTGATCCTGCACAATCCCGCGGGCGAGGTATTGCTGGAACGGCGCCCCCCTACGGGTATCTGGGGTGGCCTCTGGAGCCTGCCTGAATGTCAGCCCACCAAGGATCCCCTGGATTGGTGTCGGGAGCACCTGGGTAGCGAGGCTGAACTAGTTGAAAAACTCCCCACCCGCCGTCATACCTTCTCGCACTTCAAACTTGAAATGAAGCCGCTGCGGCTGCGACTGGTGACATGGCCCGCCCGGGTAGCCGACAGGGACGACCTCCGCTGGCATAACCCCGGTCCGGCACTCGCCGTCGGCCTGCCGGCCCCGGTGTCACGCCTGCTGTGGGAGTACGACATGACTGGATCGTCTGCGACCGGGTTCGGTGGGGCCAGTAGCCAGCGAATCAGGTAACAAGGCTTCTTCATCCTACTAACCGATTACTGAGGCTCCTTTTTCATGACTCGCACGGTACATTGCGTCAAGCTCGGCCGCGAGGCCGAGGGTCTGGATCGTCCCCCCTATCCAGGGGAACTCGGCAAACGCATCTTCGAGCATGTCTCCCGGCAGGCATGGCAGGACTGGCTGCGCCACCAGACCATGCTCATCAACGAACACCGCCTGAGCCCCATCGACCCCAAGTCCCGAAAATTC
>CAZFZB010000097.1:0-11046 GCA_964523415.1 uncultured Chromatiaceae bacterium | reverse complement strand
TGGTCGACCAGATCGTCGTCCCTCATTTCGATTTCGAGAAGATCACTCAATCGGCCGTCGGCCAGCATTGGCGAGACGCCAGCGCCGAGCAGCGCAAAGCCCTTGCAAATGGCTTCCGAGAGGTTCTGGTCCGTACCTATGCAAAGGCTTTACTTAATTATTCGGGCCAGGATATCCGCTACCTGCCCGTCAAACCCGGCGAACGTGAGGCGACCGTAACTGTTCCGACCGAGGTCAAGGAGCGTGGTGGTCCCGTGGTTCCCGTCGATTACCGCATGTACGAAAAAAATGGCAAGTGGCTGGTCTATGACCTGGTCATAGACAACGTCAGCCTGATTGCCAATTATCGCAGTAGTTTCAATACCGAGATTCGCCGCGATGGCATTGATGGTCTCATTCGCCGCCTGGGCCAGATGAATCAAAAGGGAGAGGTGTGAGCCAGGCTCAGCTACTGTATCAGGGCCTGTCCCAGGGCATATCCCGTTACGCTCTGGCGGGAGAACTGGATTTCCAAACCGTTGCCGGCCTGTTGGCGGAGGGGAATAGGATGCTCGCCGGGGAGGGTCCGTTGGATTTGGATCTGGTCGAGGTGCGCGAGGCTAATAGTGCCGGGCTGGCCCTGCTGCTGGAGTGGATCGATCTCGCGGGTCGCCGGGGGCGGCCCCTGCGCCTTTATAATCTACCCGAATCCCTGGTCCACCTCGCCGACCTCGCAAATGTCGGATCCCTCCTGCCATTGGCGGACATCTGAATCGGCAGTGCCTTGCATTTTGAAGTACGGCGAAGATAGCCGCCTGCAGATCAACCTGGGGTCGGGCTGCGGCCCGAGTCATTACTCCTGGCGCCACTTTCCCCGGGCTTTTCCCTTTAAACCTTGCATGATTAGTGTTATTGATGGATAAACTCCTTATCCGGGGCGGTGAGCGGCTTGATGGTGAGGTGCGAATCGCTGGGGCCAAGAATGCCGCCCTGCCCATCCTTGCCGGTACCCTGCTCGCCGAGGGCCAGGTACATCTATCCAATGTGCCCCACCTGCGCGACATCACCACCACCCTGGAACTGCTGGGACGCATGGGTGTGGTTTTCACCCTGGGCGAGCGTATGGCTATCCATTCCGATGCCAACCAGGTCAACCACTTTTCCGCACCATACGAATTAGTGCGGACTATGCGGGCCTCCATCCTCGTCCTTGGGCCCCTGTTGACTCGCTTCGGCCGGGCGGAGGTCTCCCTGCCAGGAGGTTGTGCCATTGGCGCTCGGCCAGTCAATCTGCACATCGAAGGCCTGCGGGCCATGGGCGCTGAAATAAGCGTCGAACAGGGCTATATTAAGGCGCGGGCCAAACGACTGCGTGGTACCCGCTTGAATCTGGAACTCGTCACGGTCACCGGGACCGAAAACCTGATGATGGCGGCATCTCTCGCCCAGGGCGAGACCCTGATCGAAAACGCCGCCCGCGAGCCAGAGGTCGTGGATCTGGCAGATTTCCTGATCGGGATGGGGGCGCGTATTGAGGGAGCTGGCACGGACCACATCCATATCCAGGGAGTGGACCGCTTGGTAGGTGCCAGCCATGCCATCCTACCAGATCGCATCGAGGCGGGGACCTTTTTGGTGGCAGCGGCGATTACGGGGGGGCGGGTGGTGCTCCGGGACATGCGCCCTGATCTCCTGGATGCCGTCCTTGGTAAGCTACGTGAGGCGGGGGGCGAGATTGAGATGGGTCCTGATTGGATAGGACTCGATATGCAGGGGCGCCGACCCCGAGCCGTCAATGTCCATACCGCCCCTCATCCGGCCTTTCCCACCGATATGCAGGCTCAGTTCTGTGCCCTTAACAGTGTCGCCGAGGGTGTCGCCACCATCACGGAGAACGTTTTCGAGAACCGATTCATGCACATCCCAGAGTTGCAACGTATGGGGGCTGACATTGCCCTGGAGGGCCATATCGCCATTTGTCGCGGTGTCCCGCGTCTGACCGCTGCCCCGGTCATGGCCACGGATCTGCGTGCCTCGGCCGGATTGGTTTTGGCGGGTCTCGTGGCCGAGGGCGAGACCCTCATTGACCGCATCTATCACCTAGATCGTGGTTATGACAACATCGAGGAGAAGCTGTCGGGTCTGGGCGCCTGTATAAGGCGTGTCCACTGATCGCGGAGTCATGAAGATGGCCTGCGCGGCCCCTCTCACCATTGCCCTCTCCAAGGGCAGGATTTTCAAGGAGACCCTGCCGCTGCTGGCCCACGCCGGTATCCAGCCCCTGGATGATCCCGAGACTAGCCGCAAACTGATTCTGGATACGACCCAGGCCTCGGTGAAACTCGTCATCATCCGTGCCAGCGATGTTCCGACCTATGTTCAGTATGGTGCGGCCGATGTGGGGGTGGCTGGCAAGGATGTGCTGTTGGAGCATGGCGGTGATGGCCTTTACGAACCCCTGGATCTGCGTATCGCTCGCTGCCGTATGATGGTGGCGGGGATACCCGAGGCGGCGCTGATCTCTGGGGGCGGACGTTTGCGGATCGCTACCAAATATGTCAAATGCGCTGAACGCCACTTCGCCGCTAAGGGCCAGCAGGTGGAAGTCATCAAACTGTATGGCTCCATGGAACTGGCCCCCCTGGTGGGGCTGGCGGATCTGATCGTCGATCTGGTCGAGAGCGGTAATACCCTCAAGGCCAACGGCTTGATCCCCCTGGAGCATGTTGCCCAAATCAGTTCCCGCCTCGTGATCAACAAGGCTGCCTGGAAGATGAAACACGCCGCTGTCATGGCCCTCTTGAGCGCCTTACGCGAGGCCGTGACCCGGCAAGAGGGCTAGCCAATTTGCTTAGAGGTTTGCATCATGACCGACATGCTTAGACTCTCCACGGCCGACGGGGATTTTCCTGAGCGGCTCCAGGCATTGCTCGCTTGGGAGTCCGTGTCAGATACCAGGGTGCGCGATACCGTGGATGCCATCATCCTCGACCTGCGCAAGCGTGGCGACGCGGCCCTGCTGGACTACACCCGGCGCTTCGATCGTTGGGAGCCCACTACTGGGGCGGATCTGGAGATTCCTCCTACGCGTCTGGAACAGGCCTGGCAGGCCATCACGGCCGATCAGCAGACCGCCCTGAGACTGGCCGCGGAGCGCATCCGCGCCTATGCCGACTACCAGGCCTTATCTGGCTGGAGCTATGTCGGGGACGATGGCACCCTTCTTGGTCAGAAGGTTACGCCTCTGGATCGGGTCGGGCTTTATGTTCCGGGCGGCAAGGCGGCGTATCCCTCCTCGGTGCTGATGAACGCCATTCCTGCCAAGGTGGCGGGGGTTCCGGAACTCATCATGGTGGTACCCACCCCCGCCGGTGAGATGAACGAGTTAGTCCTGGCCGCGGCCCATGTCGCCCAGGTCGATCGGGTTTTCGCCATTGGTGGTGCCCAGGCGGTGGCCGCCTTGGCCTATGGTACTGAGACCGTGCCGGCAGTCGACAAGATCGTGGGTCCAGGAAACAGCTATGTCGCCACCGCCAAGCGGGCCGTCTTTGGCCAGGTTGGTATCGACATGATTGCCGGTCCTTCCGAGATCCTCATCCTATGTGATGGCGGTACGGCCCCGGAATGGATCGCCATGGACCTCTTCTCCCAGGCCGAGCACGATGAGGATGCTCAGTCGATCCTCATTAGCTGGGATTCGAGCTTTCTTGAACGCGTGGCGGCAGCTATCGATCAGTTGCTGCCAACCATGGAGCGGCGGGCCATCATCGCCGCCGCTCTGCGCACCCGCGGCGCCCTCATTTTGGCAAGAGATCTGAATGAGTCCGTGGAGGTTGCCAATCAAATCGCTCCAGAGCACCTGGAACTTTCCGTTGCCAATCCAGATCTGCTCATCAGCCGCATTCGGCACGCGGGGGCCATCTTTATGGGCCGACATACGGCGGAGGCACTGGGAGATTACTGCGCTGGACCCAATCATGTTCTCCCCACCTCTCGCACCGCCCGCTTTTCTTCGCCCCTGGGAGTTTATGATTTTCAGAAGCGCTCTAGCCTCATCAAGGCATCCGTTACAGGCGCGGCCACCCTGGCTCAAACCGCCTCGGTACTGGCACGGGGCGAGGGGCTGACCGCCCATGCCCGATCCGCTGAGTATCGGGGACTGAGCCCCAGGTCCTAGGTCAGGGAACTTTGCCGATGCAACACCTTATCGAACGCCTGGTCCGCCCCGAGATTCTTGCGCTGACGGCCTATCATGTCCCCGATCCCGCGGGCCTCATTAAATTGGATGCCATGGAGAACCCCTACGGTCTACCCGAGGGATTACGCCAGGCCTGGCTTGAGGAACTGGCGGTCGTGGACGTCAACCGCTATCCAGACCCCCAGGGCAAGCGGTTGCGGGAGGCCCTGCGGGCGGCATTGAAGATTCCGTCCGAGATGGCGATCCTTCTGGGCAATGGTTCGGATGAGATCATCCAGATGCTGTGTCTGACCCTGGCCAAGCCCGGCCACAAGGTGCTATCCGTGGATCCGGGTTTCGTCATGTTTCGCCTGATCGCCCGCTTCGCGGGGATGGATTATGTAGGCATCCCCCTGCAGGAGGGTGACTTTGCCCTCGACAAAAAGGCCGTCCTGGCGGGACTGGCACGGGAGCGGCCGGTCCTGACCTTTTTAGCCTATCCCAACAACCCCACTGGTAACCTGTTCGAGGCCGAAGACCTCGCTGAAATCATCGCCGCCGCACCCGGTCTGGTGGTGGTGGACGAGGCCTATGCCCCCTTCACCGATGCGAGCTTTATGGATCGCTTGGGGGACTGGCCCAACCTCTTGGTGATGCGCACCCTCTCCAAGATGGGCTTGGCCGGGCTGCGGCTGGGCCTGCTGGCGGGCCCCTCCGCCTGGCTGGATCAGGTCGATAAGACTCGGTTACCCTATAATATTAATGTGCTGACCCAGGTAAGCACCGCCTTCGTCCTTGGCCACAAGGCGCGATTCGACGAACAGACTCATCTCATTCGACAGGAACGCCAGCGGCTGTTCGATGCCTTGACCGCCTTGCCAGGCTTGCATCCTTATCCCAGCCAGGCCAATTTTGTTCTGGTGCGGGTGCCCGTTGGACGCGCCGATGCGATATTTCAGGCCCTCAAATCTCAGGGTATCTTGATCAAGAACCTCAATGGTGCCCATCCCCTGCTTGCTGATTGTCTGCGAGTCACGGTGGGAACCCCTGAGGAAAACGACATCTTTCTCGCCAAGCTTCAGGCTTCTCTCTAGTCTGGAGCCTTCAGGGTGTCGCTTTGCCCCGTTCTGTCGTTATAGGTAGGGCCCCTCAGGGCATCTGGGACTGCAACCGGTTATGGATGACCACAACCCCCATACCCCATACAAATCAAAAGGCCCCAGACTCCACCTTGAGCATGGAGACTGGGGCCTGCCTAAACCAGAGTCACCCGATCGGGAGAATCTATCTCAGGCCAGGCTCATGAACGCTTGTTGAGCCAACCGCCGATAGCAGGGGTAACTTCCTTTTGGGCCTTACCGCTGACATAGATGCCGATGTGGCCGCCGGGGAAGGCCAGTTCGGTGTAGTCCTTGCTACCAGTACGGCCGGCGAGGGCCCGGGAGGCGTCTGGGGGCACCAAGTGGTCCTGCATGGCATAGATGTTCAGCACGGGGCAAGTGATGTTGGACAAGGAAATCTCATAGTCACCGATCTGCAGGCCACCGTTGATAAGCTTGTTCTGCTGGAAGAAGTCCTTGACAAACTGGCGAAAGGTCTCGCCAGCCTGGTCCGGGCTGTCGAAGATCCATTTCTCCATCCGCAGGAAGTTTTTGATCTTATCCGGGTCGTCTAGGACATCGACCATGTTGACATATTTCTGGCCAGTAAGGCTGAAGGGTTTCAAGGACAGGAAGGACCAATTGAGGATCTCGCCGGGGACATTACCCATGGTGTCGATGGCCAGGTCGATGTCGATGTTCTGGACCCAAGCCGACAGCAGGTTGTCCGGGGTCTTGAAGTCCACCGGGGTGACCATGACCACCAGGTTGCGAACCTTCTCCGGGTGCATAGAGCTGTAGCAAAGGCTGAAGGCCCCACCCTGGCATATGCCGAGGATGTTGATGGCATCCAGGCCGTGGCTCTCACGGATGAAATCGACGCAGTTGTCGAGGTAGTTATTGAGATAGTCGTCGATGGTCAGGGAACGGTCGGCATGATCCGGGTAGCCCCAATCGACGAGATAGACGTCCTGACCCGTAGCCAGCAGGCCCTTGATGGTGGACCTATCCTCCTGAATGTCTGCCATGTAAGGTCGGTTGACCAGGGCGTAGACGATCAGAAGGGGCACAGGATTGCGCTTCACCCCCTCGGGGGCGCGGTAGCGGTAGAGCACCAGTTTATCTTCCTGGTACACGGGATCGCGTGGGCTGACACCGGTGTCGATCTTGTCGGCGTTCAGCAGGTTCTCCATGCCCTTACCCAACTTGCGGCTGAAGTCGAGCATCTCGTCGGAGAGTTTGTCGGGGCGTATGTCAATAGGGATCATCATTTTTATCATCTCCTCCGGGGCTTACTACTCTGCTGGCGTGGACGGCACGGGCTTCCTACGGGTCACGGTCCGTTTCTCGGGCGCGGGGGCGCTCGCTATGGCGGGCACGGCAGTGGGCGTGGCTAACACCTCTCCGGTCAAGGCCGCAACCCGCTGTTGCAGGGCGCGCAATTCCTTGCGTAGCGTTTTATTTTCCCGGCGGCTTTGCTGGACGCGGTCCTGAAGGGTGCGTAGTTCACCTCGGGTTGGCATGTTCATGCCACCGAGGGTCTCATCGACCATAATGGACATGCGTTGCTTCAGGGCCATCTGGGCGTTGACTAATTCGCCGTGGATGCGGGCATAGGCGGGGCTCTGGACCTCCTTGGCGTAAACGTCCTCGCAGCAACTTACCCAGTGATCATAGAGTCCACGCGCGGTATCGATCACCTTACCCGAGGCCTGCATCTGCTCTAGGGTCTCGCGCATACGGCTGACTGATTTGACGCCCATGCCGGAGAACAACGACATGTAGTCCTGCAGGGCCTTCTGATAGGCCATGCCACGACGTATCAAATCCTGATATTGAGATTGCTCCTCGCGGGTATAGCCGAGACCGGGGGCGGAAAGGACCTTATCGACGGTATTGCCCGCAGCGTGGGGCATATTGCGCAACAGGTCGCCTGGTATGGGGCTAAGGGAAGAGACCATGCGCTGCCAGTTGTCGTAGGGCAGTTCCCAAAAGGCCATCATCTTATGTAAGGCATGGTCGCCCTGATCCTGGCCACCGGAGAAGGCCTTCTGCATTTCATTCAAGGCGTTGTTCATGGCAGACCAGGCATCGGTGGCCTCGCCACCCAACTGGGACACAGGGCGGGTGAAGGTTTCTGCCATGCGGAAAAACATCTTGCCCTGCTCCATCATCCGTTCCATGAAGGTGCGGGTCATGTCCGGAGCGGCCGGTGCAAAGGCCTTCCACCAGTGATCCATCGCGCCTTCCCAGGGGTTGGTTTGGGGAACTTGGGCGCCTATTGCCTTGCGGCTCAAGTCCGTCCAGTGTTCCCAGTATTTTTGCTGAAGGCTCAGCCAGTCATCGGTCATGGGATGGTCTCCTTTTTAGGTGGGTGGTGAAAACTAGCATGGAAAATTGTGCGCTGCAACAAAACTCGCTTAGAATAGATCGTCGGCTGCCGCAGACTAGGCCTGTCCAGCTGTCATATTAACGAGTGGATCTTCCCGATGAGAAAAAAATCGTGATCCAACCCCCCGGCCGCGCCCCTCTGGCGTCCCTTCCTCGCGGGTTCAGGCCCCGTGAGAAAGGGACAGCGTTGACCTTCGCTCACCCCGCATCCGCTTCGGAGTCTCCCATGCCCAGCGAACGCATCATCAAGAAGTACCCCAATCGCCGTCTCTATGACACGGAGGTGAGTCGCTATGTCACTTTGGCCGATGTTCGCGCCCTCGTCATGCAGGGTGTTAGCTTCCGGGTACTGGACACCAACAATGAAGATGACATCACCCGTAACATTCTGCTTCAGATCATGTTGGAGGAAGAAAGCGGCGGTGAACCCCTCTTTACCGCCCCTATGCTGGCTCAGATCATCCGTTTCTACGGCGGAACCCTCCAAGGGCTGCTTTCTCGCTACATGGAGAAGTCTCTGGACTTCTTCGTGCAGCAACAGAACCAGTTACGCGAGACCTGGGGTGAAAACCCCTTTGATGCCATCACCCGCCTGGCCAAGCGCAACATCGACATGTGGTCGGGCCTCCAGAATGAATTTCTGCGGGCCTCGGGCTACAAAAAGCCCGTGGATCCGGAAAACAAGCCCTGAGCGGTCCACTTCTCGGTTGTCTGACACCCGGGTGCGGCTTCAAGGGGTCTCTTGGGTTTCCAAGAAAAAAAGTAGTTGACAGCCGGCGCCAGGATTATTATTGTGCACCGCAGCAATGCTGCATTGCACAATACAAATGAAAAGCCATAGGAGAAAAATCATGTCCGTTAAAGACAACCTGGCCACTCTGAGCGAGATGGGTACCAAGGGTACGGAGCGCCTAAACAGCCTGGGTGATCTGAACCTCAAGATCTGGGAAAAATTGGCTGCCCGCCAGCTTGAGGCCCTCAACCTCATGATGGAGCAAAGCGTGCGCCAGATGAAGATTGCCAGCGAAGCCAAAGGGTATAATGAGTTCGTAAAGGCCCAGGTCGAACTGGCCAAGGAAGCTAGCGAGCGCATGATGGAAGAAGTCCGTACCAACATGTCGTTGGCCAACGAGGTCCGTGATGAGTACCGCGCCTGGGCCCAGGCCGGCATGTCCGAACTGACTGCCGAGATTAAAAAGAAAGCCACCAACGCGGCTTAATTCGGGAGTTTTCTATTATGGCGCAACCACAACGCGTAGCTTTGATAACGGGGGGTATCGGCGGCATCGGTACTGCCATTTGCCAGCGATTGGCAAGGGACGGCCATCGTGTGGTGGCCAACTATCATCCCTCCGAGCAGGAACAGGCGGATGCCTGGCTCGTAGCGCGGCAGGCCGAGGGTCTGGATGTCACGCTGGCGGTTGGGGATGTTTCCTCTTTCGAGGATAGCCAACGGATGGTAGGCGAGGTCCTAGGCCAAATGGGCACTGTTGACGTGCTGGTGAACTGTGCCGGTATAACCCGTGACAAGACCTTCAAGCGCATGGAATTGGCCCAGTGGGAAGCGGTGATCAACGTCAACCTTAACTCGGTTTACAACGTCACCCGCCAGTTGTGGGAAGGGATGCTGGAGCGTGGTTTTGGCCGCATCATCAACATCTCTTCCGTCAATGGCCAGCGTGGCCAGTTCGGTCAAGCCAACTACTCAGCCGCTAAGGCTGGCATGCATGGCTTCACCATGGCCCTGGCTCAGGAAGGGGCCACCCGGGGGGTTACGGTCAATACCGTGTCTCCTGGCTATGTCGAGACCGCCATGACCCTGGCCATGCGCGACGATGTCCGTGAAGGCATCATCTCGGGCATCCCCATGCGCCGTATGGCCAAGCCGGAGGAGATCGCAGCCGCCATCTCCTTCCTGGCAACGGATGATGCTGCCTACGTCACTGGGGCCAACATCCCAGTTAATGGTGGGCTCTTCATGCACTAAGGGATCCCTTAGTTTGGGCCGGTTAATACCGGCCATTGATCCGCCTTATAGGTGCCGCTGGACGTCGCAGCGATGACCGGCGGTACCTTCGGACCTTCCTGGTGAAGGTCCACCCTTGCGAGCCAAGGCTGCGTATGGCGTGGCCTGGCGATTTCCGCGGCAGCTTGCAACGCTCGCGGTAGCACGAGGTCCTCCTCGTCTCTCTCAATCTTTGAGAAGAGCTTTAAGCCTGGCACCTTGCCAGGCTTTTTTTTTGAAGGGTACGGGCAGCCATCCCGATAAGCGGAGATAGCCATGCCAGGTTCAGAAATTTATCGGGCAACCATGATAGCGGGTCACCGGCTGATCGACTGGTTGACCAGCAGCCAACTCTTCCATGGCCTGGCGGACATAGTTAGTGGCCCCCGCGATCTCCCCCGGGTCCGTGGTGGTCTTATCATCCACACCCCCCCGGTAAACAAGAAAGCCGCCTTCGTCAATGATGAAAAGCTGGGGGGTGGCCTTAGCCCCATAGGTCCGACCCAGAATTCCCTGGGGGTCGAGTACCACCGCGGTTGGGACGGCACCACGAGCTTGGGTCAAGGCGTTCGCCTCGGCCGGGCTGACATACCCCTGCCTGCCTGGAGCCGAGGAAATGATCGAGAGCCAAATATAGCCAGCACTGGTTGCCTCCTTCTGCAGGGCCTGCATGTTGCCAGAATCATAGTGCTTGATAACAAAAGGGCACTGGTCGTTGGTCCACTCCAGGATGACCCTTTTTCCCCGCAACTCAGTGAGGCTCCAGGTTTTGCCGGTGGTATCCACAACACGGAAGGCGGGTGCTGGAACACCGATCGGGGGTACCGCGATGGCTAGCCCCAGGGAGGCCACCCAGACTAGGGTACCCCAGAAAATTTTCTTCGGTAGGTTCATGGTGTCACTCCGTGGTGGTCCTAAGGTCATGGCAAGGATCAGGATCCTAGAATTATAAAACCCAAACGGAATCTACTGGGGTTGTCTTTGGTCTAGGACGACACAAGGGCAGGTGGGGGTTAGAATTACTGTTGGAATTCAATTGGCTATAGGTGTCTGCACTTCAAGTATCAGGAAGCGGCTCTACAAGTAGCAGGGATCTCGGGGGGTGAAGCCGAGACCCGATTGATCTGGATCAACTATTTCGCGGTTTCTGAAAATGATTGCAAAAAATCAGGGTGCTGATTCTAGCCCGAATGTTTCATAAGACCGCTGCGGGCGCCATTGACCTTAGTCTTAACTCGGGAACCTACCCTGGGCCGCACGCTGAGGAGCGCGAATATCGGCGTGCTGGCGGTTCGCGGTGACTGCAATCACCCACAATCAGCCGCCTATTGGGTCGCTTTTTACGTCAAACTGAGAGCGACGCGCAGCGCCCATCCTGCCCGGTTGAGCATCTG
>CAZFZB010000096.1:0-11080 GCA_964523415.1 uncultured Chromatiaceae bacterium | reverse complement strand
AACTGGCCAGGTGGCCTTTACACCATCCTGGCGCCAACGGCTGGCCAGGACCTGATCCCCGCCCGATCTTGGCGAATGTCACCGATCCTCCATCCGAACCGCATTGTCGTAGATACGACATGATCGAAACCCGGGATTATCCAGCCAGAATAAATGCCTGGAAGTTGGCACAAGGTCTGCATCGCCACTCCCAAACCCAGGTTTCGGAGTGTCCATGAAACAAAAAGACATCGCCGCCCTGCTCGACGAGCCGGCCTGCGCGCATAACAAGAAGGAGAAGTCCGGCTGCGCCAAGCCCAAGCCCGGTGCCACTGCAGGCGGCTGTGCCTTCGACGGGGCCCAGATCGCGCTCCTGCCCATCGCCGACGTCGCCCATATCGTCCACGGCTCCATCGCCTGCGCGGGCAGTTCCTGGGACAACCGCGGGACGCGCTCCTCGGGACCCACTCTCTACAAGATCGGCATGACCACCGACCTGACCGAGCAGGACGTGGTCATGGGCCGCAGCGAGAAGCGCCTGTTCCATGCCATCAAGCAGGCTATCGACAGCTACAGCCCCGCGGCCGTGTTCGTCTACAACACCTGCATCCCGGCCCTGATCGGCGACGACGTGGGCGCGGTGTGCAAGGAGGCGTCGGAACGCTGGGGCACACCTGTGGTGCCAGTGGACGCCGCGGGTTTCTACGGGACCAAGAACCTGGGCAACCGCATCGCCGGCGACAGCATGGTTAAGTACGTCTGCGGCGGCCGCGAGCCGGACCCGGTGCCCGAGGGTATCGAAAGGGACGGATTCAAAGTCCACGACGTGACCCTGGTGGGCGAGTACAACATCGCCGGAGAGCTGTGGCACGTCCTACCGCTGTTCGACGAGCTGGGGCTGCGGGTCCTGTGCACCCTGTCCGGCGACGCCCGCTTTCGGGAGGTGCAGACCATGCACCGCTCGGAGGTCAACATGATGGTCTGCTCCAAGGCCATGATCAACGTGGCCCGCAAGCTCCAGGAGTCCTTCGGGACGCCATGGTTCGAGGGCAGCTTCTACGGCGTCGCGGACGTCTCCCAGGCCCTGCGCGACTTTGCCCGCCTGATCTGCGATCCAGACCTCAGCGCCCGCACCGAGGCCCTGATCGCCCGCGAGGAGGCCGCCATCCACGAAAAGCTCGAGCCCTGGCGTGAGCGCCTGCGGGGCCGCAAGGTCCTGCTCTACACCGGAGGGGTCAAGTCCTGGTCCATCATCTCGGCCTTGCAGGACCTCGGCATGACCGTGGTCGCGACCGGCACCAAGAAGTCCACGGAGGAGGACAAGGCGCGCATCCGCGACCTGATGGGGCAGGACGCCGTGATGATCGAGGACGGCAACCCAAGGGCCCTGATCAAGATCGTGCGCGACCAGGGAGTAGACATCCTCATCGCCGGCGGTCGCAACATGTACACCGCGCTCAAGGCGCGCATCCCCTTTCTGGACATCAACCAGGAGCGTGACTTCGGCTACGAGGGCTACACGGGCATGCTGGAGCTGGCCAAGCAGCTCTGCCTGACCATCGAGAGCCCGGTGTGGGAGGCGGTGCGCCAGCCCGCCCCGTGGGTGAGCTGGAACCGTTCCGCCAAGTCTGACCAGGCTCCGGAGGCTCACGCCGACATGCCCGGCGTCGCCCCTGCCGCGGAGGTCTTCCATGCCTAGAATCCTCAAGCGCAACAAGGCCCTGTCGGTCAGCCCCCTGAAGGCCAGCTCGACCATTGGGGCGGCATTGGCCTTCCTCGGCTTTCGGCGGTCCATCCCCATGCTGCACGGGTCCCAGGGCTGCACCGCCTTCGGAAAGGTCTTCTTCGTCCGCCACTTCCGCGAGCCCATCCCGCTCCAGACTACGGCCATGGACCAGGTCAGCTCGGTCATGGGTGCCAACGACAATGTGGTGGAGGGACTCAAGACCCTGTGCGAGAAGAGCGCCCCGGACCTGATCGGCCTGCCGACCACCGGGCTTGCCGAGACCCAGGGGGCGGACATTCACCTGGCGGTTCGCGAGTTTCGTACCAAGCACCCCCAATTCGCTGCGATACCTGTAGTGGCGGTCTCCACCCCAGACTTCACCGGCTGCCTGGAATCCGGCTTTGCCGCCGCCACCAAGGCCCTGATCGAGGTGCTGGTGCCCCCAGCACCCGGGACCGGTACCCAGCCCGGGCGGCGCCACCGCCAGGTCAACGTGCTGGCGGGCTCGGCCCTGACCCCCAGCGACATCGAACACCTGAAGGACATCATTGAACTGTTCGGGCTGCGGCCCCTGGTGGTGCCGGACCTGTCCGACTCCTTGGACGGGCACCTGACGGAGCAGGAGTTCAGCCCCCTGACCATCGGCGGCACCTCGGTCTCGGAGCTGGCCACCCTGGGCGACGCCTGCGCGACCCTGGTGGTAGGCGAGTCCATGTCGGCCGCGGCGGATCTGCTGCGCGAGCGCATCGGGGTCCCGGACCACCGCTTCCCGCACCTGATGGGTCTCGACGCCATGGACACCCTGGTGGGGACCCTGGCCGAGATCGCCGAGCGCCCCGTCCCGGAACGTCTGGAGCGCCAGCGCGCCCAGCTCCAGGACGCTATGCTGGATTGCCACTTTTCGCTGGGCAATGCGCGCTTCGCCATCGCCGCCGACGCGGACCTGCTGGTGGCCTTCAGCCAGCTCCTGGCCGGTATCGGTGCAGAGACCATCGCTGCGGTCGCGCCGGCCAATGCCCCGGGGCTGCGCTTGGTCGCGGCCACCGAAGTCAAGATCGGCGACCTGGAGGACCTGGAAAACCTGGCCCGTCAGGGCGAGGCGGAGGTCCTCATCGGCAACTCCCATGCGGCACACACCGGCGAGCGCCTGGGCATCCCGTTGCTGCGCGCCGGTTTCCCCCAGTACGACCTCATCGGCGGCTACCAGCGGACCTGGATCGGCTACCAGGGCAGCCGGGCAACCCTCTTCGAATTGGCGAACATCGTGATGCGCCTGGAGAAGGGGGAGATCCATCCCTATCGCTCCAGACTCTCGCCGCGCCCCTCCGAGGTCGTGGGCGCAGGTGCGACCGGGGTGCCCCATTAACATTCCAGCGAATCGACAGGCCGTGGGACGCGGCGGAGGCATTTGCGAATGACCATCGAACGACGACTCAGGGTCCTGACCTGCGGGGCAGATGCGATGCAGACAGAGACGGCGGTACGGGTGGCCTTCGCCACCAGCGACATGCGGCACGTGGATCAGCACTTCGGCGCCGCCGAGTCCTTCGCCATCTACGCGGTGGACCCGGACCAGGCCAGTCTGGTGGAGGCAACCCAGTTTGGCAGCCTTGCCATGGACGGCAACGAAGACAAGTTGGCGGCCAAGATCGCCGCCCTGACCGGTTGCATCGCCGTCTACTGTCAGGCGGTGGGCGCCTCTGCCATCAGTCAGTTGCTCGCCGAGGGCATCCACCCGGTCAAGGTCGGTCCCGGTACCCCGTTGGTAGAGCTGATCGCCGCCCTGCAGGACGAGCTGCGCGTCGGACCCAGTGCCTGGTTGGCCCGGGCTATAGAGAACCAGCAGCCCAAGGATGGCCGCCGCTTCGACGCCATGGAGGCCGAGGGGTGGGGCGAATGACGGGACCAGACCAAGACCCGGTCTCGAACCTGATCGAACAACAGGCGCGGGTGGTCGCTGTAGGACCCGGTCATGCCTGGTTGGAGACCAGCCGCCAAGGCGCCTGTGGAAGCTGTTCCAGCAGCAGCGCCTGCACCACCCCTGTGCTAGGCAGCCTCGCCGGCAATAGGGCCGCAGCTGCACGAATCCAGGTGTCGGACCACCTGGGTCTGCGGATCGGTGACGGTGTCGTGGTCGGAATCCCGGATGGGACACTGACCCGGGCGGCCGCCATGGCTTACCTGTTTCCGCCCGCGCTCCTGGTGCTGGCTGCCTCAGGCGCCGGGGCCGCCGGGCTGGACGATCTTGGCAGTGCCCTGATCGGACTGATCGGCCTGGCCCTGGGGTTGACCCTGACCCGGTTCCTGACCGGGGGCGCCGCAGCCCGCGGATGCTATCGACCGGTGCTGATCCGCAGGCAATCAGGTGGGCGCAGCATCGCCTTCAATTTTCAACAAATCGAGAGAGGTATTGGATCATGACCGAAGCCGTCGCCGTCGCCCTGAGCGACACCGAGGACCTCCTGAAGACGGACTTTGCCATCGAGATGGTGCGCCAGATGCGCGCCATCGACCCCTATGGCACCTTCGACGAGTGGCCTGCGGCCCGCATCCTCGAACCCTTTATCCTGACCAAGGAGAAGAAGCGCGAAATCCCCGTGATTGGCGATCCCGACGAGATCGTCATGGCTAGGGTCAAGGTCTTCTACAACGCCATCGCTGCCCTGATCGAGAAGGAATGCGGCCTGATGGCCGTGCCGACCATCAACCTGACCCACGAGGGTTTTGGGCGGGCCCTGATCACCGTCGGCAAGCTGGTGGTCATGGACCGCACCCTGCGGGATGTACATCGCTTCGGTTTTCCGACCCTGTCCAAGATGAAGGACGAGGCCGACAAGGTCCTTTCCGTGGCCCTGGAGATCATCGGCCAGTGGCCGAAGGTCGCCGGCATGTGAGTCGGCCCTGTTCCGCGGGGCTGCGTCGACGCGGTCCCTTCTATTCGGACCCACAAGAGGCCTCAGCAAGATGACCGAAGATGAAATCAAAGCCTTGGAAAAGGCCGCCAAGAAGGCAAAGCGCATCGCCACAGAACGGGCTGGCGAGCTGCACGATCTGATCGAGGACCGCCTCCCGGCAGGCTACGAAGACCTGTTGGGCCTGTCCCAGGCGACCTACGACGCCTGCCGCGACTGGGCCGTCGCCGAGGCCAAGCTCAAAGCGGCCGAGGCATAGCTGGCGCCGCACTGCGACCATCCTGCGAATCGTGACGGAGACAAGCATGAGCGTGATAACTGGATTGACCAGAGGCGGAGCTGCCTGGACCCCGGCCTTCATCACGGCCCTGCGCCAGGCCACCTGCATCGGCTGCGGTCGCTGTTACAAGGTCTGCCCGCGGGACGTGTTCGAGCTCGTCGACCGCGACGATCTCGACCTGGATGTGGACATCGACGACGATGACGACGATGACGACGGCTTCTCGGACGACACCAGCATGGTGATGAGTCTCAAGAACGCCATGGACTGCATTGGCTGCGAGGCCTGCTCCCGCGTCTGCCCAAAGAAATGTCTGAGCCACGAGCCCCTGCCGGCCGCCGCCTGATCACCCACCTGCCAGCTCGGAGCAGTTGCGCACCATGCCAAAACCAGCCAAGCACGTCTTTGTCTGCACCCAGCAACGCCCGCCTGGGCACCCGCGCAGTTCCTGTTCACAGGTCGGCTGCGCCGCGGTCTACGACGAGTTCCTTTGGCAACTCCAGCAGCGCAATCTGTTCGACAAGGTTCAGGTCACCGCCACCGGCTGCATGGGTCCGTGCAGCGAGGGACCGAGCGTACTGGTTTACCCTGAGGGTGTCATGTACGCCAAGCTGAAGAAGGGCGATGTCGCGCGCATCTTCAACGACCACCTGATCGGCGGAGAGCCGGTGGCCGAGCTGAAGGTCTCCCCGGAGTTTTGGTGACCGACCCGGTCCAAGCCCGCCTGGCCGAGGTTACCCCACTGGCCCTGGCCATCCGCGACGCCCTCCAGGGACAAGTGGAGCGGCTTGGTTTTGCTGCTGGCGAGGTGGAGATAGGCAACCCCCTGGCCGCCAAGTATCGGCTCGAGCGTGACACCGCCTCCGGCACGTACAGCCTGCTTGGCGAGTGGCGGGACCCAAGGGGCCAGAAGACCGGCAACCTGGTCTTCCATGCGGACGGCAGCTTCTTCGTGGAACACGACGTGATCCGCAGCCACCCCAAGCGGCCGGGCTGGTTCGTGGAGGCTGTGAATGCCTGGGGCCGGGGTGACGACATCCGCGCCGAACCCAGGCTCATGCCCATGCTGGCCTGACCCCATGGACCCGGTGTCCGACGCGCCCTGGGGCCTCTACGACCTCCTGCTCGCCGAGCTGCCCACCGGCCCTGCCGCCGCCGAGGTCCTCATCGGGCTGACCTGGACCCTGTGTCGGGACGATGAAGGCGGCCTGGGCCTCGCCATGAGTCCCGGAACTCCCACCCGCACCCTGCCCTGGCCCGGTACGCTCGGCGGCCGGCCCCTGTGCGATCTGGCCCGCTGGCTGCGCTCTTGGGACCCCTACGAGGCCACCGTTGGCATGGCTGCCCTCAACGCCCTGCGCAATCCGGATTCGGACCTGGCCGCCTCCGCAGTTCCCCTCTGGCCAACCTGCCCCGCCAACCTCGCAGTCTTCGAGCACTTCCGGTCCGAACTGACCGGACAACGGGTGGTGGTCGTCGGACGCTACCCCGGGCTCGACGATCTGGATCTCGGCTGGAACCTCACCGTCCTGGAGCGCCAGCCCGGCGATGGTGACCACCCGGATCCCGCCGCCGAGTACCTGCTCCCGCAGGCTGACTGGGTCTTCCTCACCGCCACCAGCCTGGTCAACAAGACCTTCCCGCGTCTCGCCGAACTGGCCCGCAACGCCCATCTGGTGCTGATGGGGCCGACGGTCCCCTGGGTCGAGGCCCTGGCGGACTGGGGGGTGGACTACCTGGCCGGGGTGCGGGTGCGCAACCCTGATGCCCTTCGGGCCACGGTCTCGGAGGGTGGCGGCACCCGTATCTTCGAGACTGGAGTCGGGTACTGCATCGCGGATCTAAGGCTGACGCCGATGGAACGGCTGCGCCAAGCCATTGCCGCGACCTTCGCCCGACGGGAAGACCTCAAGCGCGACATGGTCGCCTGGTATGCCGGGGCTGTGCAAGGGCGCTACCCGGGGTGTGCGGCGCTGACTGCGCTCGATCGGGACCTCTCCGAATTGGACAGTCGCTTCAAGCAACTCTATGACGGGACCCTTGGGCCGGACACCTGATCTGCGATTCTTTGCAGGACGATAACGAACGTGGAAGCGGCGTTGCTCGGCAGACCGGGTGTATCCCCATCACCCCACGCGCATTCGTTCTTCCCCCTCAACCCGCAATTCTTCCGGCCAGCATCCGGTCGGGGGTCCCAGCACCAGCCCCTCACCCTCGAAGCGCACCAGATAAATGGTCCGCGTTGGGTCCTCTTCCAGATGCCCGATGTTGACGATGACCCCGCGGGTGCCCGCGTCGGCCAGGAGGGCGCCCTCCTCCAGGTCCGGAATGCCCCCGTCGTTGAGGATGGCGGTGGTCGCGTAGACGACATCGCCCGGGTTGAGTTGGCTGAGATCCATGGTGACTCCGCTGGGGTTGGTGGCTTTGTCTGCTTTACGACCTTGCCCCCGTCGGAACCGCTGTCGGCGTTGCGACAGTGGCCCCGGGCTCGGCCGACAAAGGCGATCAAAAACAAGTAGTTCATCGAAAGACGGCCCCTGGCACAGGGCTTGCTTCGACCTACACAAGAGTCGAAGCAAGACTCAAGCCATTCCACCTCAGCGGAGAGACCATCCATGTTGACCCTAACCGAGAGCGCCCAGAAGGCCGTTAGCCGTTTCATCAATGGGGCAGAAGAGCCCGTCGCCGGTCTGCGGATCTCCGTAACCGGCGGCGGTTGTTCCGGGATGCAGTACGCCATCGCTCTGGAGTCGGCCTCCAAAATCGACGATCTGGTCGTGGCCTGCGGGTCCCTCGAGGTCTTCGTTGACCCCTATAGCGCGCCCCTGCTCAACGGGGTGACGGTGGATTTCCAGGACGGCATGGATGGCAGCGGTTTCAAGTTCACCAACCCCAACGCCGCGGGCAGCTGCGGCTGCGGCAAGTCATTCTCCGCCTAACCACAGCCTGGGGGAAAACGCCATGTGGGACTATTCGGAAAAGGTCAAAGAGCACTTCTTCGCACCGCGTAACGCGGGGGCCGTAGCCGAAGCCAACGCCATCGGTGACGTGGGCTCGCTCTCCTGCGGCGACGCCCTGCGGTTGAGCCTGAAGGTCGATCCCGAGACCGAGACCATCCTGGACGCTGGTTTCCAGACCTTCGGCTGCGGTTCGGCCATTGCCTCCAGCTCCGCACTCACCGAGATTATCAAGGGTATGCGCCTGGACGATGCCCTCAAGGTCAGCAACCAGGACATCGCCGACTACCTCGATGGCCTGCCGCCGGAGAAGATGCACTGCTCCGTAATGGGCCGCGAGGCCCTCCAGGCGGCGGTGGCCAACTACCGCGGCGAGGTCTGGAGCGACGACCACGAGGAAGGCGCCCTGGTCTGCAAGTGCTTTGCGGTGGACACGGTGCTCATCGAGGAGACCGTCCGCACCAGCGGCCTGCGCACCGTGGAAGACGTGACCAACTACACCAAGGCCGGCGGCGGCTGCTCCGCCTGCCACGAGGGTATCGAAGAGATCCTGATGCGGGTCCTGGCCGAGCGCGGCGAGACCTTCGACCCCACGGCCCCGCCCCTGGGCGCCGCGCCCAAGCCCAAGAAGCTCGGCACCCTGGAGCGCATCCGCCGCATCGAGCAGGCCATCGAGGCCATCCGCCCGAACTTGCAGCGCGATCACGGTGACGTGGAGCTGGTCGAGATCGACGGCAAGAACGTCTACGTCAACATGAAGGGCGCCTGCGTCGGCTGCCAGATGGCCTCCGCTACCCTGGATGGCGTCCAGCAGCACATCGTCGAGGACCTAGGCGAGTTCGTCCGCGTCCTGCCCGCCAGCGCGATGCAACGGAGCGCCTAGGCGCTGCCCAGCGGGGGGGCGTCACGCTGGGGCCTGCTCCTGCGCCCCCGGCATGTCCCCATCCCTGGGGGCCCAGCCCGATGCAGCGTCTTCCAGAGAAGTCGCTGGAAATCTGACCACCGCAGCGCGGGCGCCGCTCCCACAGGACAGTGTTTCCCCAATCTCCACCCTTCGACAGCACGAGGCCACGCCATGCCCAGTAACGGTATCTACCTGGACAACAATGCCACCACCATGGTCGCCCCCGAGGTGCTGGAGGCCATGCTGCCCTTCTTTACCGAGCAGTTCGGTAACCCCTCGTCCATGCACCAGTTCGGCGACCGCGTAGGCCGCGCCATCAAGATCGCCCGCGGCCAGGTCCAGGCCCTGCTGGGCGCCGAACTGGACTCCGAGATCGTCTTTACCTCCTGTGGCACCGAATCCGACAGCACCGCCATCCTCTCCGCCTTGCGCGCCCAGCCGGACCGCAAGGAGATCATCACTACCGTGGTCGAACACCCGGCGATTCTGGCCCTGTGCGAACACCTGGAGAAGGAGGGCTACAAGGTCCACTATCTCAAGGTGGACAACAAGGGCCGGCTCAACATGCGCGAGTATATGGACCTGCTCTCGGACAAGGTCGCCATCGTCTCCGTCATGTGGGCCAACAACGAGTCCGGCACCCTGTTCCCGGTCGAGGAGATGGCCGAGCTGGCCCACTCCGCCGGGGTCATGTTCCATACCGACGCGGTCCAGGCGGTGGGCAAGGTGCCCATGGACCTCAAGGGCACGTCCATCGACATGCTGTCGCTGTCCGGGCATAAGCTCCATGCGCCCAAGGGCATCGGCGTGCTCTATCTCCGCCGCGGGACCCGCTTCCGGCCTCTGCTGCGCGGCGGGCACCAGGAACGCGGGCGCCGCGCCGGCACCGAGAACGCCGCCTCCATCATCGGCCTGGGCGTCGCCTGCCAATTGGCCCAGGAGCACCTTGAGTACGAAAAAACCTTCGTGCGGGCCATGCGCGACCACCTGGAGCAGGGCATCCTCGCTGCGGTGCCGAATTGCTTCGTCACCGGCGACCCTAACAACCGCCTGCCCAACACCTGCAACATCGCCTTCGAGTACATCGAGGGCGAGGCCATCCTGCTGCTCCTGAACAAGCTCGGCATCGCCGCCTCGTCCGGCTCCGCCTGCACCTCCGGCTCCCTGGAGCCCAGCCACGTCATGCGCGCCATGGGCATCCCCTTCACCGCCGCTCACGGCACCACGCGCTTCACCCTGTCGCGCTACAACACCCTCGACGAAATGGACCTGGTCATCGCCGCAGTGCCCGACATCGTCGCCCGACTGCGCAAGCTCTCGCCCTACTGGGGCGACGATGGTCCGGTGGAGGATCCGCAAAAGGCCTTCGCGCCGGCCTATGCCTGAGTTGGCTTAAAGGCTTAAAGGGCAGGAGGATCTGGTCCAGGGGCAGGCCCAGGAACTCCGGGTCTTTATGCACAAGTTGGGCGCCTTGGAGCAAGGCACAGGCGGCGATCCAGGCGTCGGCCAGGGACAGGCGATGCCTGGCCATGATGGCCGCTGCCCGCTCCAGGCGGTCGGCCGGACTCAGCTTGAAGCGGTTGTGGATCTCGGGCGGGATAACGGTCTGGGTACGCGAAGTGATGGTGCTGCGCATGCTGCGGGCTCTATGAATTGCAGAGACGCTTGAAGTGTAATTCAGGTCCGGCCGTGTGGCCCATCGTTGGGCGCGCCGGGGTTCATAGTCCCGTACTCCCGGATGAAGCCCGTAGGATGCGGTGAGCCTGCGAACCGCATCGTTCGTGACCGATGCGGTTCCTTAGTCACCGCAAGCTAGTGGCTCATTTCAACGCATTCTTTGCCGCGTCGATCAGCGATCGCCCTCGCCCCAGCATCGCTTGCGTGACGGTCTCCGCCAAATCCGGCCTCGATAGGGCATTGCCATTGAACAGCATCTTGGACGGTGATGTGGAGAAGGGAGAGAGCGGATCGGCGAGCGCCAGCGCGGTGTCTTCGATCACGTTGTAGTTGTAATAACAGGAGGCCGTACCCTGACCGCCCGGGCCCGACTAGCTCAGCTTGGCGGCTGCATATTCTTTCCCCCGCGTCTCCGTCGTCGCCTCGTTCCAGTTCACCGTGCCGGTGCCAGCCAGCTTCACGGCAACCATGTCTTTGCAGAGGGTTACGCGAACGTCTTCACCCGAGCCAGAGCAAGCAATCAGCAACAGAGTTGCGGCGAGAACGGTCGAAACACGGACCGGACGTGGTGTAGTGGTCGGTGTCATGGGTATGGCTTCCGGTGTGACGTGGGGTGGGTGTGTGCTCGGCACCGCAGTACCGAGT
>CAZFZB010000095.1:4102-11239 GCA_964523415.1 uncultured Chromatiaceae bacterium | reverse complement strand
TCGCGCCTTGCCCTTGCAGTGACTCTTCTTGGGGTGTTATCGTCGCCAAAGTGGTGGGAATTCCTACCCCTTTACTCCTCCCCAGCCTTCATACAGCAAAAACCCTTCCAAGGAGGATGCGATGACCACCCAGACCCAATCTCCCCGCGGTCGCCTTGCGTCCGCCTTTCTGTTCGCCCTGGCTATGACCTTGTCGGTACCCGCAGCCAGGGCCGCCGTCATCGACCTCGATGAAATCAAGGCGGCTGGCGTTCTGCGCCACTTAGGTATTCCCTATGCCAATTTCGTCACCGGTGCTGGTGACGGCATGGATGTGGAGCTGATGCAACTCCTCGCCAAACGCCTTGGGGTACGCTACGAATATGTCAAGACCGATTGGCCGGTAGCCTTTGGTGACCTCACTGGTCACAAGATCAAGGTCCACGGCGACGATATCGAGGTGCTTGCTGAGGTCCCCATCAAGGGAGATGTATTGGCCAACGGGGTGACCGTCATCCCCTGGCGGGAGAAGGTGGTGAACTTCGGGGGCGTAACCTTCCCCAACCAGGTCTGGCTGGTCTCGCGCTCCGACTCCCCGGTATCGCCGGTCCGTCCCACCCGGTCCCTGGCCGATGACATCCTTGCCACCAAGTCGGTACTCAAGGACAAGTCCTTGATGGGCAAGGTCGGGACCTGCCTGGACCCGAGCCTGTACGATATCGAGAAGACCGGGGCCAAGATCACGCTCTTCGAAGGCGGTCTCAACGAGCTGGCCCCGGCTATGATAGCCAATAAGTCCGAATTGACCCTGCTCGATGTCCCCGATGCCTTGGTGGCCCTGCAGAAGTGGCCCGGGGAGATGAAGATCATAGGCCCAGTGAGTGAGGAGCAGGATATGGCCCCGGCCTTTCGGAAGGACTCACCGCA
Source organism: uncultured Chromatiaceae bacterium (assembly GCA_964523415.1). Lineage (GTDB taxonomy): Bacteria > Pseudomonadota > Gammaproteobacteria > Chromatiales > Chromatiaceae > M0108. Next base: position 10,333 of record CAZFZB010000095.1, on the reverse strand, counting down.
ATTACGCGCCGAGTTCGACAAGATGTTGGCCGAGATGCGTGCCGATGGCAGCTTTAAGTCCCTGGTAGAGAAGTACTACCCCTTCGTCTCCGACTACTTCCCGAACTTCCTCGCTGCCAAACACTAGCCTCGCCGGTTGGCCCCGGTCTGCCAAGGCGAAGCCGGGGCTCCAGCCGGGTTGCGACAGACCTGATCCCATCCTTGAGGTCGTATCCAGGCGATGACCCTCCCGCCCACAGCAACACTTTCCCGCCAGAATGCCGTCGTCACCATCCTGGCGGGGTTGACCCTGCTGGGCTATGTCGTCTTCCTGCTCTACAGTAACTTTCAGGCCGCAGCCGGCCTGCAAGAACTCTTGCGCGACAAGATCCATCAGGAGACCGAGCGGCGCGCGGGGGCCCTGGCCTATTTCTTTGCGGAACGCATGGATGATTTGCAGAACCTCATCCTATCCCGCGAGATCCTGGTCTATTCCGACAACCAGGCCAAGGGCATCTTCCTGTCCCAGAAGGCCGATCTGCGCTTCATCAAGACCAACTTCCTGGCGCTGATGGAGCGCAAGCGCATCGACGGGACCGCCATCTACCGACGCATCCTGCTCCTCGATCCCGAGGGGAGTATCCTGGTGGACACCAGCGACGCCCCGGGGTGGGATGAGGAGGCCACCCTTAAGGCCCTGGTCGACCCCGACCTGCGCAAAGGGGCCATCGTTACCCAGGCCAGGGGCAGTGCCCTGCTCGGCTCCATCGCCTATTATTTCAAGGACCAGTATGCCGGCCAGATCCTGGCCTGGCTCAACCCTAAGGATCTCTACCACGTCCTGCTGGCCAACGACGACCAGGAGGAGGCATTTTCGTCACTGTTGGTGACGGTTACGGGCGAGGGCCTGGAATCGGTAGGAGGAAGGCCCAACCCCCTGCTGGCGGACCTTCGCTTCCCGACCGACGCACCCACTCGCGAGATCATCCGCTACAGGGCTCAGGGGCCAAATGGCCCGGTTGCCATGCTCGCCTCGGTAGCCCCGGTGGAGGGCACACCCCTGCATCTGGTGGAGATCGCCCCCCTGTCCAAGGTCGAGAGTCGGGTCCAACCCTGGCAACAGATGCTCGGCATGGCCATCCTTGCCACCCTGATCCTGATCGGGGTGGTCATGGTCTTCCGGCTCAATCTGCGCACCGCCGCCCTGGAGGCCCACCTCAGCGAGTCGGCGCGGCGTGAGCGCGAGGTTCAGGAAAAGAATCAGGCCCTGGAGGCGGAGATCGCCGAGCGTGTCCGCGCCGAGCAGGCCCTGGTCAAGGGCGAGCGGGAGTTCCGGGCCATTGCCAATTACACCTATGACTGGGAAAACTGGACCGATCCCAAGGGTCGCCTGCTATGGGTCAACCCCGCGGTGGAGCGCCTCACCGGCTATACCGTGGAGGAATGCCTGCGTATGCCGGACTATCCCTTGCCCATGGTCCACCCAGAGGACCGGCCCACCCTGCGGCAGGCTCTGGAGAATTGTGGCCTCAGCCAGGGCCAGGACCTCGAATTCCGCCTGGTTCACAAGCACGGCCAGATCCTGTGGGCGGCGTTGTCCTGGCAGCCTATCTATGACCTCGACGGCACGTGCCTGGGGCAGCGCTCCAGCATCCGCGATGTGAGCCAGCGTCGGCGCGCCACCGAGGCCATGCTCCGGGCCAAGGAGGCAGCCGAGGCGGCAAGCCAGGCCAAGAGCGAGTTCCTGGCCAGCATGAGTCACGAGATCCGTACCCCTATGAACGGGGTCATCGGCATGACCGGTCTGCTTCTGGATACCTCCCTGGACGAGGACCAGCGGGAGTATGTCGAGACCATCCGTAGTTCCGGGGACGCCCTGCTCACGGTCATCAACGATATCCTCGACTACTCCAAGATCGAGGCTAATAAGTTGGAATTGGAGGTGGCCGGTTTCGATCTTCGCACCACGGTAGAGGACGTGGCTGACCTCCTGGCCCAGCGTGCGGATGAGAAGGGGCTAGAGTTTACCTGCCTGCTGCCACGGGATATACCGGTGCGCCTGCGCGGCGATGCCGGGCGGCTACGCCAGATCCTGGTGAACCTGACCGGCAACGCCATCAAGTTCACCGAGCGCGGCGAGGTTGCCATCGAGATCAAGCGGATCGACGAGGGGGACGATCCCGAACATTGTCAGCTGATGTTCCGGGTCATTGACACGGGCATCGGCATACACGAATCGCATCGCGACCGCCTCTTCCGTTCCTTTTCCCAGGTGGATGCCACCACCACCAAGCGTTATGGTGGTACTGGGCTGGGCCTGGCTATCTCCAAACGCCTCGCCGAGATGATGGGCGGATCCATTGGCATGGACTCCAACCCGGGCAAGGGCTCTACCTTCTGGTTCTCCATTCCCTTCCAGGTGGACGCCACGGTCAAACCCCTCGATCAGGGCAGCCTGTCCCTGATAGGCAAGCACGTCCTTGTCGTGGACGACAACGCCACCAATCTGCGCGTCTTTCGGGAATATCTGGGCGCCTTCGGCTGCCAAGTCCAACAGGCAGACAATGCTGATCAGGCCATCTTGCGGCTCAAGGAGGCACTCAACGACGGTCATCCGATGGAGATCGTCATCCTCGACATGATGATGCCGGATACCGACGGCTTGACGCTCGGTAAGACCATTCTCGCCAACGGCGAATTCGGCTCACCCAAACTGGTCATGCTCTCCTCGCGCCATCAGATTGGCGATGCCGCCGCCCTGGAGAAGGCCGGCTTTGCCGCCTTCCTCTCCAAACCGATCAAACGTTCCGCCCTGCAGCGCACCCTGCTGCGCCTGTTCGAGGAACGTACCCCCTCGCGCAAGGCCCATGTCCCCGCCCGCAGCAAGCCGGCGGAATCCGGCAAACATGCCCCTGGACGGCCCTTCCGCATCCTGGTGGCCGATGACAATGCTACTAACCAGAAGGTCGCCCTGGCCATGCTTAGGCAGCTAGGCTACCGTGCCGATGCGGTTAGTAATGGTCAGGAGGCCCTCAATGCCCTCCTCACCGTCCCCTACGACCTGGTATTGATGGATGTGCAGATGCCAGACATGGATGGCTTGGAGGCGACTTGCCAGTACCGTCGCCACGAGGCCAGTACTGGTGAGCACAAGATCATTATCGCCATGACCGCCTTCGCCACCCTTTCCGACCGGGAACGTTGCATGGCGGCAGGAATGGACGACTTTCTGACTAAACCAGTGCAACGCAAACTCCTGGCCGAGGTCCTGGCGTTCCACCTGAAGGTCGCCAAGCCGGAAGCCGAGGCGGCAACGAAACGACCGGAGCCCGCCGCGTTACCCGAAAGGGCCTTCCATATTCAGGACCTGCTCGAACGCTTGGACAACGACAGGCAACTGGCTGCCGAGATTGCCGAGGTTTATCAGACCGAGTCGGCAAAACTGCAACAGGAGATCGCCATGGCCCTGGAGCGCGGCGATGCCGAGGCCTTGCGTTACCACGCCCACTCCATCAAGGGCGCCACGGGTAACATTGGCAATGAGCCGCTCCACGAGGTTGCCTTTCAGCTCGAGCAATGCGGACGGGAAGGCAATCTGGGCCGAGGGGCCGAGGTCTTCCCCGAATTTCAACGTCTCTTGGCGGCCACCAACAAGGAATTACAGCGCTTCCTGGATTCTCGTGCGGCCTGATGGTCATTGGGCCAACCATGGCTGGTCCCTGCTTATCGGCCCTTTCCGACCAACCTGACGCGTCATCGAAGCGACGTCTCCTCGCCTGGCTATCCTTTTTTTCGGTACTGCGACATACTCCACCACGCTACACCTTAAAACCGGCTAGGGTGATGGAGCGAGTGTGGCAGGGTATTTGGGCGGCCTGTCTCAAGGCAGGTCAGTATCAGTCAGACGCAGCATGGGGGGGTAGGAACAATGGCTTCAAAGAAAGATTCCGCCAGGATCGACGCTGCCTTGGGTGGGCTCACCATGACCCAGGAGTGTCTCCTATCCCTGCGTCTTGCCCTCGGACGAGAACCTGATCGGGCTCAGGCCTACGACAAGTACCATAGCCTGGCCTTGGCGGTGCGTCGGCGCCTGATGGACGATTGGCTGCGTACTGAGCAGCGCTACCGCGACCAGTGCTCCAAACGTGTCAACTATTTGTCCCTGGAATTTCTGGCTGGACGTGCCCTGCAGAACGCCGTGCTCAACCTCGATCTGGAGAACGAGGCCCGCGAGGCCATCCATGGTTTGGGGATGGTTCTTGAGGACGTTTACGAGCAGGAACACGACGCGGGGTTAGGCAATGGCGGCTTGGGACGCCTGGCTGCCTGCTATCTTGATTCCCTGGCCACCCGGCGCCTCCCTGCCTGTGGCTACGGCATTCGCTATGAATATGGCATGTTTCGCCAGGAAATCCGCGATGGCTGGCAGGTGGAATGTCCCGACAATTGGCTTTTCCTCGGCAACCCGTGGGAAACCCCTCGGCCCCAGGAGGTTTACCTCATTGGCTTCGGTGGCCACACCGAGTATCAGGAGGACAGCAAGGGCAACCTGAAGGTGGTTTGGCACCCGGCGGACACCGTCTCCGCCCTACCTTATGAGATGCTCATCCCGGGCTTTCGCAATGGCGTGGCCAACCCCTTGGTCCTATGGGGGGCAGTGGCCAGCGACTCCTTCAATCTGAGTTACTTCAACCATGGCGATTATCTGCGAGCGGTGGAGGAGAAGGCCTTGGACGAAACCATCTCCAAGGTTCTTTACCCGGACGACAACACCGCTGCTGGCAAGGAACTGCGCCTCAAGCAGCAGTACTTTTTTGTCAGTGCCTCGTTGCAGCGCATCCTGGCGCGCTTCATGGCTGATTGTGGCGATCTGCGCCAGCTCCCGGCCCGTGAGGCCGTGCATCTCAACGATACCCACCCGGTAGTGGCCATCCCGGAGCTGATGCGGCTGCTCATGGACATCCATGGTCTGGGCTGGGACCCGGCCTGGGAGATCACGACCCGCACCTGTGCCTATACCAATCACACGCTCATGCCAGAGGCCCTGGAGCGGTGGGACGCCGGGTTATTCGAGCGTCTGTTGCCACGCCACGTCGAGATCATCGGCGAAATCAACCGCCGCTTTCTGGATCAGGTCATGTCCCGCTGGCCAGGGGACTGGGAACGGGTGCGACGCCTGTCCATTTTCGAGGAAGGCGACTGCAAGCGCATCCGCATGGCCAATCTGGCCCTGGTGGGCACTCATGCGGTCAACGGCGTAGCGCAACTTCATACCGACCTGCTCAAGCGCGACCTGTTCCCGGACTTTCACGCCCTGTGGCCTGAGAAGATCGTCAACATCACCAATGGGGTGACCCAGAGGCGGTGGCTTTATCAGGCCAACCCGGCCCTTGCCCGCTTTATCACCGAGGCCATAGGCCCGGCCTGGATCACCGATCTGGAGCAACTCACCCGCCTGGTCCCGCTCGCTGAGGACGCCGCCTTCCGCAGTACCTGGTGGACCCTCAAGCGGCTCAACGCCCAGGTGTTGGGCCAACGCATTACCGAGTTGGTCGGGGTCGATGTGGACCCCCAGAGCCTGTTCGATGTGCAGGTCAAACGTATGCACGAATACAAACGTCAGTTGATGAACGTGCTGCGGGTGCTCGCGACCTACCTGCGCATCAAGGACCAGCCCAATGGCAATTGGACCCCCCGCACCGTCATCATTGCCGGTAAGGCCGCCCCCGGGTATGCCACCGCCAAGGCGATCGTCAAGCTGGCCAACGACGTTGCCCGCCTCGTCAATAGCGATGCGACGACCCGGGGCCTGCTCAAGCTGGTATTCCTGCCCAACTACGGGGTGTCACTTGCCGAGCGCATCTTTCCCGCCAGTGACCTCTCGGAGCAGATCTCCACCGCCGGGACCGAGGCCTCAGGAACGGGCAACATGAAGTTCACCCTCAACGGAGCCCTCACCATAGGCACCATGGATGGGGCCAACATCGAGATTTGCGAGGCCGTGGGTCGGGAGAACATGTTTGTCTTCGGTCTGACCGAGCCGGAGGCAACCCGCCTCAAGGCGAGCGGCTACGACCCGCGGGCCCATTACCAGGCTGACCCCGACCTCAAGCGGACCATCGACCTGATCCGCGCCGGAGGGGTCTCCCCGGAGGAACCCGGGCGCTTCGTTGGACTCATGGATGCATTACTTGCCCACGACCCCTACCTGGTCCTGGCCGACTTCCCAGCCTATCTCCGGGCCCAGGATGC
>CAZFZB010000095.1:0-4002 GCA_964523415.1 uncultured Chromatiaceae bacterium | reverse complement strand
ACGACCCCTACCTGGTCCTGGCCGACTTCCCAGCCTATCTCCGGGCCCAGGATGCGGTGGGGCGTTGCTTTGGAGACGAAGGGGACTGGGCGCGAAAATCCATCCTCAACGTGGCCCAGATCGGCCGCTTTTCCAGTGACCGCTCGGTAACCGATTATGCCAGCGCCATCTGGGGTATAGCCCCAGCGAGCTAAGGTACGGGTCCCCCTCCGATGGAACGTCAGGTCTCCCATTTTCAGGGTCTGAAAAGGCACCGCCTGCTGGTGGTGCTGATGGCTCTTTTGTGCCTAGGGACCCTGTTCACCTGGTGGCTGGTGGTACAGGCCGACCATGAGATGCGTCTTGACCTGCTGCTGCGGACGCGCATAGCGATGCAGGCGGTGAACGTCGAGCAAATCCAAGCCCTCAGTGGCACGGATGCGGACCTGGAACGCCCTGAATACCAACGTCTCAAGGAACAATTGGCCGCCATTTGCGCAGCGAGTCCCCAATGCCGGTTTGCCTATCTCCTGGGTCGTCAGGCAGATGGCACGGTATTCTTCTACGTGGACAGCGAGCCCTCCAGCTCGGAGGACTATTCGCCACCCGGACAGATCTATGAGGAGGCCTCGGAAACCACTCACAATGTTTTCGAGACCAGGGTCGAGGCCGTGGAGGGCCCCGTCGCTGATCGTTGGGGTACCTGGGTCTCGGGGCTGGTTCCGATCAATGATACCGCCATGGCCCTCTCCGGCCTCGTCACTCCTGACGAGGCTCAAGCGATGGTACGCAAGGCCGTCGATTTCTACCGGAAGAACGGCCGCGAGCGTTTCCTTGAGGAATGCAATAACCCCCAGGGAGAGTTTCGCAAGAAGAGCCTCTATGTCTTTGCCTACGACCTGGGCATGACCATGCAGGCCCATCCGGTGAAACCGGAACTGGTGGGTCAGAATCTGCTCGACAAGAAGGATTGGTCTGGGGGTAAATATTTTCGTAGGGAGATACAGGAGATTGCCCTTTCCAAGGGAAGCGGCTGGGTCGATTACCAATACGAGAATCCAACCACCCACAAGATCCAACCCAAGACTACCTTTATCGAGCGGGTGGATGATCTGATTATCTGCGCCGGGGCCTACAAGGGTAGCGGGGATCTGCTCGCCGTCCTGGGCATGGACATCGATGCCAGTCACTGGCAATGGGAGTTGGCCGCCAGGATAGCCCTGCCCCTGGGTTTGATGGTGATCATCTTCATCGGCATTGTCGTCGCCATGACCGTCACCCGGCGTCTGGCTGCCTCACCCAAGCCCGTCCTGTCCCAACTTCTGCCACCTCTGGCGCTGATGGTCATGGTAGTAATGGTGGGGGCGGGGGTTCTCCTCTGGCGCCAGCATCAGCATCAACTTAATCGAGCTATCGTCATCCGTGCCGCCGAGGTTACCACCAATCTCCAGATCACACTGAAGGAACAGGCATTTGGCCTGGCTATGGCGACCCAGTTGATTGCTGCTGACAAATCAGTGCAGCAGGCGCTGAGCGAAGGGGATGCTGACCGCCTCCTGGCAGACTGGCGGCCCGTGTTCGAGACGATGAATCGGGAAAGCCATCTCACCCATTTCTATTTTTTCGATGCCAAGCGAATCTGCCTGCTGCGGGTCCACAAACCCGAGAAACATGGTGACCGGATCGACCGTTTCACGGCGCAGGAGGCCGAACGGTCCGGCAAGCTGGCCTCTGGCATCGAGTTGGGACCTCTGGGCACCTTTACCCTGCGCGTGGTGCAGCCCGTCTATGCCAATGGGTCGCTGGTCGGTTATGTAGAACTGGGTAAGGAGATCGAGGACGTGCTGCAGGCCATCACCCCTCACTCCGGCACCCAACTGGCGGTGGTGATTTACAAGGAATACCTTACCCGGCGCACTTGGGAGGAGGGCATGGGCATGCTGGGTCGGGAGGCCGACTGGGACCAGTTGGCCCAGGGTGCGGTCAGCTACGCCTCCCAAGGTTACTTGCCCGTTGCCTTCGTTGCCTGGGCGGATCAGCTTGCTGAGGACAATCCCGGCAAGGATGAAACTTACCAGGAGATTGCCACCGACGGCAAGGATTGGCTGGTATCCGCATCGCCCTTGCGTGACGCCTCGGACAAGCAAGTCGGAGACCTCCTGATCCTTCAGGACATCACGGCCGACAAGGCCGATTTTGCGCGCCTCTTGTTGTTGGGTGGTACCGTGGGCTCGGTACTGCTGATGTTGCTGCTGGGATTCATTTATGTCCTGCTGCACCATACCGACGCGGGCATCCGTGCCCAGGAGGTGGCACTGCGTGAGAAGAACGAGGATCTCCTGGAGGCGACCGCCCGGGCCAACGCCATGGCGGAGCAGGCTAGGATGGCCAGCGCCGCCAAGAGCGAGTTCCTGGCCAATATGAGTCATGAGATCCGGACCCCGATGAACGGGGTTATCGGCATGACCGGATTGCTGCTGGATACGGAACTGAACGAAGAGCAGCGACGCTATGCGGAGACGGTCCGCACCAGTGGTGAATCCCTACTTTCCCTGATCAATGCCATACTCGATTTCTCAAAGATCGAGGCGGGTAAACTCGATCTGGAGATCCTGGACTTCGATCTGTCGGATCTGATGGAGGACTTTACCGCTACCCTGGCCCTGCGTGCCTACGAAAAGGGTCTGGAGTTGCTATGCGCCGTGGATCTGGATGTGCCCACCCTGCTGCGGGGGGATCCGGGGCGGCTGAGACAGATCCTTACCAATCTAACGGGCAATGCCGTCAAGTTTACCCAGGCCGGTGAGGTGGCAATCCGGGTCTCACTGCTGGAGGAAGATGAAGACCGTGTCTTGCTGCGATTTGCGGTGCGCGATACAGGCATTGGCATAGCACCTGACAAGATCGGCATGCTCTTCGACAAGTTCAGCCAGGTAGATGCCTCCACCACGCGCCAGTATGGGGGAACCGGGTTGGGTCTGGCCATTTCCAGACAACTGGCCAAACTGATGAATGGCGAGGCCGGCGTCACCAGTGAAGAGGGGAAGGGCTCGGAATTCTGGTTTACCGCCGAGTTTGGCAGGCAGGCTAACAGAGCCCGCCCGGACAGTCTTCCCCTTGCCGAGATGCAGGGTGTACGGGTGCTGATCGTTGACGACAACACCACGAATCGCGAAATTCTGACCACCCGCTTGGCCTCGTGGGGCATGCGTCCCCTGGAGGTGGAGGATGGCCCCGGTGCTCTCCGGGCCCTCAATCAGGCGTTGGACGAGCAGGATCCCTTCCAGGTTGCCGTGATCGATATGCAAATGCCGGGCATGGACGGCGAAACCCTGGGTAGGATTATTCTGTCAGATAAGCGGTTGGCCGCAACCCGGATGGTTATGCTGACATCCCTGGGAACAAGGGGTGACGCCCGGCGCTTCCTTGAGATCGGTTTTGCGGCTTACCTGATCAAGCCGATCCGGCATCAGGAACTCAAGTCCGCACTTTCCCTGGCCCTGAGGAATCGCACGAGCGTCGAACCGACGCCAGATCCTGGCGAAACGCGCCCCCTGGCACCTCCGACCCTTACCCTGACCTCCGGACGAAAGGCCCGTATTCTGCTGGCCGAGGACAACGTCATCAACCAGATGGTGGCCCTGGGCATGCTAAGGAAAATGGGACTGCGCGCCGATGCCGTGGCCAATGGGGTAGAAGCGCTCAAGGCACTGGAACTGCTTCCCTATGACCTGGTGCTGATGGACATTCAAATGCCGGTAATGGACGGGATCGAGGCAACTAAAAAAATCAGGAGTGATGAACTCATCATGTGGCAGGCCCGATGCCGCCGCATGAATGCCAAGGCTGAGGAGGCAGCGGGGGTGCCAGCCTCCTTCACCCTGCCTATTGTCGCCATGACCGCCCACGCTATGCAGGGCGACCGGGAGCGCTGCCTGGAGGCCGGTATGAGTGACTACATTTCCAAGCCGGTAAGTCGGCAGGCACTGGCGGAGGTTCTGACTAAATGGCTAGCCATCAAGG